>NZ_JBJGZA010000030.1:0-56567 GCF_054050255.1 Geodermatophilus sp. SYSU D00700 | reverse complement strand
CCCCCCCCCCCCCCCCCCCCCCCCCCCCCCCCCCCCCCCCCCCCCCCCCCCCCCCCCCCCCCCCCCCCCCCCCCCCCCCCCCCCCCCCCCCCCCCCCCCCCCCCCCCCCCCCCCCCGCTGCGGTGAGGGAGGACGCGGGTCAGCCCTCGGCGAGCTCCGCGGCGGCCAGCCAGTCGGTCTCGACCTGCTCCTTCTCGGCGTGCAGCGCCCGCAGCCGGGCGTCGAGCTCCAGCACCCGCGCGTGGTCGGTGGCCGCGGCCGCGAGGTCGGCGTGCAGCCGCTCCTCCTCGGCGCCGAGCCGCTCCAGCCGGCGCTCGAGCCGGGCGGCCTCCTTGCGGGCGGCGCGCACCTCGGCCGCCGACGGGCCCGCGGGGGCGGGAGCCGCGGCCGGGGCGGGCCCGGCGGCCGCCGACGGCAGGGCCGCCTCGCCGGCGGCCCGGCGCGCGAGGTACTCCTCGACGCCGCCGGGGAGCGCGGCCAGGGAGCCGTCGCCCATCAGCGCCACCACCGAGTCGCACACCCGGTCGACGAAGTACCGGTCGTGACTGACGACGAGCACGGTGCCGGGGAAGCCGTCGAGCAGGTCCTCGAGCTGGGTGAGCGTGTCGATGTCGAGGTCGTTGGTGGGCTCGTCGAGCAGCAGCACGTTGGGCTCGGCCATGAGCAGCCGCAGCAGTTGCAGCCGCCGGCGCTCTCCGCCGGAGAGGTCGCCCACCGGCGTCCACTGCCGCGACGCCGGGAAGCCGAACCGCTCGGCCAGCGACGACGCCGACACCTCCTGCCGGCCGATCCGCGCGATCCGGGCGACCTCCTGGACCGCCTCGAGCACGCGCAGCCGGGCGGGCAGCTCGGTGACGTGCTGGGACAGGTAGGCCGGCGCCACGGTCTGCCCGCGCACCACCCGGCCGCGGTCGGGCTCCACCTCGCCGACCAGCATCCGCAGCAGCGAGGTCTTCCCCGCCCCGTTCACCCCGACCACGCCGATCCGGTCGCCGGGACCGACGTGCCAGGTCAGGTCGCGGAACAGCGGTCGCGGTCCGGCGTCGGAGGGCACGGCGAGGTCGACGTCCTCGACGTCGTACACCGTCCGCCCCAGTCGCCGGGCGGCGAAGCCCTCCAGCTGCACGGTCTCCCGCGGCGGCGGCTCGTCGGCGATGAGCGCCTCGGCGGCCTCGATCCGGAACCGCGGCTTGCTGGTGCGCGCGGGCGGGCCGCGGCGCAGCCAGGCCAGCTCCTTGCGCACGAGGTTGAGGCGTCGTTCCTCGGTGGCCGCCGCCACCCGGGCCCGCTCGGCGCGGGCCAGGGTGTAGGCCGCGTAGCCGCCCTCGTAGGAGTGCACCGCGCCGTCGGCGACCTCCCAGGTCTGCGTGCACACCTCGTCGAGGAACCACCGGTCGTGGGTGACGACCACCAGCGCGCCCACCCGCCGCGTGACGAAGTCGGCCAGCCACGCGACGCCCTCGACGTCGAGGTGGTTGGTCGGCTCGTCGAGGGCCAGCAGGTCCAGCGGGCGGATGAGCTGCGCGGCCAGCGCGACCCGGCGCCGCTCGCCACCCGACATCGGCGCCACCGGGCTGTCGAGGCCCAGCCGGTCGAGCTCCAGACCGGTCAGCACGCTGCGGACCCGCGCGTCGGCGGCCCACTCGTGCTCGGCGGCGAACAGACCGGCCGGCAGCACGACGTCGCGCACGGTCGTCCCCCGCGGGAGCGTGCCGGACTGGTCGAGGGTGCCGACGGCGAGGTCGCCGCGGCGGGTGACCCGCCCGCTGTCGGGCTCCTCGCGACCGGTGAGGACACCGAGCAGGGTGGACTTGCCGCTGCCGTTGCGCCCGACGACGCCGATCCGCTCCCCGGCCGCGACGCCGAGCGAGACGTCGTCGAGCAGCACGGTCGTGCCGTGGGCCTTGGACACCCGCTCGAGGTTGAGCAGGTTCAGCGGGGCGCTCACCGGCGGGTCCAGGTCATGAGGACCCCAGTATCGCCGGACCGCGACGGCGCCCGGCGACCGCCTGACACCGGCCGCTAGTGGACCCCAAGGCCGTCGCAAGTGGCGTCCGGAGAGTCGTCCCCAGCACACCCCGGGTGCCCGGGGCGGACGAGCGGAGGACGACATGAGCACGACGGCAGCGGCCCACTCTGCGGCCCACTACGCGACGGTCCCGGCGCCGGCGACCCCCCGCCTGCGGGCGGTCCCCCCGCTGGCCGCACCCCTGCTCCCCGTGCCCGCCGCCGAGACGACGGCGCTGTGGTGGGCGCGGCTGCTGCGCCGCGGCCCCGGCCCGGTCGAGTACTCGCTGGTCGCCGTCAACTCCGACCGCTTCCCCGACGGCACCCCGGTCGACATGACCGCGGTCGACGCCCGGGGCCGCCGTCCCGCCGGCTGGCAGGTCGACGTGCGACACCGCGCCGCCGACGGCCGGGTCGTCCGCATCGACGTCGCCGACGAGATCTCCGACCGCTGCCCGCCGATCTGGTTCGCCGAGGTGCACCACGCGTCCTCCCCGGTGCCCTGCACCTCGCTGCTGGCCTTCCGCGGCAACGCCTTCCGGCCCGGCTCGCTGGTGGGGGTGCACGAGGTGGCCGCCGTCGGCGTCGCCCCCACCGACCGCATCGCCGAGGTGCGCTGGTGGACCCGCTCCGGCCTGGTCGACACCGTCAGCGTGGAGCCGGTGTACCGCCGCCGCGGCGTGGCGCAGACACTGGTCACCGCCGCCGAGGGGCTGCGGTTCCTGCGCGGCTGGGCGCCGCTGCGCTCCGACGGCCGGCTGACCGACGCCGGCGCCGGCTGGCTGGAGCAGGCGCCCCCGGCGTGGCGGCCCCGGCTGGCCGAGCGCACCGAGGTGCTGCCCGACGCCGACGTCGAGGAGGGCCTGACCGGGGTCGCCCGCCTGCTCCGTTGACGGTGCGCCACCGGTCGACCTGCAAGAAGGTCGCGCCCCGCCTATCGTCCGGGTGGTGCACCTCCCCGCGGTGAGCTGGTCGGCCGTCGAGCACCGCGCACGGGGTGTCCCCGGCGGGCCGGTCACCCGGTCGGGCGGGGACGACGGCCTGCTCGTGCGCGGCCTGGTCACCGACTCCCGGCGGGTCGTCCCCGGCTCGCTGTTCGCCTGCGTCCGCGGCGCGGCCAGCGACGGGCACCGCTGGGCCGCGGCGGCCGCCCGGGCCGGCGCCGCGGCCCTGCTGGCCGACCGGCCGGTCGACGTCGCGCTGCCCACGCTGTCGGTGTCGTCGGTGCGGGCGCAGCTCGGACCGCTGGGCGCGCTGCTGGCTGGCGACCCCGCCGACGCGCTGGACCTGGTCGGCGTCACCGGCAGCAACGGCAAGACGACCACCAGCACGCTGGTCCGCGGCGTCCTCGAGGCGGGCGGGACCCCCACCGGCGTCGTCGGCACGCTCGGGGCGGCGGTGGGCCGCCGGACACGAGGCACGGCGCTGACCACGCCCGAGGCCCCCGAGCTGCACGAGCTGCTGCGGTGGATGGTCGAGGCCGGCGCCCGGCGGGCGGTCGTCGAGGCCTCCTCCATCGCGCTGGACATGGGCCGCATCGACGGCCTCCGCTTCGACGTCGCGGTGTTCACCGGGTTCGAGGAGGACCACCTCGACCACCACGGCACGATCGAGCACTACTGGTCGAGCAAGGCGCGGCTGTTCGAGCGGGACCGGTCGGCGGCCGGCGTCGTCGTCGTCGACGACCCCTGGGGACGGCGGCTGGCCGACCAGGCGCCGGTGCCGGTGACGCGGGTGGGGTCGGCCGCGGACGCCGACGTCCGGGTGCTCGGCTGGCGCACCGGCGCGGCCGGCACCGAGGTGCTGCTCGGCGACGACACCGGCGGGCACCGGGTGTCCAGCCCGCTGGTGGGGCGGGTGCACGTGACCAACCTGGCCGCGGCGTGGGCGGCCGGACGGGCGCTCGGCGTCCCGGCCGACGCCATCGCCGACGGGCTCGCGGGCGTCGCCGCGCCGCGCGGGCGCAACACCGTGCTCGGCGGGGCCGGGCGCCCGGTCGTCGTCGTCGACTACGCGCACACGCCGCGCGCCCTGGCCGCGGCGATCACCACCGCGCGCGACCTGCGCGGCCCCGGCGGGCGGCTGCACCTGGTGCTCGGCGCGCGGGGCCGCCGCGACCGCTCCAAGCGGCAGGGGCTCGGCGAGTCGGCCCGGGCCGCCGACGTCGTCTGGCTGACCAACGAGGGCAGCCACGGTGAGGACCCGGCCGCGATCATCGGCGAGCTGCGGATCGGACTGCTCGGCGGTGGAGCGGCCGTGCGGACGGTGCCCGACCGGCGCGCGGCGATCTCCGCAGCGGTCCGCGCCGCCGGCCCGGCCGACGTCGTCCTCGTCGTCGGCCGCGGGCACGAGACACGGCTGCTCGACACCACCGACCCGCGCGACGCCGTCCACCTCGACGACGCCGAGGTCGCCAACACCGCGCTCATCGTCGAGCACGGCCCGCCGGACGCCGCCGGCGCCGACCGCGGGGAACGCGCCTCCTGACCGGAGGCGGTCCGCGGGAAGACACGAGGGCGGTCCGGCGCTACAGTCGCCACCAGTTGAGCGCTCAACGAGGAGGCCGGCCATGCCCGCCGTGACCGTCGAGGACACCACCACACTCCCTCGGGTCCCGCTGCCCGCCCCGCGCACCGTCCGCCGCCGGACCCGCTCGGTGACGACGGCGCCCGCCGGCTTCGAGGGCGAGGGGTTCCCGGTGCGCCGCGCCTTCGCCGGTGTGGACCTGCGCGACCTCGACCCGTTCCTGCACATGGACCAGATGGGCGAGGTCGAGTACGCGCCCGGTGAGCCGAAGGGCACCTCCTGGCACCCGCACCGCGGCTTCGAGACCGTCACCTACATCATCGACGGCACCTTCGAGCACGCCGACTCGCACGGCGGCGGAGGGACGATCAGCAACGGCGACACCCAGTGGATGACCGCGGGTGGCGGGGTGCTGCACATCGAGCGGCCCCCGGAGGCGCTGGTGGCCAGCGGCGGGTTGTTCCACGGCCTGCAGCTGTGGGTGAACCTGCCGCGGGCGCAGAAGTGGGTCGAGCCGCGCTACCAGGACCTGCGCGCGCGGGAGTCGGTGCTGCTGGCCAGCCCCGACGCCGGCGCCCTGCTGCGGGTCATCGCCGGAGAGGTCGGCGGGCACACCGGCCCGGGCTCCACCTACACGCCGATGGCCATGGTGCACGCGACGATCGCGCCCGGCGCCACCCTCGACATCCCGTGGCGGCCGGACTTCAACGCGCTGGTCTACGTGCTCTCCGGCGCGGGCTCGGTGGGCATCGACGGGGCGCCAGTGCGCACCGGGCAGCTCGCCGTCCTCGGCCCCGGCGACACCGTCACCGTCCGCGGCGCGGTGCACCAGGAGTCGCGGACCCCGGCGCTCGACGTCGTCGTCCTGGGCGGCCGGCCGATCCGCGAGCCGATCGCCATGTACGGCCCGTTCGTCATGAACACCCGGCAGGAGCTCGTCGAGGCCTTCGACGACTTCCGCGCCGGGCGGCTCGGCTCGGTCCCCGCAGTGCGCTCCGCCGCCCCCACCGTCCCGCACGCGGGGGTCCACGGCGAGGCCGGACAGGAGTAGGAAGCCGGTCATGAGCGACACCGAACCGCGGCCGGTCCCGCGCGAGCTGGGCGGGCTCGACGGGACCCCCGCGGGCCCGGCCCTCGACCTGCTGCCCGGCCGCGAGGTCGTGCTCGGCCCCGGTACCCCGGTGCGGCGGCTGCTGCCCACCCTCGGCCGGCGGATGGTCGGCGCCTGGGCGTTCGTCGACCACTACGGCCCCGACGACGTGTCCGGCAGCGCCGGCATGCAGGTCACCCCGCACCCGCACACCGGGCTGCAGACGGTGTCCTGGCTGATCGAGGGCCGGGTCCACCACCGCGACTCCCTGGGCAGCGACGTCACGTTCGGCCCGCGCGAGCTGGCGCTGATGACCGCCGGGCACGGCATCGCGCACGCCGAGCAGTCGCCGGTGCCGCACCCCCGGTTCCTGCACGGCGCGCAGCTCTGGGTGGCGCTGCCCGACGCCACCCGCGACACCGCGCCGGCGTTCGAGCACCACACGACCCTGCCCGGCACGACCTCCGACGGGCTGACCACCACGGTGCTCCTGGGCTCCTTCGCCGGGGACACCTCGCCGGGCACCGCGCACACCCCGATCGTCGGCGTCGACCTCGACCTCGTCGCCGGGGCCGACGTCGAGGTGCCGCTCGAGCCGGCCTTCGAGCACGCCCTGCTCGGCGCCGCGGGCGGGGCCGACGTCGAGGGCGCGCCGCTGGGCCACGGGGCGATGCTCTACCTCGGCACCGGACGCCGGTCGGTGCGGATCCGGACCGACGCGCCCGCCCGGCTGCTGTTGCTCGGCGGCGAGCCGTTCGAGGAGCGGCTGGTCATGTGGTGGAACTTCGTCGGCCGCTCCGGCGAGGAGATCGTCGAGTACGCCGAGCGGTGGAACGCCGAGGACGAGCGGTTCGGGATCGTCCCGGGGTTCACCGACGACGAGCGCCAGCTCTCGCCGGCGCTGCCGTCGGTGCCGCTCAAGGCCCGCGGGAGGGTGCGATGACCGTCGACGACCGCATGCTCGACTTCGTGGCCGGGCGCCGCTGGGGGGTCCTCGCCACGGTCAAGCGCGACGGCCGGCCGCAGGTGTCCAACGTCGGCTACGCCTACGACGCCGGGCAGCGGCTGTTCCGGGTGTCGGTGACCGCCGACCGTGCCAAGACCCGCAACCTCCAGGCCGACCCGCGGGTGACCCTGCACGTCTCGTCGGACGACTTCTGGACCTGGGTGGCCGTGGAGGGCACCGCGGAGCTCACCCCGGTGGCGGCCGACCCGCACGACGCCACCGTGGAGGAGCTGATCACCTACTACCGCGGCGCCTCCGGCGAGCACGGGGACTGGGACGACTACCGCCGGGCGATGGTGGCCGACCGCCGCCTGGTGGTCCGCTTCCGTCCCGAGCACACCTACGGCCAGGTCCGCGGCTGAGGGAGGACCTCCGGCAGCGGGTCCTCCCTCAGCACGACGACGTCACTGCATCACAGAGAAGGCCGCGCCCCATGGGTCGGTGACGACGGCGAACCGGCCGAACTCGGTGTCCTGCGCGGCCATGGTGACCTTCCCACCGGCGGCCTCGACGGCGGCGACCGTCTCGTCGGTGGACGCGACGGAGAAGCAGGTGGTCCAGCCCTTCGGCGCCCCCGGGGTCACGCCGCCGAGCCCGCCCAGCGGGCGCTCGTCGGTGGCGAAGGTCGCGTAGCCGCCCATGCCCTCGAGCTCGTCGAAGCGGAAGCCGAACACCGCGGAGTAGAAGGCCTGCGCGGCGGCCGGGTCGTCGACGGCGGCGTCGTTCCACGCCAGCGAGCCGGGCTCGTTGTGGACCTCGGCGCCGGTGTGGGTGCCGGCCTGCCACAGGCCGAACTGGTTCCCCTGCGGGTCGCGCGCCACGACCATCGTGCCCATCGGCCCGACCTCCATCGGCTCGACGACGACGGTGCCGCCGGCCGCGCGGATGCGGTCGCAGGTGGCCGCGGCGTCGCTCGCGGCGAAGTACGTCGTCCACGAGGGCGAGGCGCCCGGCTCCATCAGCGGACCGAGGCCGGCGGCCTGGCGCCCGTCCTTGAGCGCGTTGACGTAGCCGCCGAACTCCGGCGAGTCCGCCGTCCACTCCCAGCCCAGCAACGAGCCGTAGAAGGACTTGGCGGCCTCGACGTCGGCAGCGCCGTAGTCGACCCAGCAGGGAGTGCCGTCGGGCCAGGGGGTGTTCCGGGTGGGCATGGTTCCTCCTCGGGGTGGGGAGGGCACCGTCCCACCGGGCACCGACACTCCGGCAGACCCCTCGTGTGCACTTCCGCGGAAGTGCACACGAACGGGCGTCAGAAGCGGCCGCCGCCGGACCGGCCGCGGCTGCGGGAACCGCCGAAGCCGCCGCCGCGCGGCCGGCCCCCGCCGCCGAACCCGCCACCGCGCCCGCCACCGAGCCCCCCGCCGAACCCGCCGCCGTAGCCGCCGAACCCGCCGCCGCGCATGCCCCCGGCGAGGATGCCGCCGAGCACGAGACTGCCCAGGTCCACCCCACCGCGGCCGCCGTACTCCCCGCCGTGGCCGGGCCCGTGGCCGGGCCCGTAGCCGGGCCCGTAGCCGCCGCCGTACCCACCGCCGTAGCCCGACGACCAGGCCGACACGTCGGACTGCGCGTACTGCAGCGCCTGCTGGGCGAGCTGGTCGGCCAGCTGCGCCTCCTGCAACGCGGCCTGGGGATCCGAGCCGCCGATCCCCACCGCGGCGTCGAGGTGGCGCTGGGCCTCGGCCAGCCGGGTGCGTGCCTCGGGCCCGACCGCGCCGCGCCGGGTGGCGACGAAGTCGGCGGCCGCGGCCACCGTCGACCGGGCGCGCAGCAGGGTCTGGTCCAGCGCGGCGGCCGCCCGGCGGGCACGGGTCTGCGCGTCGCGCGCCACGGCCAGCGCCTGCTCCAGCGCGAGGTCGGCCTCCTCGAGCCGGCGCAGCGCGGTGAGCGGGTCGGGCAGCGCTCCCCCGACGGCGGCCATCGCCTCGTCGGCGGTGGCCAGCCCGGCCTCGGCGCGGGCGACCTGCGGCCGCAGCCCGCCGGCGTCCCCGGCGGCCACCAGCGCGCGGGCCTCGGCGAGGTCCTCCTCGGTCTCGGCGCGGACGGCGGGCAGGCGGGCGGCCGCGTCCTCCAGGTCGCGCTCGAGCCGGCCCACGGCGTCGAGCAGCGTGCCCACCTGGGCGGCGGCGTCCTCGGCCGCGCGCAGGTCGCCCACCGCCTCCCCGGACCGTCCGGCGTCCAGCGCGGCGCGGGCCTCCGCCGCCTCGTGCTCGGCAGCGGCCAGCCGGGCCCGGGCCTGCTCGACGTTGTCCGCGACCGGCGCCAGCGCGGCGGCCGCGTAGCGCTGCCGCAGCCGGGCCAGCCGCTGCTCGTCCTGGGGGAGCCGGCCGTGCAGCGCGGTGATCCGCGCGGCGAGCCCCTCCAGGACCTGGGGCGCGGTCCGCTCGAGGTCGCGCAGCTGCTCGAAGGCCTGGGCCTGCTCGTCGAGCCGGGCGTCGGCGGTCGAGGTCAGCTGCAGGATCTCGGCCAGCAGCGCCCGCCGCGTCGGCTCGTCCTCCGGCACCTCGTCGTCGAGCCGCTGACGGAGCGAGAACGCCCGGGTCAGCTCCTGCCGCGACTGCCCCAGCGCCTCGGTGAACCCGGCCACCGCCGCCTCGCCGTACTGCAGCCTGGCGAAGTCGAGGTCGAGCTGCGAGGTCTTCACCGCCTCGTCGAGGTCGAGCAGCGCGGCACTGGCCCGGCCCTGCAGCTCCTCGGTGGGCACGCCGGCGTGCGGGTCGGGCCGCTCCAGCCGGGTGGCCGGCGGTGGCTGTGTCCCGCGCCGGCGCCGCGAGCGGGACACCAGGTAGGCACCGGTGCCGACGACCGCGACCCCGCCGAGCACCGCCGCGGTCACCGCGCCGGACCCGCTCCCCGACCCGCTGTCCGACCCGCCCGCGCCGGAGGAGCCGCCGATGCCCTCGGCGAAGGCCACCGCCGCCCCGCCCCAGTCGTCGGCGGCGAGCTCGGGCTCGACGTCGGTGGCGAGGAACGAGTCGATCTCGTCGGTGTTCTGCGGGAACGCGTCGTCGACCCAGTAGCCGTACTGCCGGTCGCCGACGGCCACGGCGAGCAGCACGTCGGTCCGGCCCAGACCCGAGGCCTCCGCCGTCTGCAGGGCCCAGTCGCCGGAGCGGATGCCGTCGAAGGAGGACACGTAGACGACGAAGACCTGCGTGCCGTCGTCGGCCTGCCGGTCGTCGACGGCCTGTTGGACCCGGGCGGCGTCCCCGCCGAGCACGCCGGCGACGTCGGTCACCTCACCGGGCACGGAGAACGGCTGCTCGGCCAGCGCCGGGCCGCCGCCGGCGAGCACGAGGGCCGCCGCGACCGCGAGGACTCCCACCATCCGGCGCACGGACCGACCCTAGGTCGGGCACGAGGGAGTCGCCGCCGGAGCGGCCGCCCAGGGTAGGACGCGCACCACCGGGTAGTGGGCTCCCGACCGCGCCCCGAGCCCAGGAGGACCCCCGTGAGCCAGTCCGACCGCATCCCCGCCGACCGGCTGCCCCCGGGGACGGTGGGCCGGGCCGGGAAGTGGGCCGTCGTCAACCGCGACGGGGAGTACTCCGCCCTCTCCCGCCGCTGCCGCCACCAGCTCGCCGACCTGTCGGAGGGGTCACTGGACGCCGACGGCTGCCTGGTCTGCCCGTGGCACCAGGCGCGCTACGACGTCCGCACCGGGGACATGGTCGAGGGCCCGCGCGGCTTCCTCGGCTACCACGGGCCGACCCCGGGCTACACCCAGCTCGTCCGCGGCTACGCGCACCTCCTGCGGCTGCGGGTCAGGAAGGCCCTGCGCCGCGGCGACGACGTCGTCGTGGAGTGAGGCCTCGCGGGCACCTGCCGCGCGCCCGCAGGAGTGGTGCGCTCAGCGCCACTCGATCGGCTCGTCGACGCCCTGCACCAGCGCGTCGGACTCCGGGTTGGCCACCCCCGTCGGGCGCACGCTGACGCCCTGGGTGGCGGCCACCTCCTCGGCCGACCGGGGCTGCAGCAGGCCGTCGCGGATCTCCTCGGCCCAGTGGCAGGCCACCAGGTGCCCCGTGCCCAGCTCGCGCAGCGCCGGGACCTCGTCGTCGCAGCGGGTCTCCTGCCGCCAGGGGCACCGGGTGTGGAACCGGCAGCCGCTGGGCGGGTTGGCCGGTGAGGGGAGGTCGCCGGCCAGCAGGATGCGCTCGCGGCTCTCCTCGACCACCGGGTCGGGCACCGGGACGGCGCTCAGCAGCGCCCGGCTGTAGGGGTGCAGCGGCTCGGTGTACAGGACGTCGGAGGGCGCCTGCTCGACCAGCGACCCCAGGTACATGACGCCGACGACGTCGCTGATGTGCCGCACCACGGCGAGGTCGTGCGCGATGACCAGGTAGGTCAGACCGAGCCGCTCCTGCAGCTCCTCGAGCAGGTTGACCACCTGCGCCTGGACGCTGACGTCGAGCGCGGAGACCGGCTCGTCGGCGATGAGCAGGTCGGGCTCGAGCGCGATGGCGCGGGCGATGCCGATGCGCTGGCGCTGGCCGCCGGAGAACTCGTGCGGGTAGCGGCGCAGCGCCGCCGAGGGCAGCCCGACGGCGTCGAGCAGGGTGCGGATCCGCTCGGCGATGCCGCGCCTGCCGCCGCCCAGGCCGTGCGCGTGCAGCGGCTCGGACAGCAGCGACTCGACGTTCTGCCGGGGGTCGAGGCTGCCCAGCGGGTCCTGGAACACCATCTGCATCCGGCGGCGCATCGTCCGCAGCGGCTCACCCTGGAGCGAGGCGACGTCGGTGCCGTCGAAGACGACCTTCCCCGCGGTGGGCTCGACCAGGCGCAGGACGGCGCGGCCGAGCGTGGACTTGCCGCAGCCGGACTCCCCCACCAGCCCGTAGGTGGTGCCGCGGTCGATACTCAGGTCGACGCCGTCGACGGCGCGGACGTGGCCCACGGTGCGGTCGACGACCAGGCCGCGCTTGATCGGGAAGTACACCTGCAGGCCCTCGACCCGCAGGAGGGGGTCGGCGGCGGGGACGGCGGTCATCGGGCGGCTCCGGACGCGGTGGCCCCGGCCGGGGACCTCGGGTGCTGCAGGGGGTGGCGGCAGCGCAGCTCGCGGCCGGGACCGTCGTCCTCGAGCGCCACGGTGCTGCCGGCGACCTCGGTGAGGCAGTCGTCCTGGGCGTTGTCGCACCGCGGGGCGAACGCGCACCCCTCGGCCCAGGGGATGACGTCGCGGGCGGAGCCGCGGATCGGGTGCAGCGGTGCGCCGCGGGCCCCGTCGAGCCGTGGCACCGAGGCGAGCAGCCCGCCGGTGTAGGGGTGGCGGGGCCGCGCGAACAGTTCGTGACGGTCGGCGGACTCGATGATCCGGCCGGAGTACATGACGTGCACCCGGTCGCAGAGCCCGGCGACCACGCCGAGGTCGTGGGTGATCATCACCAGCGCTGTGCCCGAGTCGACCACCAGCTCGCGGAGCAGCTCGAGGATCTGCGCCTGGATGGTGACGTCGAGGGCGGTGGTCGGCTCGTCGGCGATGAGCAGGCGCGGGGCGCACGCCAGCGCCATCGCGATGAGCGCCCGTTGGCGCATGCCGCCGGAGAGCTGGTGCGGGTACTCCTTGAGCCGGCGGCCGGGGTCGGGGATGCCGACGCGGTCGAGCAGGCGGGTGGCCTCGTCGGCCGCCTCCTTCTTCGACATCTCCCGGTGCTCGAGCAGGACCTCGGTGACCTGGGTGCCGATGGGCACCGTGGGGTTCAACGACGACAGCGGGTCCTGGAACACCATGGCCATGTCCGCGCCGCGCAGCCGGCGCAGCGTCCGGTCCGGGGCGCCGATCAACTCCTGGCCGTCCAGCCGCACCGAGCCGCCGACCTGAACGCCGCGGCTGGGCAGCAGCCCCATGACCGCCAGCGAGGTCACCGACTTGCCGCAGCCGGACTCCCCGACCAGGCCCACGGTCTCCCCCGGCGCGACGGAGAAGCTGACCCCGTCGACGGCGCGGGTGGACTGCTCGCCCCTGCGCGTGAAGGTGACGGTGAGCCCGTCGACGTCGAGGACGGGGGCACCGGGGGCGCCCGCGTCGCGGGACGGCATCGACTCGATGGTCACCCGGTCACCTCCGGAACTTCGGGTCGAGGGCCTCGCGCAGTGATTCGCCCAGCAGCGTGAAGCCCAGGGCGACGACGACGATGCACAGGGCCGGGTAGATGGCCAGCTCCGGCCGGATGGACAGGAACGCCTGGGCGTTGGACAGCATGGCGCCCCACTCGGGACGGGCGAGATCGGGGTCGCCCAGGCCGAGGAAGGACAGCGCGGCCGCCTCGATGATCGCCGTCGCCAGCGACAGCGTCGCCTGGACGATCACCGGCGACAGCGAGTTGGGCAGCACGTGGCCGAAGACGATGCGGCCGCGGCGGACGCCCAGGGCCCGCGCGGCGAGAGCGTAGTCGCTGTCGCGCTGGGCGAGCATCGACCCGCGCAGCAGCCGGGCGAAGACCGGCACCTGGGTGACCGCGATGGCGATCATCAGCGCCCACTGGTTCGCCCCGAGGAGCACCGAGATGCTGATGGCCATCAGCAGGCTGGGCAGCGACAGCAGGATGTCGACGAACCGCATGACGACGGTGTCCACCCAGCCGCCGAACGCACCCGCCAGCACGCCGAGCGCCATGCCGACTGCGGCGCCGAGCAGCGTGGAGACCACGCCGATGAGCAGCGACTGCCGGGACCCGACGATCAGCCGGCTGAGCAGGTCGCGGCCGAGGTTGTCCACGCCCAGCGGGAAGCCCTCGCGGCTGCCGGGTATGGAACCCGGCCGGATCTCGCTGAGCAGGTACTGCGTCAGGGGGTCGCGCGGGGCCAGGAGCGGGGCGAAGGCCGCGACCAGCAGGAAGACGACGACGATGATCGCGCCGGCGATGGCCACGGGGTCGCGCCGCAGCCGGCGGAAGGCGCTGCGGGTCAGCGAGAGGCCGCCCTCGCCCTCGGGCACCTGACCCGCGCGGGCGGCGAGCTCGTCGATGCGCCGCCGCCGGACGTCGCCGACCGCGGTCATCGGACGCGCACCCGCGGGTCGAGCAGGCCGTACGAGATGTCGACGAGCAGGTTGATCAGCACATACATCACCGACAGCATGAGGATGAAGCCCTGGAGGACGGCGAAGTCCCGGGCGAATATCGAGTCGAAGATGGCCGAGCCGACGCCGCCGAACGCGAACACGGTCTCGGTGAGCACTGCACCGGAGAGCAGGAGCCCGGTCTGCAGGCCGATCGTCGTCGACACCGGCAGCAGCGCGTTGCGCAGGACGTGCCGCCGCCGGACGGTCGCCGTCGCCAGCCCCTTGGCGTTGGCCGTGCGCACGTAGTCCTCGTTCACCACGTCGAGGACCGAGGCCCGGGTGATCCGCACGATGATCGCCAGCGGGATGGTGCCCAGCGCGATGCCCGGCAGCACCAGGTGCAGGAAGGCGTCCCAGGCGGCGTCCCACTCCCGGGTGAGCAGGCCGTCGAGGACGTAGAAGTTCGTGACGCGGGTGGCGTCGATGCGCACCTCCTGGCGTCCCGAGCCGGGCAGCCAGCCCAGCTCCACGGCGAACAGCAGGCGCAGCAGGTAGGCGAGGAAGAAGACCGGGATCGCGACGCCGAGCAGCGAGCCGATGACCGACGCCGAGTCCAGCCAGCTGCCGTGCTTGCGGGCGGCCAGGTAGCCCAGCGGGATGCCGACGCCGATCGCGAACACCATCGCGAAGACCGTGAGCTCGATGGTGCCGGGCATCCGCTCGAGGAACTCCTCGGTGACCGGGCGCCCGGTGCGGGAGGAGTTGCCGAAGTCGAGCTGGACGGCGCGGCCGAGGAAGCGCAGGTACTGGACGTAGAGCGGCTGGTCGAGCCCGAACAGCTCGTTGTAGCGGGCGATCGCCTCGGGCGTCGCGCGCTCACCCAGGGCGGCCTGGGCCGGCCCCCCGGGCAGGGCGCGCAGCCAGGCGAAGAGCAGCACGGACAGCCCCAGCAGGATCGGGATCAGCTGGAGGAGCCGCCGGACGATGAAGCGGAGCACGCGCTCGGGTCACCTCTCCACGACGGGGCACGACCGGACACGGGACCGGCCGCGCCGGGACAGGACGGGCCTGCCCCGGCGCGGCCGGCGGTGGAGCTCAGTCGCTGATCGACACCGTCGAGAAGACCTCGGCGGTCAGCGGGCTGGGCTCGAGGCCCTGCACGTTCTCGGCGACCGCCAGTGCCGGCGGGGAGTGCGAGATCGGGACACCCGGCAGGTAGTCCATGATCAGCCGGTTGGCCTCCTGGTAGAGCTCGGTGCGGCGGCTCGCCTCGGGCTCCTGGTCGGCCTCGGCCAGGGTCTGGAAGATCTCCGGGTTGTTGAAGGCCCCGAACTCCGCCTTCGCCAGGCCGTCGGCCTTCGCGGCGAAGAACGTGCCGATGAAGTTGTAGGCGTCGTTGTAGTCGCCCGTCCAGCCGAGCAGGTGGATGTCAGCGCCGCCGGCCTGCGCGACGTTGAGGTAGTCCGGGCTCCACGGCAGCGCGGTCGGCTCGATGGTGAACCCAGCGTCGGTGAGGTTCTGGTTGATCACCTGGAACATCGCGGCCGGGTCCGGCAGGTAGGGCCGGCTGACCTCGGTCGGGTAGAAGAACCGCAGCGTCGTCCCCTCGGCACCGGCCTCCTGGAGCAGCTGGCGAGCGCGGTCGGGGTCGTAGTCGTAGGTGGTGACGTCCTCGGTCCACCCGTCGACGGTCGGCGGCATGAACTGGGTGGCCGCCTCGGCGCCCTCGGGCAGCAGCGAGTTCACGATCGTCTCGCGGTCGATGGCGTGTGCGATCGCCTGGCGCACCCGGATGTCCTGCAGCGCCGGGTTGGCGCCCGAGTCCGGGATGCCCCCGCCGTTGATCCCCAGGTAGAGGACGTTGAACGGGTCACGGACCAGGATCTGCAGGCCCTCGTCCTCGAGGGTCTGGTAGTCCGCCGGGGCCACGAAGTCGTAGGCGTCGATCGAGCCGGCCTGCAGCTCCTGCCGCCGGGCGTTCCCGTCGGGGATGGCGCGGAAGATGATCTCGTCGAGCAGCGCGGCGTCGCCCCAGTAGTCCTCGTTGCGGACGATGGTGACCTCGCCGTTGCCGCGGTCCCAGCTCTCGAACCGGAACGGACCGGTGCCCACCGGGTGCTCCAGGGCGTAGGCCGGATAGGTGAGCGCGTCCTCGCTGCCGGAGAGGTTGTCGGCGTCGTACTCCTGGAGCGCGGTCGGACTCGCGATCGAGAAGGCGGGCAGGGACAGGGCGGCCGGGAACTTGCTCGTCACCCGGTTGAGTCGGATCACCGCGGTGGTCTCGTCGGACGCCTCGCACCCGGCATAGATGTTGGGGGTCTCCGGCGTGCTGGCGAAGCCCCCGAAGACGTCCTGGTAGTAGGTCGAGGCGCTGGGGCTCTGCGCCAGCCCCTCGAAGTTGAACCAGCGCTCGAAGTTGAAGCAGACCGCCTCGGCGTTGAAGTCGGTGCCGTCGTGGAACTGCACGCCCTCGCGCAGGCTGAAGGTGTACTCGAGCCCGTCCTCGCTGGCCTCCCAGTCCTCGGCGAGAGCCGGAACGGGGTCCGTGCCTCCGGGCTCGTTGGTCAGCAGCCCCTCGTAGATCTGCCGGATGACCCGGAAGGTCTCACCGTCGCTGGCGAAGGCCGGGTCCAGCATCACGGGGTCGGAGGTGGCACCGAAGACGAGGGTGCCGCCGGACTGTGCCTCGCCGCCCTCCCCGCCGCCGGAGTCCCGGTCGCTGGAGGCACATGCGGCCAGGGTGACGGCCGTCAGTGCGGCCGCCGAGGCGGCCAGCACTCGCTGTGGTCGACGCTGCATCGCGGGAGACCTGCCTTCTCGGCCCGGTGCTGGGCCGGATGAGATCCGGAGTGGTCGGCCGTCCGGAGCAGGACCTCCGGACGGCGTGCACAGGGACCCTAGGTCCGGGCTGTGACCGCGATGACAGAGGGAGGGGTTTCGACACCGATTCGAGACCTGACGCCGTTCCCCCGCAGGTCACCCGCCGTTCACGACGAGTCAGGTGACGTGCCGGCGGGGTCCCCCTCAGGCGTCGATGCGGCGGCGCCCCTCGAACGCGCGGCCCAGCGTGATCTCGTCGGCGTACTCGAGGTCACCGCCCACGGGCAGACCGCTGGCCAGCCGGGACACGGCCAGGCCCAGCGGGCCGACGAGCCGCGCGAGGTAGGCCGCGGTGGCCTCGCCCTCGAGGTTGGGGTCGGTGGCGATGATCAGCTCGGTGACGGTGCCGTCCATGAGCCGGGTCATGAGCTCCTTGACCCGCAGGTCGTCGGGGCCGACGCCCTCGATCGGGCTGATCGCCCCGCCGAGGACGTGGTAGCGGCCGCGGAACTCGCGGGTGCGCTCGATGGCGACGACGTCCTTGGGCTCCTCGACGACGCAGATGACGTCGTCGGAGCGGCGCGGGTCGCGGCAGATCCGGCACTGCTCGCCCTCGGCGACGTTGTAGCAGGTCACGCAGAAGCGGACCTCGGCCTGCACGCGCTGCAGCGCCGCGACCAGCCGGCCGACGTCGGCGGACTCGGCGGCCAGCAGGTGGAAGGCGATGCGCTGCGCGCTCTTGGGCCCGACGCCGGGCAGGCGGCCGAGCTCGTCGATGAGGTCCTGGACGGCCCCCTCGTACACGGTGCTCCTCGGGGAGAGACGGGAGGCGCCGGTCAGGCGCCGGGCAGCCCGGGCATGCCGGGCATGCCGCCGGCCAGCGGGCCCATGCGGTCGGCGGTCAGCTGGTCGACCAGGCGGGAGGCGTCGCGGACCGCGGCGACGACGAGGTCCTGCAGCGTCTCGAGGTCGTCGGGGTCGACGGCCGCGGGGGCGATGGTGACGGCGGTCAGCTCGCCGCTGCCGGTCATCGTGGCCGTGACCAGCCCGCCCCCGGCCGACCCGGTGACCTCCTCGCTCGCCAGCTGCTCCTGCGCGGCGGCCAGCGCCTGCTGCATCTGCTGGGCCTGCGCGAGGATCGCCTGCAGGTCGGGCTGACCACCACCGGGGAACATGACCCGAGCGTAGGCCGGGGAGCCGACATCCGGCGGGACGTGCGGTGGGCGGCCCGGCGCTCAGGAGTCGACCGGGCGCGCCCCCAGCTCGGAGCGCAGCAGCGCCAGGGCCGCCTGCTCCGGGTCGACGGCGGGCACGTGCTCGCGCTCGCCGCCGCCCTCGGACTCCTCGGCGGCTCGCTGGGCCAGCAGCTCGCGCGCCTCGGCGGCCTCGGCGGCGCGCGCGGCCTCACGGGCGGCCTCGCGGGCGCCCTCCGGGGTCGCGCCCGGCGACGGTGACCGGCCCGCCGCGCCCTCGACGACCGCCTCGACCTTCCACCGCACGCCGAGCAGCTCGTTGAGCGCCTCGCGCAGCACGTCCTTGTTGAGGTCGTCGCCGATGCGCCGGGCCAGCGCCGGGGACGCCGTGGACAGCGTCAGCACCCCGTTGGCCAGGTCGTGCACCTGCGCGTTCTTCAGCAGCGCCTCGGTCGTGCGCTTGTGCCGCTTGACGACGGCGAGCAGCTCGGGCCACACCCGGCGGACGTCGCTGGTGGTCAGCGTCCCGTCGCCCCCGGTGCCCGCCCCGGGCGGGTTCGCGGACACGACCGGGGTGGGCTCGCCGCCGCGCGGGGCGGGTGCCGACTCGGCCGCCGCGCGCGGCGGTGCGGCGGGCGGCCGCGGCTCGGCCACCCGGGCGGCGGCGGCCCGGGCCGCGGCCGGCTGCGCCGGGTGCGGCCAGTCCTCGTCGTCGGTGGGCTCGGGCGGCAGCGGGATGTCCGGCTCGCCCTGGGCGACGCGCGGGCCGGGCCGGGCCGCCGCCGGGGCCTGCCCGGGCCCGGCTGCCGGTGCGGGCGCGGGACCGGCCGAGCCGGGCGGCGTGGTCTCCGGCCAGTCGTCGGCCGCGGGCGACGGCGCGGCCGGGGCCGGACGGGACCCGCCGGAGCCCGGCGGGGTGGTCGCCGGCCAGTCGTCACCGGCGGCCGGCGCCGTGGCCGCGGGCGCGGACGGCGTCGACGACTGCGGCGCGGGAGGCGCCGCGGGCTGGGGACCGGACGGCGCCGCGCCCGCCGGGGCGGCCTGCGCCCGCTGGGAGGGCCGGACGTACTCCCGCCGCGCCCCTCCGCCCCGCTCGGCCGGCGCCGGCTCCTCCCGGACGGGCGCCGGGCGCGGCGCCTCGCGCACCGGGACGTCGGCGGCCGCGGGGGCTCCGCCGTCGCCGGCGATCGACAGCCGCCGCTCGAGGCGCTCGAGCCGCTGCAACGTGGCGACGGCCGAGTCGTCGGTGGCCGGCAGCAGCATCCGGGCGCACACGAGCTCCAGCAGCAGCCGCGGTGCGGTCGTGCCGCGCATCTCGGTGAGCCCGGCGTGCACGGTGTCGGCCAGCCGGGACAGCGTCGCCGACCCCAGTGCCCGCGCCTGCTGGGCCATCAGGTCCAGCCGGTCGGGCGGGCAGTCGAGCAGGCCGTTGCCGCCGGCCTCGGGCACGGCGTCGAGGACGATGAGGTCGCGCAGCCGGTCGAGCAGGTCGGTGGCGAAGCGGCGGGGGTCGTGCCCGGCCTCGACGACGCGGTCGACGGCACGGAAGACGCCGGGCGCGTCGGAGGCGGCCAGCGCGTCGATGGCCTCGTCGAGCAGGGCGTCATCGGTGACGCCGAGCAGGCCGACCGCGTCGGTATAGGTGACGCCCTCGGACCCGGCGCCGGCCAGCAGCTGGTCGAGGATCGACAGCGAGTCGCGCACCGAGCCGCCACCGGCGCGTACGACCAGCGGGAACACCGTGGGCTCGACCTGCACGCCCTCGGCGGCGCAGGTCTTCTCGAGCAGGCCGCGCAGCGTGGTGGGCGGCACCAGCCGGAACGGGTAGTGGTGGGTGCGCGAGCGGATCGTCGGCAGCACCTTGTCCGGCTCGGTCGTGGCGAAGACGAAGACCAGGAACTCCGGCGGCTCCTCGACCACCTTGAGCAGGGCGTTGAAGCCCTGCGTGGTGACCATGTGCGCCTCGTCGACGATGTAGACCTTGTAGCGGCTGCTCACCGGGGCGAAGAAGGCGCGCTCGCGCAGGTCGCGGGCGTCGTCGACGCCGCCGTGACTGGCCGCGTCGATCTCGATGACGTCGAGCGAGCCCGGGCCGTCGGGCGCCAGCGCGACGCAGGACCCGCACACCCCGCAGGGTGTCGACGTCGGCCCCTGCTCGCAGTTCAGCGACCGGGCGAGGATGCGCGCCGACGACGTCTTGCCGCAGCCGCGCGGGCCGCTGAACAGGTAGGCGTGGTTGACCCGGCCGCCGTCGACCGCGTTGACCAGCGGCGTCGTCACGTGCTCCTGGCCGACCACCTCGGCGAAGGTCGCCGGGCGGTACTTCCGGTAGAGCGCCAGAGCCACGCGGCGAGGTTACGTGGCGGGGACGACGTCCCGGGGACACCGGGACGCCGCCCGTGTCACCGGGTCAGGGCGACATGGCCAGCCGGAGCAGGAACTCGACCTGCCCGCGGTCCTCGACGCGCACGAAGCCCAGGTCGGGCGCGGTGATGCCGTGGTCGGCGAAGACCACCGGCACGGCGCCGGAGACCTCCACCCCCTCGGCGGTGCGGACGACGGCGAGGTCGGTCTGCACCTGCCGGGTCTGCCCGCGCAGGGTCAGGTCGCCGGTCACCGGGACGGTCACCGGCGTGCCGGAGAGCTCGGGCAGGTCGACCGGGCCGCGGACGGTGAACGTCCCCGTCGGGTGGGTGTCGGCGTCCATGACGTTGCCGCGGAAGTAGGAGTCCCGCTGACCGATGTCGGTGCGGATGCTCGCGACGTCGACCGAGACCTCCGCCGACGCCAGGTCCCCGCCCTGGATGACGACGGACCCGGTGACCTGGTCGGTGGTGCCGGCGACGGTGACGTTCGCGCCGTTGAGGACCTCGTCGACGCGGTAGCCGGCCGAGGACCCCGGGGTGACCGTCCAGGTGCCGTCGGTGTCGGGGACCAGCTCGACGTCGGAGGGCTGTGCCTGCACGGTCGGCGCGGCGGCGGCGTCCTCCCGGGACGCGGCGTAGAGCAGGGGCCCGATGCCGAGCCCGAGGGCGAGGAGGGCGAGGACGCCCCCGACGATCCACCAGGTGCGACGACGATGGGCCATGACCGCTCCTCTCCTTGACGGTTCAAGGATGCTGGCCCGTCAACCTGGGAACCGGCTGTGAGTCGCCCGGGAAAGAAGGGACCCCCCGCGCACCCGCCAGAGCCCGCTTATCCTTGCTGCCTTCCGGCCCTGGGGAGGTTCACAGGGTGACGCCACACGAGGGGTCTGCCCACCACTGTAGAGGACGCCGGCCGCTACGCTCCCAGGGCATGACGCCCCGGCGCGCCCTCGTGCTGCCCCCGCCCCGCTCCTGACCCGGAGCACCGCGGGCTGATCCCCGTGGCCGGTACGCGCCGGCCGCCGCTGCGCCGTGCTCCGGACCGCTGCCCCGTCCGGAACCAGCGCCCAGGAGCGTCATGTCCTCCCTCCCGTCCTCCCGCAGTTCGTCCTCGTCGTCCCGGCGTGGGTCCTCGTCGTCCCGGCGTGGGTTCGTCTTCGTCGTCCTCGCGGCCCTCTGCTGGGGCACCGCCGGCCTGTCCGGCCGCGTGGTCGCCGACCGCACCGGCCTGTCCGCGCTCGACATCGCCTGGTACCGCCTCGCGATCGGTGCGGTCGCCCTGCTCGCGGCGTGGGCGGCCACGACCCGTCGCCGCGGGCCCGCCGTCCCGCTGAGCCGGCCGCTCGCGGCCCGCCTCGTCCTCATCGGGGCCGGCCTCGCCGCCTACCAGCTCGCCTACTTCAGCGCCGTCGAGCGGGCGGGCGTGAGCATCGCCACCCTGGTCGCCCTGGGTCTGGCACCGCTGCTCGTCGCCGTCGGCGGCGTCCTGCTCGGCGCCGGGCGGCCCAACCGGTCGACGCTCACCGCGCTGGGGGTCGCCCTGGTCGGGCTCACCCTGCTGGTCGGGGTCTCCGCGGGCGCCGACACCGGGACGACGGTGCTGCTCGGCGCGCTCACGGCCACCGGCTCGGCGCTCGGCTACGCCGTCGTCACGCTGGCCGGCGGCGGGGTGCCCGCCGGCGTCCCGGTCACCCTCGCCGGGTTCGGCGGCGGCGCGCTGCTGCTCACCCCCGTGGTGCTCGCCGAGGGGCTGGCCGTGCCCTCCGACGGCGTCGCGCTGGCCGTGCTGCTCTACCTCGGGCTGGTGCCGAGCGCTCTGGCCTACGGCCTGTTCTTCACCGGCGTGCGGACGGTCCCGGGCGCGGTGGCCTCGATCGTGACGCTGCTCGAGCCGCTCACGGCGACGGTCCTGGCGACGGCGCTGCTCGGCGAGCGACTCGAGCCGGCCGCCGTCGCCGGCGGGGTGCTGCTGCTCGCCGCGGTCGCGGGGTTGTACCTGCGCGAGCTGGGCCGCCGGGCCCGGCCGGTCCCGGCGACCGGCGCGTGAACGGCGACGGGCCCCGGCGGTCTGCCGGGGCCCGTCGTCGCGGTGCGGAGGATGGGAGATTCGAACTCCCGAGGGGTTGCCCCCAACCCGCTTTCCAAGCGAGCGCCATAGGCCACTAGGCGAATCCTCCCGTGCCCCGATGGTAGCGGGCGGCGCCGCAGGGGTCAGCCGGCGGGCCGCGGGGCGCGGCGCGCCGCCCCGGGTGGTCACCTGCGGCGGTACGGGGCAGGCTGACGAGGTCGGGGAGGCCGGAGCCGGCGCACGGGAGCCGGCACAGCGGGTGAGTGCACAGACCGAGGAGCAGGACGATGAGCGAGCCGGGCCAGGTCCGACCGGAGGTGGTGGACGAGATCGTGGCCGTCCTGCGCGGCGCGGACCCCGCTGGGCTGCCGCCCTCGGCGACGGCGGAGGAGAAGGCGGCGGCCAAGGACCGCTACCTGTCGGAGTTCGCCGCCGAGCGCAGCAAGCGCGACCGCCAGGCCCAGGCCTGGGAGCTGCTGCTCACCCGCAGCTACGACGAGCCCCCGACGTGGGAGCGGCTCTTCGACGACCTGCCCCCCGGCGCCGTCGAGGAGCTCGGCGGGCTCTACGACGTCCTGCCCTCCGGCGCCCAGGAGGAGTACGCCCGCCGGTACGGCGTCCCCAGCAGCGTCTGAGGCAGGAGTGCCGGAGCGCCCGGCTGGGGTAGGGAGCGCCGGTGACCTCGACCGTTCCCGGCCGCCTGGTGGCCGGCCGCTACCGCCTGGTGTCGCGGGTGGGCACCGGCAGCATGGGCGCGGTGTGGCTCGGGCGTGACGAGCTGCTCGGTCGCGAGGTGGCCGTCAAGCAGGTGCTGCTGCCGGCCGGGACCGACCGCGCGGTGGCCGACCAGCAGCGCCAGCGCGCGCTGCGCGAGGGCCGCATCGCCGCCCGGCTGACCCACCCGCACGCGATCTCGGTCTTCGACGTCGCGCTCGAGGACGGCGTCCCGTGGCTGGTCATGGAGTACCTGCCCTCCCGCAGCCTCGCCGAGGTGCTGCACCAGGACGGCGTGCTGCGCCCGGACCAGGTGGCCCAGGTGGGCGCCCAGCTGGCCGACGCGCTGGTCGCGGTGCACGAGGCCGGGATCGTGCACCGCGACGTCAAGCCGGGCAACGTGCTGGTCGGCCGGGGCCCGCGGGTCGACGGCCTGGTGAAGATCACCGACTTCGGCATCTCGCACGCCAGCGGCGACGTCACGCTCACCCAGACCGGCCAGATCACCGGGACGCCGGCGTTCCTGGCGCCCGAGGTGGCCCAGGGCAGCGAGATGACCGCGGCCAGCGACGTCTTCTCGCTGGGCGCGACGCTCTACACCTGTCTGGAGGGCGAGCCGCCGTTCGGGATGGACGACAACGCGCTGCGCCTGCTGCACCGCGTGGCCGGCGGCGAGGTCCGCCCGCCGCGGCGTGCGGGGTCGCTGGACCGGCCGCTGCGGCGGATGCTCGAGGCCGACCCGGCGCGGCGTCCCTCGATGGGCGAGGTCCGCGACGAGCTCGCCCGGCTGGCCGCCGGGCGCGACGGCGACCCGACGACGGTCCTGCTGGCCCGCACCGCCCTGGGCGCCTCCCCGAGCCGCACCCGCACCGCGCAGCTGTCGCCCGACCCGCCGCTGCCGGTCGGCCCGCCCCCGGAGGTCGTCGACCCGCCGACCCCCGTCTCGCCGGCGACGCTCGTGGGGTCCCCGGCCACGGACCCCCCCACCGTCGAGCCCTCCCCCGCGGCGCCCCCGGCCGCGGACCCGCCCCGGCCGGAGCGGTCGGGACCGCTCGTGGGCCCGCGGCGGAGACGGCGCCGTCCGCTGCTCGTCGTCCTGGCTGTCGCGCTGGTCGCCCTCGCCGCCTCGGTGGGCACCTGGCTGGCGACCGGCGGGAACGACGACCCCGGCGGGACGTCGGCCGGCGCCGACGGTTCCTCGTCGGCCCCGGCGAGCGGGACGGAGGAGCCGGCCGCGGACCCGTCATCGGGATCCGCGCCGACGGCGGGGGGGCCGCCGGCCACGGAGGCCTCCCCCACGTCGGAGAGCGAGCCGGTCTCCGAGAGCCCGGCCGAGGACCCGGGGCAGGAGAGCCCGGCGCCGGCGAACCCGGCCACCGAGGCCCGGGAGACCCTCGAGCAGTACTACGCGCTGCTGCCCGATGACGCGGCCGGCGCCTACGAGCTCACCGGGCCGACCCTGCAGTCCCGCGCGAGCCTGGGGTACTACGAGGACTTCTTCGGCCGCTGGTCGGAGGTCAACCTGCTCGAGGTGCGCGACGTCACCGACGCGGGCGACCGCATCACCGCCACGACGCGGGTCGAGTTCCTCAACCCCGGCGAACGGCTGGTCGAGACCCACGCGGTGACCTTCGTCCGCGGGGAGGACGGCCGGCTGCTCATCGACCTCGACGTGGTCGCCTGAGCCCGGACGCGACGACGGCGGCGCCCCGGGGAGGACGCCGCCGTCGTCGCGCTGCTGGCGGTGGCGGTGGGATTTGAACCCACGGAGGCTTGCACCTCACACGCTTTCGAGGCGTGCTCCTTCGGCCGCTCGGACACGCCACCGTCGGACAGACTACAGGCCCCGCTGACGGCGGAAGAACGCGCGTAGGAGCGCGGCGCTCTCCTCGGCCCGCACACCCCCGGTCACCTGCGGCCGGTGGTTGAGCCGGCGGTCGCGGACGACGTCCCACAGCGACCCGGCGGCCCCGGCCTTGGGGTCGTCGGCGCCGTAGACGACGTGCGCGACCCGGGCCAGGACGCTCGCACCGGCGCACATCGTGCAGGGCTCGAGGGTGACCACCAGCGTGGCGCCGGTCAGCCGCCAGCCGTCGCCGTGCACGCGCGCCGCCGCGCGCAGCGCCAGCACCTCGGCGTGGGCGGTGGGGTCACCCAGCCGCTCCCGCTCGTTGGCCGCCTCGGCGAGCACCCCGCCGCCGGGTCCGAGGACGACGGCGCCGATCGGCGTGTCACCCCACTCCTGCGCGGCGGCGGCGAGCTCCAGCGCCCGCGCCATCGCCGCGTCGAGGTCGTCCGGTCCCGGGGCCGTCACGGCCCGCCGTCCCGGGGAGGTGTCCCGCCGACAGTCGTGCTCTGCACACAGTGGTGTGCAGAGTACGACTGCCCGCGGAGGAGATCGTGCCCGGCGCTCACGTCAGCGGGAACCCGACCAGCGCGGACAACTCGGCCAGCGCGGCCGCGGGGTCGGTCACCTTGACGGTGTGCATCCCCAGCGCCCGGGCGGGCTTGAGGTTGATGCCGAGGTCGTCGAGGTAGGCGCAGTCGGCGAACGCCAGGTCCCGCCCGACCGCCTCGTTCAGCCGCGCCAGCGCCCGCCGGTAGATCTCCGGCTCGGGCTTGCGCACCCCCTCGATCGAGCTCTCGACGACGGCGTCGAACAGGTCGAGCAGTTCGGCCAGCCGCCCGGTGCGCTCCATCGGTGCCACGTTGTTCGACAGCATCCCCAGCGGCAGGCCCGCTGTCCGCAGCCGCCGCACGGCCTCGACCATCTCCGGGCGGATCTCGCCCGACAGCGCGGCCAGCACCCGGCGGGCGTCCACCCGGTGCCCGGCGGCCAGCGCCTCGGCCTCGAAGGTGTCGACGAACCCCTCGACGTCGAGCTCGTTGCGCTCGAACCGCGCCCAGGCGTTGCTGTCGGGGTCGGTGCTGTTGAGCCGGCGGATGAGGCCCTCGGGCAACCCGGCCTCGGCCTCGTAGGCGGCGAAGGCCAGCATCGGGCTCTCGGTGATCACCCCGCCGAGGTCGAAGACGACGGCGGAGACGCGAGCGGTCACCGTCCCACCGCGGCGGCCAGCTCGTCGGCGAACCCCAGCCGGGCGGCGATCTTGGCGACCATCTCGTCGGCCCACAGGTCGTCGGCGGTCACGATCGGCCGCAGCACGTCGGCGGGCAGCCCGTCGTCGGCGAACACGTCGAGGTCACCTCCGGGCCAGCCGGTCTCGTCGTCGTCGAAGGCGCCGTCCTCGTCCACGGCGATCCCGTAGCGCTCGACCACCTCGGCGCCGAGCACCCACTCCTGCATCGTCGCGTCCGAGATCAGCGCCCGGACCATCCCGCCCGGGCCGTGCCGCAGCACGACGAAGTACAGGCGCGAGTCGACGACGACCACGAACGGTGCCGGCCAGGGGCCCGGCTCCCCCAGCGCCCGCTCGAGCACGGGCAGCTCGGCACCGGCGTCGGCGGCGAGCAGCTCGACCTGCCAGCGGTCCGCGGCGCGGCTGACCCGCACCGCCCAGCTCCCGCCCTCCGCGCCGCTCATCGCCGGCGCAGCAGGGTCAGGCCGTCGGCCACCGGCAGCAGCACGGTCTCCCAGCGCGGGTCGCCGGCCAGCGCCGCGTTGAGCGCCACCACCGCGTGGTCGTCGTCGGAGCGGGGGTCGAGCACCCGGCCGCCGCGCAGCGTGTTGTCCAGCAGGACCAGCCCGTTGGGCCGCATCCGCGGGTGGAGCTCGTCGACGTAGGCCTGGTAGCCGGTCTTGTCGGCGTCGACGAAGGCGAGGTCGAACACGGGCTCACCGGGGAGGGCGCGCAGGGTGTCCAGCGCCTCGCCCAGCCGGACCTCGATCCGGCCGGCGACCCCGGCCCGCTGCCAGTACCGCCGCGCGATCGCCGTCCACTCCGCGTTGCGGTCCAGGCAGAGCAGCGAGCCGTCGTCGGGCAGGCCGCGGGCGATGCACAGCGCCGAGAGGCCGGTGAAGGTGCCGATCTCGATCGCCCGGCGGGCAGCCACGGCCCGGGTGAGCAGCTGCATGAAGACGCCCTGCTCCGGGGCGATCTGGAAGGTCGGTGACACCTCGCCGCGCTCGGCCAGGGCCGCGGTCTCGGCGACGAGGTCGGCCACCACCTCGTCGACCGGCTCGGAGCTGGCCCGCACGTGGTCGGCGAGCTCCGGCGTGAGGAGGAACGAGCGCGGCGTCATGCCACGCGCCTGGGGCACGGGGAGTGCGGCATAGCCTCTGATCATGGCCGATCCCGCCCCGGACCACGGTGCCCAGGTCGACGGCGCCCGGGTCGATCCCGCGCTGGCCGCCCGGCTCGCCGCCGACCCGCTCGCGGACCTGCTGGGCATCGTCCTCGAGGAGGTCCGCCCCGGGTACGCCCGTGCGGGCATGACCGTGGGCCCGCGCCTGCTCAACGCCGTCGGGACCGCGCACGGCGGCGCGACGATGGCGCTGCTCGACGTCGTCCACGCCGCGGTGGGCAACAGCCACGGCGTCGTCGCGGTCGCGCAGGACGTGCACACCGAGTTCCTCGCCCCCGGCCGGCCCGGCGAGCGGCTGGTGGCCGAGGGCACCGAGCTGCACCGCAGCCGGCGCACCGCCGTCTACCGGATCGACGCCCGCGGCGAGGACGGCCGGCTGGTGGCCACCGCTCTGGCCCGGGTCTTCCGCACCGACCGCACCTGGGGGACGCCGGAGTGAGCCTGCCGGTCCCGACGATGCCGCGTCCGCCGGTCGGCGTCGTCGGCCTGGGGCAGCTGGGCGGCTCGCTGGCCGCCGCCCTGGTCGCGGCCGGCCGCGAGGTCCGCGGGTGGGACGTCGACCCCGATGCCCGGGAGGCCGCCGCGGCGCGCGGTGTGCAGGTGACCCGGGAGCTGACCGGCGTCGTCGTCCTCGCCGTCCCGCTGCCGGTGCTGGCCACGGCACTCGACGGGCTCGACGTCGACCCGGCCGCCACCGTCACCGACCTCGGCTCGGTGAAGGCGCCGGTGCTGGCCTCGGTGGGTGCCGCGCTGGGCGGACGGTTCGTCGGCGGGCACCCGATGGCCGGGACCGAGCGCTCCGGTCACGCCGCCACCGACCCGGCGCTGTTCCGCGGCGCCCGGTGGGCGCTGTGCCTGGAGCCGGGCACCGAGCTGCCCCGCTGGCTGCGCGCTGCCGAGGTGGCCCTCGACGCCGGCGCCGAGGTGGTGCCGGTGACCGCCGCCGACCACGACGCCGCCGTCGCCGCCGTCAGCCACGTGCCGCACCTGCTCGCCGCGGCGCTCGCCGCCGCCGCCGGTGCGGCCGGGCCGCTCGCCCTGGCGCTGGCCGCCGGCAGCTTCCGCGACGGCACCCGGGTCGCCGGGAGCGACCCGGCGTTCGTCACCGCGATGGTCGAGGGCAACGCCGGGCCGACGGCGGCCGCGCTGCAGCGGGTCCTCGACCAGCTCGAGCGCCCGTGGCCGGAGCTGGTGGCCGCCGGACACGCGGTGCGCGCCGGGCTCCCGGGTGGCGACGCCGGCCGGCGGACCGTCCGGGTGCCGCTGGACCGGGCGGCGCTGCTGGCCCTGGGCCGGGCCGGCGGGGCGGTCACCCGCCGGCTGGCCGCCTTCGTGGAGGGCTGGGTGCCGGAGAGCCGGCCGGGTTACGCCGCGGAGACGTAGGGCAAGGTGCGGGCATGGACGACGACGAGATCCGCCACCGCATCGACGCACTCGCCGACGAGGAGCGCCTGCTGAGGGAGAGCGGGGAACACACGGCCGAGCAGCGGGCCCGGCTCCGGCAGATCGAGGAGGAGCGGGACCAGCTCTGGGACCTGCGCCGTCAGCGAGACGCCAAGCGGCAGTACGACGAGGACCCCGACACCGCCGAGGTGCGGCCGAGGTCCGAGGTCGAGGGCTACCTCCAGTAGCAGCAGGAGGACCCCCTCGCCCCCCACCCCTCGCGAGCTCGGGGCGGGGCCCCTGCGAGGGGGCCGTTCCCGTCCCCAGCTATGCGGAGTCGCGGACCGGCCGGCGGCCTCCCGCGTCGTGGTGGCCGGTGCCCAGCAGCGCCAGCTGCCAGAGCAGCCGCGCCCGCGGGTCGGTGGGCTTGCGGCCGGTCACCGACTCGATCCGCCGCAGCCGGTGCATGACCGTGTTGCGGTGGCAGTACAGGAGGTCGGCGGCGCGGGTGGGTGAGCCGTCGGCGTCGAGGAAGGCCGACAGCGTCTCCAGCAGCACCTCGCGCTCGTCGCCGGGCAGCTCCAGCAGCCGGCCCAGGGTCTGCCCGACCAGGCGCTCGGTGATCTCCGGCGAGTTGGACAGCAGCGCCTCGGGCAGCCGCTCGTCGATGGGGACGACCCGGGCGGCGCCGGCGGGCAGCGTGCGCGCGGCGGTCTCCGCCAGCCGGTAGGCGCCGGCCACGCCCGCCGCGCCGTCGACGACGGCCGACACCCCCACCGGGCCGGTGGCCAGTCCCCCCAGCCAGCCCAGCAGCTCCGGGAGCCGGCGGGCGCCCAGGGCCACGACGCCCACCAGCGCCTGCGACCGCGTGGCCCAGGCCGAGCGGATGCCGCGCTTGAGCAGCGCCGACACCGCGTCGGGCAGCGGGCACGACCCGTCCTCCGCCGCGGGCGCGACGACGACGGCGAGCCGGCCGGACAGCGGGACGGCGAGCAGCTCGGACGCCGTCCGGACGAAGGCCGGGTCCCCGCCGCGGCCGTCGAGCAGGCCGTGGACGAGCCGCTGCTGCTCGGCGGCGTCGAGGCCGGTGCGCCGGCGCTCCTCGGCGCGGTAGCCCGCGGCCACGGCGCTGCACTCGCGGTCGTTGGTGCGCCAGAGGGACCCGGCCACCTCGAGCAGCAGGCCGTCGTCGTGGCCGGCGCACTGGCGCGAGGCCGCGACCAGCGCCTCCCAGAGCACCTGCCCGCCCAGCCGGTAGCCGCGCAGCACCGCCTCGAGCGGAACGCCCTGGGTGGCCCGCAGCCGGCCGACCTCGGCGGCCGCGGCGGCACCGGCCTCGCGCTCGGCGACCGAGCCCTCCGAGAGCAGCGCGCGGACGCCGACGGCGAGGTTGCCCTTCAGGGAGGCGTGCATCGCCGCGGGGTCGGCCTGCAGCGCCTCGCGGTAGGCCGGCTCGGTGCGCACGAGGATGTCGACCATCCGGTCGGTCATCCGGTCGAGCTCGGTGAGCAGCACCGGCGCGAGCTCCGCCAGGCGGCCGGCCACCGCACGCTGGGTCGCCTGCACGTGATCACCTCCGGTAACGCACTGCTGACAGCACAACAGCTGGCACCGATCACTGTGCGGTCAGCCCATTGTGACGCCCCCCACCGGTCGGCAGGCTCATCGGGACGGACCCGTGACCCATTCGCCACCGTGCGCTGCGGTCGCGGTCACCTCCCCGACGCAGAGGAGACGTGGGCCCCTTGGCGCACCCGCCGGACACCACGGGCAGCACCCCCCACGCGGAGAGACGGCCCACCGCCCGGCTGGAGATGACCGGGATCAGCGTCGCCTTCGGTGGGGTCAAGGCCCTCACGGACGTGTCGCTGACCGTGGAGCCGGGGCAGGTCCACGGTCTCATCGGCCCCAACGGCGCCGGCAAGACGACGCTGTTCAACGTGGCCTGCGGCCTGGTCCGCCCGACCGCGGGCCGCATCGCCTGGCGCGGTCAGGAGCTGCGGCGGCTGCGGCCGAACGAGCTGGCGGAGCTCGGCATCGCGCGCACCCTGCAGGGCGTGGGCCTGTTCCCCGGGCTGACGGTGCTCGAGAACGTCATGGTCGGGGCGCACAAGCACGCGAAGGCGGGGTTCCTCTCCGCGCTGTTCGCCCTCCCGACCTCGGACAAGGACGACGCCCGGCTGCGCGAGCGCGCCCTGGGCGCCCTCTCCGAGCTCGACGCCGAGGGCTACGCCGCCCGCTACCCCGGCAGCCTCCCCTACCCCGTGCAGAAGCGGGTGGCGCTGGCCCGCGCCCTGGTGTCCGAGCCGGAGCTGCTGCTCCTCGACGAGCCGGCCAGCGGCCTGTCCGAGGACGAGATGCACGAGCTGGGCACCACCATCGGCCACCTGTCGGGGCGGATGAGCGTCCTGCTCGTCGAGCACCACATGGACCTGGTCATGCGCGTGTGCGACCGGATCACCGTCCTCGACTCCGGGCAGCAGATCGCCGCCGGGACCCCCGAGCAGGTGCAGAACGACCCGGCGGTCACCGAGGCCTACCTCGGCGACGCCGTCGACGACACGGTCGACGCCAGCGAGCTGGCGGCGACGGACGGGGGCACGCAGCGTGGCTGAGACGCACGGCAGCACCGCCTCGGGCGCCGGCGGCCCCTCCACCGGCCTGACCAAGGGCGTCCCGTCGGGCGGCTCCGCCACGGTGACCGCCGACGCCGTCCTCTCCGTCGAGGGCCTGTCGGCCGCCTACGGCCCGGTCCGGGCGCTCGACGGCGTGACGCTGCGCGCCGAGCAGGGCCGGATCACCGCCGTGCTCGGCGCCAACGGCGCGGGCAAGACGACGCTGCTGCGGACCGTCAGCGGCCTGGTCCGCCCGACCGCCGGCCGGGTGGTCCTGAACGGCGAGGACGTCACGCGGGCACCGGTCGAGGCCATGGTCACCAAGGGCATGTCGCACGTGCCGGAGGGCCGCGGCGTCATCGCCGAGCTGACCGTCGACGAGAACCTGCGGGTCGGCTCGCTGTTCCGCGGCAAGGTCGCGCAGGAGGAGTTCGACCGGGTCTACGACCTGTTCCCGCGGATCAGGGAGCGCCGCAACCAGACGGCGCACACGCTCTCGGGCGGCGAGCGGCAGATGCTGGTCATCGGCCGCGCGCTCCTGGCCCGGCCGAAGGTGCTGCTCCTCGACGAGCCGTCGCTGGGCCTGGCCCCGCGGATCGTGGCGCAGATCTTCGCGCTGCTGCGCCAGCTCGTCGACACCGAGGGTCTGTCGGTGCTGCTGGTCGAGCAGAACGCCCGCAGCGCGCTGTCGGTGGCCGACACCGGCGTGGTCCTCAACCTCGGCCGCGTCGTCGTCACCGACGACGCCGCGCGACTCGCCGGCGACGAGGACCTCCGGCACGCCTACCTCGGCTTCTAGCCCCCCGCTCCTCCGCACCGCCTGGAAGGCAGCCTCCTCGTGCAGGAATTCGTCAACCTCACCCTCGGCGGGGTGATCACCGGCTCGGTCTACGCCGCGTTCGCCCTGGCCCTGGTGCTGATCTGGCGGTCCACCCGGATCGTCAACTTCGCGCAGGGCGCCATGGCGGCGCTCACCACGTTCATCGCCCTGTCCCTCATCGAGTCGGGCCAGTCCTACTGGGTCGGCCTCGTCGTCGCGCTGCTCGCGGGGCTGGTCCTCGGCGCGGTGGTCGAGCGGGTGGTGATCCGGCCGGTGGAGGGCGGGCCGGAGCTCAACGCGGTCATCGTCACGCTGGGTCTGTTCATCGCCATCCAGGCGCTGATCTCGGTGCTCTTCGGCGTCAACCAGCGCGCCTTCGTCCCGCCGTTCTCCAACATCGGCTTCGAGGTCGGCGACTTCACCCTGGCGCTGAGCCCCAACACCGTCTACACGCTCCTCGCGGTCCTGCTCGTGATGGTCGGGCTCACCGCGCTGTTCCGCTTCACCCGCGTCGGCCTGGCCATGCGCGCCTCGGCCTTCGGGCAGGAGGTCGCCCGGCTGCTCGGGGTCCGGGTCGGCCGGATGCTCACCCTCGGCTGGGCGCTGGCCGCCGTCGTCGGGTCGCTGGCCGGCATGCTCATCGCCGCCGAGACGTCCTTCGTGTCGCCGACCTTCATGGACTCGCTGATCGTCTTCGGCTTCGTCGCCGCGGTCCTCGGCGGCCTGGACTCCCCCATCGGCGCGGTCGTCGGCGGGCTGCTGCTGGGCCTGGCGCTCAGCTACGTCCGCGGGTACGTCGACGAGACCCTCGTCGGCATCGCCGCCCTGGTCATCCTCGTGGTGGTCCTGCTGGTGCGGCCCGGTGGCCTCTTCTCGACGACCCAGACACGGAGGGCGTGACCGCCGTGAGCGACCTGCAGACCCCGGCCTCGTCCCCCGGCGCCGGCGCGGCGACCTCCGACGCGCCGACGACGGCCACCGCGGCCAGCAACGCCAGTTCCGCGCAGGCCTCCGGCGGGCGCTCGTTCCTGCCGCGCAACACGCTCCTGCGCCACCTGCTCGTCGTGCTCCTGTCCGCCGTCGGCGCGGTCGTCCTGCTCGAGGCGACCGACCTCGGCTTCAACGCGCAGATCAGCTACGTCGCCTACTACGCGATCGCCGCCGGCGGGCTGACCCTGCTCACCGGGCTCAACGGGCAGATCTCGCTGGGTCACGGCGCCCTGATGGCGGTGGGCGGCTACACCACCGCGCTGCTGCTCGACACCGAGGAGCCGCTGCCGCTGGCCGTCGTCTTCCTCATCGCGGTCGCGCTGACCTCGGTCGTCGGAGCGATCGTCGGCGTCGCCGCCGCCCGGCTGCACGGCCCCTACCTGGCCGGCGCGACGCTCGCGCTGGCCGTCGGCCTGCCCGGCCTGGCGCTGTTCTACGACGAGCTGCTCGGCGGCGAGCAGGGCCTGACGGTCTCCAGCCCGGACCGCCCCGACTGGTTCGTCGAGACGATCCGCACCCTGTCGGGCAACTCGGCCTCGGGCGTCAAGTGGATCGCCTACATCGCCGTCGCGTGCCTGATCATCACCTACTTCCTGCTGGCCAACCTCATGCGCAGCCGGATCGGGCGCACCTGGCGCGCGGTGCGCGACCAGGAGGTGGCCGCCGAGCTCGCGGGCATCAACCTCGGCGCGTGGCGGGTGACGGCCTTCGTGGTCAGCGCCGCCTGCGCGGGCCTGGCCGGCGCCGTCCTCGCCCTCGTCGTCCGGCTGACCGCACCGACCGCCTTCACCATCGTCCTGTCGCTGTCGCTGCTGACCGCCATCGTCATCGGCGGTCTGGGCAGCCTGTTCGGGGCGCTCATCGGCTCGGCGCTGCTGGTCTTCCTGCCGCGCTACCTGCGCGACGCCGGGGAGTCGCTGGACATGGACGCCGCCCAGGCCGCCGAGATCTCCTACGTCGTCTACGGCGTGATCCTCGTGCTGGTCATGCTGTTCGCCCCCGCCGGCCTGGTCGGGTCGATCCGGCTGGCCTGGATGAGGCAGCGCGGGCGGCGGGCCGCCGCCCGCGCCAGGGGGTGAGGAGCCCGGACCCCGTCGGCTGTCCCCCGGCCCGGCCACCGGCCACCTCGACACTCCCCCACCCAGACCTCCCGGGCACCGGTGCCCGGGTCCCCCTCAGAGGAGAACCCTTGACCAGTTCCTCACGACGCCTCGTCAGCTTCGTGGCCGCGGCGACCGTCGCCACCACCCTCGCCGCCTGTGGCGGCGGGGACTCCGGTGGAGGTGGCGGCGGAGGCAGCGAGGACAACGAGGCCTCGGACATCGGCATCACCGAGGACAGCATCAAGCTCGGCGCGCACTACCCGCTGACCGGTCCGGCCGCGCCCGGCTACAGCGAGATCCCCTCCGGTGTGACGGCGTACTTCGACTACGTCAACGACAACGGTGGCGTGAACGGCCGCCAGCTCGAGTTCGTCTACCGCGACGACGCCTACAACCCGACCAACACCAGCCAGATCGTCAACCAGCTCGTCCTCGAGGACGAGGTGTTCGCGATCATGTCGGGCCTCGGGACGCCGACCCACAACGCGGTCACCGACTTCCTCAACAGCGAGGGCGTGCCCGACCTGTTCGTGTCGTCGGGCTCGCGGCTCTGGGACGACCCGGAGGAGAAGCCGTACACCTTCGGCTGGCAGCCGGACTACGAGATCGAGGGCAAGATCATCGGCCAGTACGTGGCCGAGAACTTCCCCGACGCCAAGGTCGGCCTGTTCCTGCAGGGTGACGACTTCGGCGAGGACGGCTCGGCCGGTGCCCGCCAGTTCCTCGAGGACCAGATCGTCGCCGAGGAGACCTACGTCCCCGGCGCCACCGACCTCCGTCCGCAGATCTCCGCCCTGCAGGCCGCCGGCGCGGACCTCGTCCTCGGCTTCAACGTGCCGACCTACACCGCGCTCTCGCAGCTGACCGCGCTCCAGCTGGGCTACGACCCGCAGTGGTTCTACTCGAACGTCGGGTCGGACCCGTTGCTGGTCGGCACTCTGCTGGCCCGCTTCTCCGAGGGGCAGGTCAGCGACGCCAGCCTGCTCGACGGAGCCCTCACCACCGAGTACATGCCCACCCTGGACTCCCCCGACAACGAGTGGGTGCAGCTGTGGCAGCGGATCTGGGACGAGTACGGCGAGGAGGGCGAGCTCACCAACACCCGGATCTTCGGGATGGCGCAGGCGTACACGATGGTCCAGGCCCTGCAGTCCGCAGGGCAGAACCCCACCCGTGACGACCTGGTCGCCGCTGTCGAGCAGGCCGGCTCCGAGTGGGAGGGACCGGGCTTCACGCAGTTCCGCTACTCGGAGGACAAGCACGCCGGCTACAGCGGCATGCTGGTCAGCCGGATCACGGGCGACGTCTCCGAGGACCTGACGCCGGTGCTCGTCACCGACAACGGCGACGCGGAGATCACCGAGTCCGACTACGAGCCCGTCAGCCCGCCGGAGAACGGCATCCCGGAGGAGGAGCCGATCAACTGAGGTAGCCGTTCCAGCACCTCACCGGCGGGCCGCCGGTCTCCTGCAGGAGGCCGGCGGCCCGTCGGCGTTCCCGGCCGCGTAACCCGGGCGGTGGACACTCAGCTGTCGAAGTGTCGGGTCGTGGTCTCCGGGTAGGAGCCGCGGTGGTCGGCACGGGCAGGACCGGGACGGGAGCGTGGATGGTGCAGGCGGCACGGACGATCCGGCGGGCGGTGGTGACCGGCGGCGCCGGGTTCCTCGGCTCCCACCTCTGCGAGCACCTCCTCGACCGCGGCGTCGAGGTGGTCTGCCTCGACAACTTCCTCACCGGCTCCCCGGAGAACGTCGTCCACCTGCTCGAGCACCCCGGCTTCCGGCTGGTGCGCTGCGACGTCACCGACTTCGTGCACGTGCCCGGCGACGTCGACCTGGTGCTGCACTTCGCCTCGCCGGCCAGCCCGCTGGACTACCTCCGGATGCCGATCGAGACGCTGAAGGTCGGCAGCCTCGGCACGCTGCACACCCTCGGCCTGGCGCACGAGAAGGGCGCCCGGTACGTGCTGGCCTCGACGTCGGAGGTCTACGGCGACCCGCTGGTGCACCCGCAGCCCGAGGAGTACTGGGGCAACGTCAACCCGGTCGGCCCGCGCGGGGTGTACGACGAGGCCAAGCGGTTCAGCGAGGCGATGACCACCGCGTACCGGACGTCGAAGGGCACCGACACCGGCATCGTGCGGATCTTCAACACCTACGGCCCGCGCATGCGCGCCGACGACGGCCGCGCCATCCCCGCCTTCGTCGGCCAGGCGCTGACCGGCCGGCCGCTGACGGTCGCGGGCGACGGCTCGCAGACCCGCTCCATCTGCTACGTCGACGACACGGTCCGCGGCATCCTCGCGCTGGCCTTCTCCGACCAGCCCGGCCCGGTCAACATCGGCAACCCCGACGAGCTCTCCATGCTGCGGCTGGCCGAGTGGGTCATCGAGCTGACCGGCTCCTCCTCGGGCATCGAGTACATCGACCTGCCCGTCGACGACCCGAAGGTCCGCCGTCCCGACACCCGCCGCGCGGAGAGCCTCCTCGGGTGGCGGCCGACCGTGCCCTCGGAGGAGGGGCTGCGGCGGACGGTCGCCTGGTTCGCCGAGCGGCAGCGGACCCTCGCGCTGCAGGCCGGCTGACGCGGGGCCGAAAGACCTTCGTCCGGCGGCCCGTGGACACTGTGGCCGACTTCGCATCTACATTGGTGACCGGCGGTCGTAGAACACGCCTAGGAACCGGACACTGACGGAGAGCGATCAATGGGCCGCCACGCCGACACGAGCAGCCTGCGCCGCAGCCAGCGTCCCGCCCCCGTCGCCCTGGTGGTCGCCCTCGTGGTGGTCGCGGTGGTGGCCGGGGGCGTGGTCTGGTACCTGGCCTCCGGGTCGGGCGCGAGCGGCTGCGAGGACACCCGCACCGTGCGGGTCACCGTCGCCCCCGAGATGGGCGCCGTCGCACAGGACCTCCTCGACGAGCCGCAGGACCTCGGCGGCGGCGCCTGCGCCGTCGGCGAGGTGACCGCCCAGGAGCCACTGCAGACCGTCGGCGACCTCTCCGCCCTCGAGCGCAGCGCACTGCCCCAGGTCTGGGTGCCCGACAGCTCGCTGTGGACCGTCCGCGCCGGGGACGCCGACCTCGACGCGTCCGGCTCGATGGCCACCTCCCCCGTGGTCCTGGGCACCAGCCGCGCCGCCGCCGACGAGCTCGGCTGGAGTGCGCAGGCCCCGGACTGGCGGGCGGCCCTCAGCGGCGCGCGGCCGGTCGCCGTGCCCGACCTGGCCGCCAGCGCCGAGGGCGTCGCCGCGCTCGCCGCCGTCCAGACCTCGCTGGGTGGCGGCGAGGAGGCCGACAACGCCGTGGTGCAGGCCGTCCTCGCCGCCCGCCGTGGCCCGGCCATCGCCCCGGCCGACGCGCTCGCCGCCGCGGCCGCCGACGACGTCGAGGCCCCCCTCGTGCCGGTCAGCGAGCAGGAGGTCATCACGGTCAACCGGGAGACGCCGGAGTCCGCGCTCGTCGCGGTCTACCCGGCCGAGGGCTCCCCGCAGCTGGACTACCCGGTGCTGCGCGTGGGTGCCCCGGCCGACGAGGAGCGTGCCGCCGTCGACGCCGTCGTGCGGACGCTGACCTCCGGGGCGGCGCGCACCGCCGTCCTGGACGCCGGGTTCCGCGACGCCGAGGGGACCCCGCCGAGCGAGCCCGGCCCGGGGGTGCAGGAAGAGGCGCCGGAGGTCCTCGAGGTCGACCCGGAGCGGGTGCAGACCCTGCTGACCGAGCTCAGCCGGCTCGCGGCGCCCTCGCGGCTGCTCACGGTCATCGACGTGTCCGCCTCGATGGAGGCCCCCGCCGGTGACGGCACCCGCGCCACCCTCGCCCGCGACGCCGCCCGGAGCGCGCTGACGCTCATCCCGGGGTCGTCGTCGATCGGGCTGTGGGTGTTCGCGCACCAGCTGGAGGGCGAGCAGGACTGGGTGGAGCTCGCGCCCATCCGCACGCTCAGCGACGAGGTCGACGGCACGACCCAGCGCGAGCTGCTCGACCGGGAGCTCGACACCATCCCCGACCGGCTCGACCCCGGTGGCACGGGCCTGTACGACACCACGCTGGACGCGTTCCGCGCGGCTCAGCAGCAGTACGACCCCGAGGCCGTCAGCAGCGTCGTGATCGTCACCGACGGCACCAACGAGGACTCGGCGGGCATCGACCTCGACACGCTGCTGCGGACCCTGGGCGAGGAGGCCGACCCGCAGCGCCCGGTCAAGGTCATCGGCATCGCGCTCGGCCCGGACGCCGACGTCGCCGCGCTCGAGCAGATCGCGCAGGCCACCGGCGGCGCGGCCTACAACGCCGTCGACCCCAACGACCTGCAGGACGTCCTCTTCGACGCGCTGCGCCAGCGCTGACCGGCCGCCGCCGCGCGGCCTCGGCCGGTCAGCGCAGCAGCTCGAGGACGACGTTCGCGGACCGGGTGGCCTGGGCCAGCACCGCCGTCCCTGCCTGCGCCACGAGCTGGCTGCGCACGAGGGCGGTCGCCTCCGCGGCCGTGTCGGCGTCGCGGATCCGTGACCCGGACGCGATCGCGTTCTCGATGGCGACGCCGAGCCGGTCGATCCGGTGCGAGAGGCGGTTGTCGACGGCGCCCAGTTCGGCGCGCAACGACGAGACCCGGCCGATGGCGCGGTCGAGCGCCCGAAGGGTCCCTGCGGTCCCGGCGTCGCCACGGTAGGACGGGGTGACCGCGGCCGCGTCCGCTGCGGTCGAGGCCGGGCCGGGGGTCTCCCCGGTGAACACCAGACCCGAGACCGTCGCGACGAACGGCGTGGACCCGGTGCCGAGAGCGGCCACCGCGGCCGCGTTGAGCCGGTCGACGCGGTCCTGCACCGTCACGGCGCCCGTGTAGTCGACCGACCCCAGGTCGAACGACCGCCCGCCGTAGCCCACGGTGCCGACGAGGGCGTCGAAGCCGTCCGCGTACGCGTCCGCCGAGACGTGGTCGCCGGCCAGGACCAGCCGCCCGGGAGCCGCGGTGCCACGGGCGGCGGGGTCGGCGGCGTCGACCGTGGCGGGGACCGGCCCGGTGTACCGCGGGGTCAGCCCGGCGGCGTCGGCCGGCAGCGAGGCCGGGCCCGGGGTGGCTCCGGTGAGGACCAGGCCCGCGGTGGTCGGGGTGAACGGGCCGGCGCCGAGAGTGGCCGTCACCGCGGCGTCCAGCCGGTCGAGGTGGTCCTGCGCGGTCACCGCTCCGGTGCGGTCGACCGACGCGAGGTCGAGCACCCGTCCGTCGTACTCCACGGTCCCGGTCAGTGCGGCGAGAGCGGCGGCCGAGGTGGAGTCCACGGCGAGGGTCAGCCGCCCGGGCGCGGGCGTGCTCGGTTCGACGGCGACGGCCGGCGTGAGCGTGTGCGGGAGACCGAGCCCGCCGGTCGGGTCGACCCGCGACAGCCCGAGGCCGGCCGTGTCCACCGCCCGGCCAGACACGGCGATGACGACGCGGAGGGTGTCGCCGGCGTCGGCGCCGACCTGCAGCAGCCGGTCGTAGGTGCCGTCCAGGAGCCGGATGCCGCCGAACGCAGTCGTGTCGGCGATGTCGTCGAGTTCCGTCCTGAGCTGCTCGAACTCGGTGCGGACGGCGTCCGCCGCCGACGCGTCGACGGCACCGGCGTTCCCGGCCCGGACCGCCAGGTCGCGCATCCGCCGCAGGATGGCCTGGATCCCGTCGAGCGCGCCGTCCGCGGTGCGGACGACGCCGATGCCGTCCTGGGCGTTGCGGACCGCGACGGCCGTGCCGCGGGACCGGGCACGCAGGCCCTCGGCGACGGCCAGCCCCGTCGCGTCGTCGGCCGCTCCGGCGATCCGGACCCCTGAGGACAGCCGCCGCAGCGACGTCGTCACCGATCGGTCCGACCACTCCAGGGCGGCGTGGGCGTGGAGCGCCGCCACGTGGGTGGCGATCCTCATCCCCGCGCCTCCGTCGTGTCCGCGGTCCGGCTGCGCCCGTGCGCAGGGACCCCTCCCGTCACTTCGGCACCGCCCGAGCAGCCCTTGACCCGAGAACGGATCGTCCGGGAACGCCCCCCCTCGGGGGGATCTCCCGGTCCCTCGGGTGCAGGCGACAGCCGCAGGCGCCGACGTCCGGCACGGGCCCGCGCCGGGCCGTCGAGCTTCCGAGGGGACGGGACACACATGCACACGGGGTCAGGACACGCCAGGGGCGTCAGGTCCGGGCCGGCCTCCCGGGGGAAGCGGGCGATCTGCGCGGTGCTCGGCATCGCGCTCGGTTTCGGCGGAGCGGCGGCGATCGACACCGCGCTGGCCGGCCCGGCGATCTCGGAGGCGAGCGACTTCGGTCCGGCCGGCGACGGGCGCACGCGCCTGCTCGTCGACGCCCCCGCGGGCATCGACGCCACGACGCTCGCGGCGCTGGAGGACCTGCCCGCGGTCGACACCGCGCAGCTGCTCTTCGACGGCTCGGCGTTGGTCGCCGGGTTCGACATCACCCCCGACACCATCCGGGCGGCGCTGCCCGACGCGCAGGTCGAGGTCTCGGTGTCCGGCGAGATCGCCGCCGACCCGATCAGCGACCCGATGTGGGCGTCCTACGGCTGGAACCTGTCCAACACCGGCAGCAACTCCTACGGCCAGACCGGCGTCGCCGGCGCCGACGTCGCCGCGCCCACCGGCTGGCGGGCGGGCACGGGCCGCGGCGTGACGGTCGCGGTCATCGACACCGGCGTGATGACCGACCACCCGGACCTGGCCGGCGCCTTCTGGCGGAACACCGACGAGGTCTGCGGCAGCCCGGCGGACAACGACGGCAACGGCAAGCCCGGCGACTGCGCCGGGTGGAACTACTACGCCAACAGTGCGAACGTCGTCGATGCCGACAACGCGCACGGCACCAACGTCGCCGGGGTGCTCGGCGCCCGCGCCGGCAACGGTGAGGGTTCGGCCGGCGTCGCCCCCGACGTGACGATCATGCCGCTGGTCATCGGCCGCGGCTCGGGGGTCGACCTGCTGCTGGGCGCGGAGGCGATCCGCTACGCCGCCGACAACGGCGCCGACGTCGTCAACGCCTCCTGGGGCGGCCCGGGCGCCGCCCAGCAGCTGGCCGACGCCATCGACTACGCGGTGAGCAAGGGCGTGGTCGTGGTGGCCGCCGCTGGCAACGACGCCGCCAACCGCGACACCTCCATGTTCTACCCGGCCAGCCTCAACCGGCCAGGCATGGTCACCGTCGGCAGCAGCACCGCCGCGGACACCGCGAGCAGCTCCTCGGCGTACGGCGCCGGCACGGTCGACCTGTTCGCCCCGGGCAACCTGGTCCTCGCGCCGTGGAACGACGGCAGTTACAAGCTGGTCTCCGGCACCTCGATCGCCGCCCCGAACGTCGCCGGCGCCTTCGCCCTGTACCGGGCGCAGGACCGGTCGGCGGGCGCCACCGCGCTGGTCGACCGGCTGCTCGGTGACCTGCAGCCGCGGGCGGCGTTCACCGGCAGGTCGGTCACCGGCGGCCGGCTGTCGTTGACCGAGCTCGGCCAGACCGCCGCCGGGGTGTCCTACACCTTCACCGGGATGAGCGCGGACCCGGGCACGGTCACCCCGACCATCGTCACCAGCGGCAGCGCCCCCGCCGGGGCGTACGCCGTCCGGCTGCGCCTGGGCATGGAGCACGAGGGTCAGCTGTACGCGCTCACCCAGCAGCAGGTCACCGTCGGCGGGGTCACCGCGACCACCGACGACACCGGCGCGGTCACCGTCGACCTGGGCAGCCGCCCCAGCCCGTCGGCGACGGTCACCCCGAGCATGGAGCTGGCCCAGGGCCGGTACGTGCTCACCGCCCAGCTGGTCCTCGACGGAGCCGACGTCGGCACGGCGTACGCCGCGCCGCTGCTGGTCGGTGTGACGTACCAGGCGCCCGATACAGGCTCACAGCCCGGCAACCCGACGCCGTCGCCCGGTGGCAGCAGTCCCCCGGCTCCGGGCGGCTCCACACCGCCGTCGACCACGCAGCCCGGCACCAGCACGCCGGGCACGCCGGCACCCGGCGGCTCGACGCCGCCGTCGGCCACGCAGCCCGGCACCAGCACGCCGGGCGGCACCCCGGCACCGGGCGGCTCGACCCCGCCGGGCAGTACTCCCCCGGCTCCGGGAAGCCCGACCCCGCCGTCGGCCACGCAGCCGGGCACCAGCACGCCGGGCACCAGCACGCCGGGCACCAGCACGCCGGGCACGCCGGCACCCGGCGGCTCGACGCCGCCGTCGACCTCCCAGCCCGGCACCAGCACGCCGGGCGGCTCCCCGGCACCCGGCGGTAGCCAGCCCGGCACCCCGGCGCCCGGCGGCAGCACGCCGCCGAGCTCGCCGGTGCCGGGTGGGTCGACCCCGGCGCCCGGCGGCAGCTCGCCGGAGCCGGGCGGGCAGCAGACCTACCCGGGCGTGGGGCCGTTCGGCCTGACCTCGATCAACCCGACCCGGGTGAGCACCGCCGGTGGCACGGGCGTGACCATCACCGGCCGGGCGGTCCCGGCCGGGGCGCGGGTCCGCGTCGGGTCCAGCGCCCAGGCCACGGTGACCGCGGTGTCGGCCACCAGCGTCACGTTCACCACGCCCGCTCGGGCGGCCGGCACCTACGACGTGTACGTGTTCGCCCCCGACGGCACCTCCTCGGTGCTCGCCGGCGGTCTCACCTACCTCGACGGCACGGGGGGCGTCTCGCCGACCCCGACGCCCGCCCCCGGCACGCCACAGCCCGGCACCCAGCAGCCGGGCGCCGGCGGTGGCACCCGACCGCCGGGCGACGGTCCGGTCACCGGGCCGCGGGGTGAGCGGCTGGTGTCCTCGGCGCTGTTCACCGCGCTGGGCCCCTCGATCTGGCGCCTCGACTGCTCCAGGGCCTGTTCGGGACTGGCCGTCTGACGGTCAGCGGGCGAGCGGCCCCGTCGTGCACGGCACGGCGGGGCCGCTCCCGTCGTGTCCGAGCAGGCCGTCCAGGGCCGCGGTCACCTCGGCGACGGTGATCCGCGCCAGCGCCGGGTCGAGCTCGGTTCCCCAGGGGTCGCCGGTGCCGTCCCCGTGCCAGAGCACGACGTGCTGCGGTCGCGGCGGCGGCCCCCACAGCGCCGGCGACACCGGCCCGAACAGCACGACCGACGGACGGCGGTACGCCGTCGCCAGGTGCGCCACCCCGGTGTCTCCGCTGACCACCACCCGGGCGGCGGCGACGGTGGCGGCGAGCTCGAGGGTCGAGGTGCGCCCGGCGAGCACGGCCTCGTCGGGCAGGCCCGCGCCGCGCGCCACGGCGGCGGCCAGGTCGCGCTCGGCCGGGCCGCCGGTGACCCGCACGTCGTGCCCGGCGTCGGCCAGCCACCGGGCGACGGTGGCGAACCGCTCGGCCGGCCAGCGGCGGCCGGGGAAGGCGGCGCCGGGGTGCACCAGCGCCGCCCCGGTCACCGGCGGGGGCACGGCGGGGACGGCGAGGTCGAGCGCGTCGGGGTCGGCGGGGACCCCCAGCCCCTCGGAGACCAGGCGACACCAGCGGGCGACCTCGTGCTCGTCGGGGTACCAGGCCGGGCCGGGGTAGCCGGGGCTGGCGAAGGTCAGCAGCCGCGCCGGGCGCAGGCCGGCGACGACGACGTGCGACGCCGGGCCCTTGCCGTGCAGGTCGACGGCCAGCTCCGGCGGCGGCCCGGCCCAGTCCAGCGGCTCGAGCTCGCGCGCGGGCAGCACCTCGTCGACGGCGTCGACCAGCCCGGCCAGCGGTGCCAGCGCGGACGTCGTCGCCAGGACCAGCCGGTGGCCGGGCACCGCGGCGCGCACGGCCCGGATGGCCGGGACCCCGGTCAGCAGGTCCCCGAGCCCGAGGGGCCGCAGCACGACCGCCACCGGCCGCCCGTCCCGTGCACTACCGCGGAAGGCCACGGGAGGAGGACCACTCACACCCGGGAGCGTTCGACCAGGGCGGTGGTCGAGTGGCCGTCGAGGTAGGGCAGGACGACGGCCTGCCCGCCCCACTGCCGGAGCACCGCTGCCTCGGGCAGGTCCGCCCCGGCGTAGTCGCCGCCCTTGGCCCAGACGTCGGGCCGCAGCCGGTCGAGCACCTCGGCGGGGGTGTCCTCGTCGAAGACCACGACGGCGTCGACGAACTCCAGGGCCTCGAGCACCCGCGCCCGGTCGGCGGCGGTGACCAGCGGCCGGGACGGGCCCTTGAGCCGGCGCACCGAGTCGTCGGAGTTGATGCACACGACCAGGCAGTCGCCGAGACCGCGGGCGGCGCGCAGCGTCGCGACGTGCCCGGGGTGCAGCAGGTCGAAGCAACCGCCGGTGGCGACCACGGTGCCGCCGGTCGCGCGCACCTGGGCCAGCAGCGCCGAGACGCCGTCGTCCGCGGCGACGTTCGGTTCGCGGGTCGCCGGGGTGTCCCACGCCGACGCCCCGCCCGCGGCGACGAAGCGCCCGGCGAAGGCGACCGCCGCGGCCACCGCCTCCCCGGTCACCGCGCCGTCGGCCAGCGCCAGCGCGGCCGCGGCGGCGAAGGAGTCGCCGGCGCCGCAGGGATCGCCGCCGGTCACCGGCACGGCGGGCACGACCATGGGCGCGCCCTCGCCGTAGGACAGCAGCGCGCCGCGGGCACCGAGGGTGACCGCGACCGCGCCCACCCCCCAGTGCCGGATCAGCGCCTCGGCCCGCGCGCCGACCGCGGCCAGCCCGTCGCCGCCGGGCGTCGTGCCCGCGGCCGCGGCGACCCGCGCGGCCTCCGCGGCGTTGGGCGTGACCAGCCGCACGGAGGGCACCGGGTCGGCGCCGCGCGGGTGCGGGTCCCAGACCACCGGCCCGCGCGCCTCCGCCAGCGCGGCCCGGACGGCGGGGTCGGCCGTGGTGCCGCGACCGTAGTCGGCGACGAGGACGGCGGCGGCGCCGCGGATGACCTCGACGGCCTCCGCGGGCAGCTCGCCGAGGATGGCCGCGGGCGCTCCGCTGTCCAGCCGCACCACCGAGTGGTCGCCCACCCGCACCCGCTGCTTGACGGCGGTGCCGCCGGCGGCCGGGACCGCGACCAGCCGCACCCGCCCGGCCAGCAGCGCCCGCAGCCGCGCCGCGCCCTCGTCGTCGTCGATCGGCGCGACCAGCACGACCTCGCGCCCGGTGGCCTGCGCCGCGACGACCGCGGCCAGCGCGGCGCCGCCGGGGCGCTCACGGATCTCCACGTCCTCGACCACGGGGACCGGCGCGTCGGGGCTCAGCCGCGACGCGGTGCCGACCAGGTCGACGTCGAGCAGCGCGTCGCCGACGACCACCAGCGGCCGGGTCACCGCGCCACCCCGAGCCGGGACTGCGGCACCCGGGCTGGCTCGGCGAGCACCGCGGCGTCGAAGGCCGCGCACAGCAGGTGCAGCGCGACCAGGTGGCACTCCTGCACGGTCGCCGTCCACGGGGAGTCGATGCACACCGCCTCGTCGGAGGCGGCCGCGAGCGGGTTGGGCGCCGGGCCGGTGATCGACAGGACGGTGATGCTGCACTCCCGGGCCCGCCGGGCCGCGGCGACGGCGTTGGGCGAGCGGCCCGACGTCGACAGCAGCACCAGGACGTCGCCGGCGCGGCCGTGCGCCTCCACCTGGCGGGCGAACAGCTCGTCGGCCGGGTAGTCGTTGGCGATGGCGGTCAGCGACGAGGTCTCCGCCGTCAGGCAGATCGCCGAGAACGGCGGCCGGTCGGCGCGGTAGCGGCCCACCAGCTCGGCGGTGAGGTGCTGCGCCTGCGCGGCGCTGCCGCCGTTCCCCGCCGCCAGCAGCCGCCCGCGCGACTCGCCGCACAGCACGTCGGCCAGCAGCCGCCCCCACCGGTCGAGGGTGTCGACCGAGGCGTCGAGGCTGCGCATGGCCGCGTGCAGCGACGCGACGTGGTCGCGGCCGGTCAGGTGCGTGCACGAGTCGGGCGAGACGACCTCGCCGGCCGAGTGGGGAGCGACACTCACGGGGCGACCTCCAGGGGCGCTCATCGGACGGCCTCGACGGGACGCCGGGTGGACAGGACCTGCCGGTAGACGGCCTCGGTGTCGGCGGCCACGCGGGCCCACCGGTAGCGGGCGCGGGCCCGCCGGACCCCGGCCGACCCGTAGGCGGCGCGCCGGGCGTCGTCGGCCAGCAGCGCGGCGAGCACCTCGCCGAGGCGGGCCGGGTCGCGGGGCGGCACCAGGTCGCCGGTGACGCCGTCGGCGACGGAGTCCTGCAGCCCGCCGACGGCGGTGGCGACCACCGGCCGGCCGCAGGCCATCGCCTCGAGCGGGGTGATGCCGAACGGCTCGTACCAGGGCACCGCCAGGACGACGTCGGCCGAGCGGACCCACGCGGGCACGTCGGCGCGGGCCACCGACCCGGCGAAGCACAGCCGGTCGGCGACCCCCACCTCGGCGGCGACCGCGCGCAGCCGGCGGACCTCGGGGTCGGCGTCGACCGCGCCGGCCGGCGGCCCGCCCACGACCACCAGCTCGGCGCCGGGGACGGCGGCCAGCGCGCGGACGGCGTCCTCCTGGCCCTTGCGCTCCACCAGCCGGCCCAGCACCAGCAGCCGCGGCCGGCCCGAGCGGGGCGCGACCGGGCCGCGCGGGGTGAACTCCGTGGTGTCGACGCCGCAGGGCACGATCGAGACGCGGTCGCGGGACAGGCCCAGGCGGCGCAGCTCGAAGACCTCGTCGCTGCAGGTGGCCACCACGTGGTCCACCGCCCGGCACAGGCTCCGCTCGAGCTCGACCCGCTGCGCCGGTGAGGTGTCGGCGTCGCCCTGGTGCCGGCGCTTGACCGAGCCCAGGGCGTGGAAGGTCTGCAGCACCGGCACCGGGGTGAGCAGGCTGCCGGCGGCCTCGACGCAGGCCAGCCCGCTCATCCAGAAGTGCGCGTGCACGACGTCCGGCGGCGCGACCGACCAGCGGGCGCGCAGCGCGGCGGCCAGCGCCGGCATGTGGCCGAGCAGGTCGTCCTTGGGCAGCACCGCGGCCGGCCCCGCCGTGAGGTGGCTGACCACGTAGCCGTCGGTGGTGGGCACCTCGTCGGGCAGGCCGGGGTCGTCGCGGCGGGTGTGCACGGTGACCTCGTGGCCGCGTGCGGCCAGGCCCGCGGCGAGCGCCGCGACGTGCACGTTCTGCCCGCCGGCGTCCACCCCGCCGATGGCGGCCAGCGGCGAGGCGTGCTCGCTGACCAGGTCGATGCGCAGCGGGCCGCCGGCGGTCCGGAGCGTCCTCATCGGGTGACCTCCTCGAGGAGCGCATCCCAAGCACGGAGAAAGCGAGGGAGCCCGTACCGCTCCAGCGCGGCGGCGCGCGCCGCCTTGCCGGCCAGCCGGGCGGCGTCCTCGTCGTGCAGGTACGTGGCGACGGCGTCCCAGAGCACCTCGGGCCGGGTGGAGACCACCCCGGCGCCGGCGGGGACCGCCTCGACGACCTCGGTGGTGGCCAGCGCGACCACCGGCATGCCCAGGTGCATCGCCTCGAGCAGCGACAGCCCCAGCGACGTCCACCGCACGGGGTGCACGTACACGCGGCGACGGGCCAGCTCGGCGTGCATCGCGGCCTGCGGCGGGTCGTCGTGCAGGGTCACCCGCGCGGGGTCGAGCCCGTGCCGCTCGTGCAGGCCGGCAAGGCCCATGCCGAACACGTCGACCGGCGCCACCGCGGCCAGCCCGGGCAGCAGGTCGGCGCCCACCGTGCGGCCCCGGCGCACCGGCTCGTTGGTGACGACGGCGGCCCGCGCCAGCTCGCCGGTCCAGCGCTCGCCCGGGTCGACGATGCCGTGCTCGATCACCGTCGTCGGGGCCCGGCCGTTGTCGTAGAAGAGCCGGTTGAAGTGGGTGACGTGCGCGATCGGGACGTCGTCGCGGTCGGCCAGCGGGTGCCGGGTGTGGGGCACCGGGCCGTCGCCGGGCTCGAGGCCGGGCGCGTTGTGCTCGAGGAACACCGCCGGCAGGTCGCGCCCGGGCTCGCGGCCCAGCCACTCCCGGACCAGCTCCAGGTCGCGCACCCGCTGCAGCACCACGACGTCGACGTGCTCGTCGCGCAGCTGCCGAGGGGTCACCTCGCGCGCCGAGGCCGGCCAGTCCCAGGTGCGGGCGCGGCCCAGCCCGTCGGGGCCCCGGTCCGGGACCACCGGCAGCAGGTACTCGTGCGGGCCCTGGACGAACGCCGTCGTCCACGAGCCGTGCACGTGCCAGAGCAGGACCTTCACGCGGCGATCACCTTCTCCACGGCGGCGACGACGTCGGCGGCGGTCACCGAGGTCAGGCAGGGGTGGCCCGGGACCGGGCAGACGCGGGCACGCGTGTCGCGGCAGGGGGCGTCCTGGTCGCCCAGCAGCACGGTGGGGACGCCGTAGGGCGCCCACCGGACCGCGGGGACGACGGGGCTGAACAGCGAGACGACCGGGGTGCCGACGGCGGCGGCCAGGTGCGCCGGCCCGGTGTTGCCCACGACGACGGCCGCGGCGCGGTCGAGGACGGCGGCCATCTCGGCGAGGGTCAGCGCACCACCGAGGTCGACGCCGCGGGTGCCGGCGACGGCGGCGGTCAGCTCCCGTTCCCCCGGTCCGCCGGTGACCAGCACCCGGTGTCCCGCGTCGGCGAGCGCCTCGACCGCCTCGGCGCAGCGCTCCGCGGGCCAGGCGCGGGCGGGCACCGAGGCGCCGGGGTGCACGACGACGGCGCCGGGCGGGTGGGCGACCGGGGGCAGGGGTCGTCGCACCGCGAGTCGGCCGTCGTCGCCGGCCGGCAGCTCGAACCCGGCGGCGCGGGCGAGGGACAGGGCCCGCTCGGGTTCGGGCAGGTCGTCGTCCACCCGGTGGCGGACGTCGAGCAGCGAGCCCGGGTAGTCGACGCTGGTGGCGGAGATGCGGGGCACCCCGGCCACGCGCAGCACCAGCGCCAGGGGCAGCGGCGACTGGTGGAACGACGTGCTGACCACCGCCTCGTCGGGAGCCAGCGCCCGCACCCGCGCGGCGAGCGCGGCGAGGTCGGCGGCGTCGACCGGCGGCGGGTCGCCGAGGATCCACGGGCAGGCCCAGGTCCAGACCTCGTCGACGTCGGGCAGCAGCGCGGCGGCCTCGGCCCCGGCCGGGCCGGCCAGGAAGACCACCCGCTCGGCGCTCGCGGCCACGGCGCGGACCAGCGGACCCTGCAGGAGGACGTCGCCGGCGTTGTCGAGCCGGGCGACGAGGACGGTGCCCCGGCGGCGGCTCACCACCGGCCGGCCAGGACGTCGTCGACGGCGGCGGTGAGCGTCGCTGCGCGGTGCGGCGCGGCGTCGACCTCCTGCCTCCGCGTGACCGGCGTGGGCACCAGGACGGCGCGGGCGCCCGCGGCCGCGGCGGCCTCGACGTCGGCGCCGATGTCGCCGACCACCACGGTGCGCGCGGGCTCGACGCCGAGCTCGGCGCAGGCGGCCTTCACCATGCCCGGCGCGGGCTTGCGGCAGCTGCAGCCGTCGTCGGGGCCGTGCGGGCAGACCTGCACGGTCCCGAACGGGCCGAGCAGCTCGTCGAGCCGGGCCATGCAGGCGTCGACCTGCTCGCGGGTGATGATCCCGCGGGCCACGCCGGACTGGTTGCTCACGACCCCGACCTGCACGCCGCGGGCCCGCAGCCGGTCGAGTGCCTCGCGGGCGCCGTCGACCGGGCGGACCCAGGCGGGGTCGCCGTTGTAGGGGAAGTCGTGCACGAGCGTGCCGTCGCGGTCGAAGAGCACGAGGTCGGGCAGGCCGCGCCAGGGCGTCACCCGGCGGTGCCGCACCACGCCACGCAGCCAGTGCCAGGTGGCCAGCGGCGGGATGACGGCGCTGGTGAGGGCCATGGTGCCGACCTCGGCCCGGTCGCGCGGGCCGGGGGCGATCCGCGCCCAGGCGAACTCCGCGGTGCCGCCCGCCCAGGCCAGCGCGGCGGCGAGCGCGGCGCGGGGCCGGCGGGCGGCGGCCAGGCCCACCGCGGCGAGCCCGGCCGCGGTGACGGCGAGGTGCTGCGGGCGGCGGCCCAGCGCGGCCTGCGCCCGCTCGCGCCAGCCGGGACCGTGCAGCCGGCGCATGAGGACGTCGTCGGCGTTGCCGGCCTGCACGCGGACGCTGACCCAGCGGTCGACCGGGCGGACCGGGTGGGTGATCGCGCGCTCGCCGCGGACCAACCGGGCGCCGGTGCCCATGACGCGCAGGGCCAGGTCGGAGTCCTCGCGGAAGGCGCGGGGGAAGCGCTCGTCGAACCCGCCGACGGCGGCCAGCGCGGCCCGGCGGTAGGCGAGGTCGGCGGTGATCCAGGCGCTGGTGGCCAGGCCCGCGGTGCCGCGCTCCCAGTCGGTGGGCCGCCGGTCGGCCGGCAGCGGCACCCGCACCCGGCCCTGGCTGCCGGCGACGTCGGCCGGCAGGCCCTCGAGGTCGGCGGTCAGCCGCTCGTACCAGTCGGGATCGGGGACGACGTCGTCGTCGAGGAAGGCGATCCACTCCGTGCGGGCGGTGCGCCAGCCGAGGTTACGGGCGCGGGCCGGGCCGCCGCCGCCGGTGCGCACCACCCGGACCGGCGGCAGACCGGGGCGCTCGACGGCCAGCGGGGGTCCGGCGGGCCGGTCGTCGACCACCACGAGTTCGGCCGGGCGGGGGCCGGGAGCGGCGGCCAGGGCGTCGAGCAGCACGTCGAGCGACGGCCGGCCGATGGTCGGCACGACGACGGTGCAGCTCACGGACATGATCGCGCCCTGCCCGGTCGTGCCCGTCCGCAAACACTACGGGCTTGAAGTTCCCCCGCCCGGCGCCCTCCGGCCCCGCCTGCGAGGCCCGCCCTCGTGACCCGAGTGGGCGGTCGTGGTCGGCGACACCGGCAGCCACGCCGCATCGGGCAGCACCCACTGCGCACTCGGCAGTGCGGGGTGGGGGACTCCTCAGCGGCGGATGCGGGTGGCCGCGGACACCCGCGCCAGCGCGTCGGTGACCACGGCGGCGTCGTCACCCAGCAGGGTGAGCAGGCGGGCGACGAGCTCGTCGTGGGTGACCGCGGCGGCGCGCACCCGCTCCCGGCCGGCGTCGGTCAGCCGGGCGTGCAGCAGCCGGCGGTCCCCCGGGCGCCGCTCGCGCACGACCAGCCCCTGCTCGACCAGCCGGCCGACCGTGCTGGTGACGCCGGCCCGCGACAACCCGAGCGCCTCGGCGACCTCGCCCATCGTCACCCGCTCGCCCGGTGCCTCGGCGATCCGCCGCAGCGCCTCGAACGCGGTGAGGGACAGGTCGTGCTGGCGGTGCAGCGCGGAGTCGACCCGGTGGGTGATCCGGTCGTGCACCTGGACGATCCGCAGCCAGGTCTCCGCGGCGCGCGGTGCGACCCCGGCCAGCTCTGCGGGGTGGGACGGGACGCCGGGAGCCAGCACGTCCTCGGAGCCCATCGCACCATCGTGACCGAAGTCGGCGTCAGGCGCTCCCGGTCGGGCCGGTCGGCCAGGAGGGTCCGGCCGGCCAGGACGGCGCGGACGGCTCACGACGGCGGCCGGCGCTCAGGACGAGACCGGTGGCGGTGACGACCAGCGCCAGCCCGGCGAGCACCAGGGGGACGGGCACCGGGTCCGGGTCGACCGGGCGGGCCGCGGCGGCCACGCGCAGCTCGACCACGGCGGTGACCTCGGAATCGGTGCCGACCAGCGCGAGCGTCGTCGTGCCGGCGGCGCCCGGGACGCGCACGGTGGCCTCCACCTCGCCGTCGGGACCGGCCGCGACCGAGGCCAGGACCCTGCCGCCGGCCACCTGCACGGTGACCACCTCGCCGGGCGTGAAGCCCGCCCCCATCAGGATGACCGCGTCGCCGGCGGTGACCTGCCCCGCGGAGGCCACCACCGCGCCGCCGGGCGAGACGCCGCCGTCGCCCGGGACACCGGGAGCGGGGTCCGGCGCGGGCGGGTCGGGCACCGGCAGCGGCGCCACCTCGGGGGCCGGGGCCACGTCCCCCTTCGGGACCGGGACCTGCTCGGGCGCGGAGTCCGGGGCGGGCGGCACCGCCGGGGCGCCCGCGACCGGCGGCACCTCACCGCCGCCGGGCGGGACGGCGATCGCCGCGCAGTCCTCCTCGGCGGGCCGGGTGAACACGAAGCCCTCGAGCTCGTCGACGTAGGTGGTGCCCGAGCCGTCCAGGGCGGTGAACTCCAGCCGGCTGTCGACCGTCTCACCCCAGGCCACCTCCGCCGTGCGCAGCACGGCGACCTGTCCCGGCTGCAGCTCGGCGGAGGCCTCGCCCTCGGGGGCGCGGGTGGTGGCCAGCGTGACGGCGTAGGCGACCGTCCCCGCGGTCACCTCGACCACGACGCCGCCGGGACGGCAGCTGGGCCCGTGCGTGACGCGGGAGTCGGGGCGGGCGGGGTCGTCGGCGGCCGTGGCGGGAGCGGCGAGCGCCACGGCACCGGCCAGCAGCGCGGTCAGCAGGCCCGTCGTGGCGGCCAGGCCGGAGAGCCCCGTCGCCAGGACGGGGCGGAACGCGCGCCCCGGCCTGGGCCTGGGCAGGGTCCCGACCGGCACGGTGTCCCCCTCGAGCGGTCGCGCACGCCGGCCCGGTGGATCCGGGACGGCGCCCTGCCATTGTGCGGCGCGTGACCACGTGGGGACGAACGGTCGACCGCGCGTCGCGACCTGGCGCGGCGTGTCGGCGCCCGGGCGTGTCGCTGAGGGGGGTCGGGAGCGGGTGAGCCGGGTCACTACGGTGATCGCCGTGGACTCCGCCGCCGGGACCGGCCGCCGCCGACAGAACGAGGTCTACCGCGCCGGGGTGTACGGGCGCTCCCCGCTCGTCCCGACCACCGCCCGGCCGCTGCAGCGCCGGGCCCGCGAGCGGCTGACCGCCCGGGCCTACGCCTACGTCGCGGGGGGCGCCGGCGAGGAGCACACCCAGCGGGCCAACCGCGCGGCCTTCGACCGGTGGGCCGTCGTCCCGCGGGTGCTGCGCGACGTGAGCGCGCGGGACACCTCCGTGGAGCTGTTCGGCCGGCGGATCCCCGCGCCGCTGCTGCTCGGCCCGGTCGGCGCCCTGGAGCTGGTGCACCGGGAGGCCGACCTGGCGGTGGCCCGCGCCGCGGCGTCGCTGGGCGTGCCGTTCGTCTTCTCCAACCAGGCGTCGGTGCCGATGGAGGCCTGCGCGACGGCGATGGGCGACGCGCCGCGCTGGTTCCAGCTGTACTGGTCGACCTCCGACGAGCTGGTCGAGAGCCTGGTCGCCCGCGCGGAGGCGGCCGGCTGCGAGGCGCTGGTCGTCACGCTCGACACCACGATGCTCGGCTGGCGGCCGCGCGACCTCGACCTCGGGCACCTGCCCTTCGCGCTGGGCAAGGGGATCGCGCAGTACACCTCCGACCCCGTCTTCCGGCGGCTGGTCGAGGCCCGGGTGGCCGAGGCCGGCGACGCCGCGCCCGCGCAGGCCGGTGCGGCCGCCGGGCGCGACCGCCAGCCGCGGCCGACGCTGGCGGCGGTCCTCGCGATGGTCGGCATGGCGCGCGCCTGGCCCGGCCCGCTGCGGGAGAACCTGCGCTCGCCGCTGCCGCGTGCCGCCGTCGAGACCTTCCAGGCCATCTACTCGCGCCCGTCGATCACCTGGGCCGACCTCGCCTGGCTCCGGTCCCGCACCCGGCTGCCGGTCCTGCTCAAGGGCGTGCTGCACCCCGACGACGCCCGCCGGGCGCTGGACGAGGGCGTCGACGGGATCGTGGTGAGCACCCACGGCGGGCGGCAGGTCGACCGGTCGGTCTCCGCGCTCGACGCGCTGCCCGACGTGGTCGCCGCGGTCGGCGACCGGGCGCCGGTCCTGCTCGACAGCGGCATCCGCAGCGGCGCCGACGTGCTGGTCGCCGTCGCCCTGGGGGCGCGCGCGGTGCTGCTGGGCCGGCCCTACGCGTGGGGGCTGGGCCTGGCCGGGGAGGCGGGCGTGCGGCAGGTCGTCTCTGACGTCCTCGGCGAGTTCGACCTCACCCTCGGCCTGACCGGGCACACCTCGGTCGCCGAGCTCTCGCCGGAGGCCCTCCGCCGGGTCGGCTAGGTCCGCAGGCGCGTCGTCCCGAGCCACGCGGAGGCCCCGTCCCGACACGCCGGGCCGGGGTTGACTCCGACTGTGACGGCGCTCACAGTGGAGGTCGGGCGGGGGCCACCGGTAGACGATTGGCCCCCCACTGCTGGGGGGATCGACCCACGCGGCCAGACCGCCAGCACCGGCCCCCCGCCCCACGACGACGCCGGCCCCGGATCCCCCGGGGCCGGCGTCGTCGTTCAGTCGCGGGTGCCGGCCAGGGTGGGCTCCTCGCCGGCCGCCGGCCGCGGAACGGGCACCGCGGCCCCGGGCAGCGGCTCGTGCCGCAGGTCGGGCAGCCACCGCAGCCAGCGGGGCAGGTACCAGTTCGCCTCGCCCAGCAGCCGCATCGCCGCCGGCAGCAGCACCGCCCGGACCACGGTGGCGTCGAGCAGCACCGCCACCGCCAGCCCCAGCCCGATCTGCTTCATGCTGGTCAGCGACAGCGTCACGAAGGTCAGGAAGACGAACACCATGATCACCGCGGCGCTGGTGACCACGCCCGCCGACGAGGTGATGCCCTGCGCGACCGCCGTCCGCGTCGGCAGGCCACGGTCGTGACCCTCGCGGATCCGGCTGAGGATGAACACGTGGTAGTCCATCGACAGGCCGAAGAGGACCACGAAGAGGAACAGCGGGATCCAGTTGACGATCGCACCGGTCCGGTCGAGCCCGATCAGGCCGGCCCCCACGCCCTCCTGGAAGACCAGCACCATCGCGCCGTAGGCGGCGGCGACGCTGAGCAGGTTGAGCACGATCGCGGTGACCGCCACGGTGACCGAGCGGAACGACACCAGCAGCAGCACGAACGCCAGCACCAGCACGAACCCGAACACCCAAGGCGTGCGGTCGGCCATGAGCTCGTCGAAGGCCACCGAGTAGGCGGTGTCGCCGGTGACCACCGCGGTCACGCCGTCGAGCTCCCCCAGCGTGGCGGGGACGACGTCGTCGGCGAGGGTGGCCAGCGCGTCGCGTGAGGCCTGCTCCTCCCCGTCGCCGACCAGCGGCACGGAGACGACGGCCACCGTGGCGGCCTCGTTGGTCTCGACCCCGATCGGCTCGTTCACCTGCCCGGTGGCCAGAGCCCGCTCGCGCAGGTCGGCCAGGGCCGCCTGGACCTCGGGGGCGGTGACGTCGGGCGCCGCGACCACCACCTCCGCCGGCACCGGCCCGCCGGGGAACGCCTCGGTGATCCGGTCGAACGTCCGGATGACGGCGAGGTCCTGCGGGAGGTCCTCGACGCCCTCGCCGCGCAGGTCCATCGCCAGGGCCGGGACGGCGAGCGCGACCAGGGCGGCGCCGGCGGTCAGGGCGGCGACCAGCGGGCGGCGCAGCACGGCGCCGAGCACGGCCGGCCAGAACCGGCCCGGGCCGGCGTCGCGCCGGTGCAGGTACGGGATCCGCCCCCTCTCCACCCGGTCGCCGAGCCAGGCCATGGTGGCCGGCAGCACGGTGAGCGAGCCGAGCACCGAGATCGCGACGACGAGGATCGTGGCCGAGGCGACGCCGGTGAAGACGGAGAACCCGGTGAGGAACATCCCGGCCATCGCCACCACGACGGTGACACCCGAGACGAGCACCGAGCGGCCCGACGTGGCGGCGGCGACGTCGAGCGCGTCGACCGGACCGGCGCCCCTGGCCCGCTCCTCGCGTTCGCGCTTGAGGTAGAAGAGCGAGTAGTCGACGCCGACGGCCAGCCCGATGAGCAGCATGACGATCTGCGCGTTCTGGTCGACGTGCCAGACCTGGCTGGTGAGGCTGAGCAGCCCCAGCGCGGCGACGAACGCCGTGAGTGCGAAGACGAGCGGCACGAGCGCGGCCACCACGGCGCCGAAGGTCACCAGCAGCACGACGAGGGTGATCGGGATCGACAGCAGCTCGGCGCGCCGGAAGTCGGCGTCGAGGACCTCGCCCAGCGCGAGGTCGGCGCTGGTGTCGCCGAACTGCTCGACGCGCACGTCCTCGTGCCGGTCGGCGACGGCGGCCAGCGCGCCGGCGATCGCGGGCAGCTGCTCCGCGGCGTCCTCGCGGTCCCCGGCGACGTCGAAGGTCACCAGCGCCGAGCGGGCGTCGGCGGACACCAGCGGGGCGCCGTCGAGCGGGCTGACCACGCCGGTCACCTCGGGGGTCCGCCGGAGCGTCTCGACGACGTCGGTCAGCGCCGCGGTGGCGGCGGCCTCCCCGACCTCGGCGTCCCGCTGGACGAGGACCATCTCCGAGGCCGGTTCCTCCCAGCCGTTGTCGTCGAGGATCTGCTGCGCCCGGGCCGGCGCCCCGACGCGCTGCTCGGCCGCGGTCAGCTCCCCCTGCGGGACCAGCTGCCCCACCAGGAGGGCCAGGGCCACGAAGGCCAGCCAGCCGCCCACCGCGGCCCTGCGGTGCCGCGCGCTCCACCGCCCCACCCGGCCCGCCAGGTTGCCGGACACGTCCACGTCGGTCTCCCGCCTGCTCGTTCGACGGGCCCGACTCTGCTGGCCGGGGTCGGGCCGGCCGATCCCGCCAGCCGGGGGGGGGGGGGGGGGGGGGGGGGGGGGGGGGGGCGGGGGGGGGGGGGGGGGGGGGGGGGGGGGGGGGGGGGGGGGGGGGGGGGGGGGGGGGGGGGGG
>NZ_JBJGZA010000029.1:0-56953 GCF_054050255.1 Geodermatophilus sp. SYSU D00700 | reverse complement strand
CGGCGGCCCGCGCCGCCGCGCCCCCCCCCCGCGGCCCCCCCCCCCCCCCCCGCCCCCCCCCCCCCCCCCCCCCCCCCCCCCCCCCCCCCCCCCCCCACGACCGGCTAGACGCCGGAGGGGACCAGCAGGTCGACGACGAGCGGCAGGTGGTCCGACGCCCCCGCGCCGTCGAGCACCCGCGCCCCCTTCACGGCGATGCCCCGGGTCACCCACACCTGGTCGATGCGCGTGTGCGGCGACCGCGCCGGGTGGGTCAGGCCCTCGTCGCGCTGCCAGAACCGCCAGCGGGCCTGGTCGTCGCGCTCGGCAGCCAGTTCCCAGGCGTCGGTGAAGTCCGCGCGCAGGGCCGCCAGCTCCGGGGCGTCGGGTGCGGCGTTGAGGTCGCCGACGACGACGCCGGTGGCCATCGGCTCGGTGTGCAGCGCGCGCAGCACCGCGACCTGCTCGGCGCGCTCGGCCGCCGACCGGGTGGTCAGGTGGGTGGTGGTCACCCACAGCGCGCCGCCGTCGAGCTCGACGAGCGTGCGCAGCGCGCTGCGCGGCTCCCCGGTGCCGGGCAGCGGGTGGACGTCGCTGACCAGGATCGGCAGCCGCGACAGCAGCGCGTTGCCGTACTGACGGCGGTCGTCGTCGCCGGGCCGCGGCTCGTCGATGGCCGGGCCCCAGGCCAGCTGCATGTCCAGCGCGCGCGAGAGCAGCAGCGCCTGGTCGACGTCCTCGCTGCGCTTGCCGAAGTGCCGGTCGACCTCCTGCAGGCAGATGACGTCGGCGTCGGCCGCGGCGAGCACCTTGGCCAGCCGGGGCAGGTCGTGGCGGCGGTCCTCGCCGACACCGTGGTGGGTGTTGAAGGTGACCAGGCGGACGGGGATCGGGGGCTGGTCGGGGCCGGGTGCCGGCTTCGTGCCGTGCTCCTGCTCGTGGGGATCGGTCACGCCGTCAGCCTGTCACCCCCTGCGCCCCCACCGCCGCCGGGACGGGGTCGGCCAGCGGCAGGTCGAGCACCTGCTGCAGGCACTCCTCGCCGTTCTCGCGGTGGTCGCTCACGTGCAGGACGAAGCGCGCCGAGCGGCCGTCGAGCACCAGCTCGCCGACCTGGTTGCCGAAGAACGGCCCGGCGGCCTTGGCCCACTCGACCGACGGCGGGCGCACCCGCGCGGCGCGGGCCAGCGCCTGCGTGAACCGCCGCGCCCACCGGCTCCAGCCGATGCGGAAGCCCACCCGGATGGGGTGCGGCGCCTGGTTGTGCAGCGGGGAGACGGTGAGCTGGTGCACCCGGCCGGTCAGGCCGCCGGGCTCGACCACCTCGGCGGCGTAGGCGTGGTGGACGTCGCCGGAGAGCACCACCGCGGTCGCAGGCGCCCGGCCGTGCTCGCCGCGGGCCACCGCCAGCAGCGCGGCGGCCAGCCGGTCGAAGCTGTGCCCGAACGCCGCCCAGTGCTCCAGGTCGGCGGCCTGCCGCGCCGCCTCGGCGGCCCGCCCGACCAGCCGGCCCTCGTGGCGCACCGCCAGCGCCTCGTCGACGCGCTCGATGGAGTCGATGGCGTGGGGGAGCAGCCAGGGCAGCGACGTGCCGACCAGCAGGTGCGAGACACCGTCCCGCACCGCCTGCCGCATCTGGTCCTCGATCCAGGCGAACTCGTCGTCGTCGACCATCCGGCGGGCCTGCTCGTCGAGCACCCGGCCGGCCCGGCTGTCGACCACGAGCAGCCGGGCGTCGCCCCACTGCCGGGCGTAGCTCCAGCGCACCGTCCGCGGGTCGCGGTCGGCGGCGAGGGCCATCTCGCGCAGCAGCGGCCCGGCGTCGGCGTCCTCGGGCAGTGCGCGCACCGCCTGCCAGGTCGCGTTCTCCGCCAGCTCGGCGGGGGAGAGGTTGCCCAGGTGCTGGTAGACCCAGTAGGTGGCCAGCCCGCCGGCGATCCGCTCGTCCCACCAGCCGGTGGCGGTGACCCGGCGCCGCCAGGCCGCCGAGGTGTTCCAGTCGTCGATCATCTCGTGGTCGTCGAACACCATCGACGACGGGATGGTCGACAGCAGCCAGCGCACCTGCGGGTCGGTCCAGGACTCCGCGTAGAGCCGGGTGTACTCCTCCAGGTCGCGGGTCTGGGCGTCCTCGGGCACCGCCTCGCCGCGGCGCACCCGCAGCCACGAGCGGGTCGCCGGGGTGAGCTCGTCGGCGTAGACCTGGTCGCCCAGCAGCACCAGCGCGTCGGGCCACTGGTCCTCGGGCAGCCGGGCGACCCGCTGCGCGTAGGCGTCCAGGGCGTCGGGCGGGATGCCCTCGGCGACGTCGACGGTGCTCGGTGCGGCGTACCGGCAGGAGCCGAACGCCAGCCGGAAGGGACCGGGCCGGCCGGGGGTGCGGATGCGGCTGGGCGGGAACGGCGAGCTCGACTCCGGCCACACCCGGACGCCGTCGGTGCCGTCGGTGGAGAGCCGCACCTCGTAGGGCGTGGTGCTACCCGGCTCGAGGCCCTCGACGACGACCAGCGCGTACCAGTGGCCGCCGACGCGGAAGGTCCGCGCGGTCCGGCCGAGGACGTCGACGGTGCAGGGCCGGTCGGTCTCCACCCACACCGTGGCCGACACCGGGTCGACGTGCCGCAGCAGGGGTCCGAGCAGCAGGGCGGGGGTGTCCCGGTCGGGTGGCGGCATGGGTTCAGCGTGGCCCACGGTCCGGGTTCCGCCCAGACCCGGCTGCACGGCGGCTGGGAGACTGACCGGCATGGAGTTCGTGCTGATCGCGATCGCGATCCTCCTCGTGGCCCTGGTCGCCGGGGTGAGCCTGCTGGTCGGCCGCGGCCGGCGCACCACCCGGCTCGACGACGACGCCGTCGCCGGCACGACGCTCACCCGCCCGCGCCCGCCCAGCGCCCCTCCCGCCCCGCCGGAGGACCGGCCGGCCGGCGCGACCGCCTCCGGTCAGGGCCTGGCGCCGGCCGAGCCCGACGCGGTGACGCCCGAGGCACCGCCGCCGGTCGACCTGCCCCCGGCGGTCGCCGAGCCGGACGTCGTCTTCGAGACGCCGCCGCCGTCGGCCGGCCGGCTGGTGCGGCTGCGCTCGCGGCTGGCCCGCTCGCAGTCCTCCCTGGGCCGCGGCCTGCTCACCGTGCTCGCCCGCGAGCGGCTCACCGAGGACGACTGGGAGGAGGTCGAGGAGACCCTGCTGGCCGCCGATGTCGGCGTCGCGGCCACCCAGCAGATCGTCGACCGGCTGCGCACCCAGTCGATGGTGCTCGCCACCGCGTCGCCCGCCGACCTGCGCGCGCTGCTGGTCCGCGAGCTGACCGCCGTGCTCGGGCCCGACCTGGACCGCCGGCTGGGCACCGACCGGCGCGAGGGGCGGCCCGGCGTCGTCCTGGTCGTCGGGGTCAACGGCGCGGGCAAGACGACGACGGTCGGCAAGATCGCCCGCGTGCTCGTCGGCGACGGCCGCAGCGTCGTGCTCGGGGCCGCCGACACCTTCCGCGCCGCGGCCGCCGACCAGCTCGAGACCTGGGGCGAGCGGGTCGGCGTGCTCACCGTCCGCGGCCGCGAGGGCGCCGACCCGGCGTCGGTGGCCTTCGAGGCGGTGCGCACCGGCGTCGAGGCCGAGGTCGACACCGTCGTCGTCGACACCGCAGGCCGGCTGCACACCAAGTCCGGCCTCATGGACGAGCTCGGCAAGATCAAGCGGGTCGTGGAGAAGCAGAGCCCGGTCACCGAGGTGCTGCTGGTGCTCGACGCCACCACCGGCCAGAACGGCATCGTGCAGGCGCGGGTGTTCACCTCCGCCGTCGACGTCACCGGCGTGGTGCTCACCAAGCTCGACGGCACCGCCAAGGGCGGCATCGTCGTCTCGGTGCAGCGCGAGCTGGGCATCCCGGTGAAGCTGATCGGGCTGGGGGAGGGCGCCGACGACCTCGCGCCGTTCGAGCCCGAGGCGTTCGCCGAGGGCCTGGTCGGCGCAGCCGACTGAGAGCCGGGTTCCGGTCACCTCCAGTCGCGTCGAGTGAGCAGCTGAGGTCGCCGACACGGCGTGACTCGCCGCCGGAGCCGACCGGAACTGCTCACTCGGCCCGCCCGGCCGGTCAGGGCACGGTGCGCGGGTCGAACCCGTAGGGCAGCTCCAGCCGGTGGGCGGCCAGCAGGTCGGTGTCGGCGAGCACCTCGCGGGTCGGCCCGTCGGCGACCACCACGCCGCCGTCGAGCACCACCGAGCGCGGGCACAGCTGCAGCGCGTAGGGCAGGTCGTGGGTGACCATCAGCATCGTCACCGGCAGGCTCGTGAGGACCTCGGCGAGCTCACGGCGGCCGGCCGGGTCGAGGTTGGACGACGGCTCGTCGAGCACCAGCACCTCCGGGTGCATCGACAGCACCGTGGCCACCGCGACCCGGCGGCGCTGGCCGAACGACAGGTGGTGCGGCGGGCGGTCGGCCACCCCGGCCATGCCCACCTGGTCCAGCGCCGCGGCGACCCGGGCGGCCACCTCCGGCTCGGGCAGGCCCAGGTTGCGCGGGCCGAACGCGACGTCCTCGCCGACGGTGGGCATGAACAGCTGGTCGTCGGGGTCCTGGAAGACGACGCCGACCCGCCGCCGGACCTCCCGCAGGCTGCGCCGCTCCACCGGCAGACCCGCGACGCTGACCCGGCCCCGGCCTCCGCCGAGGATGCCGTTGAGGTGCAGCACGAGCGTCGTCTTGCCGGCGCCGTTGGGGCCCAGCAGCGCCACCCGCTCGCCGCGGTCGACGCGCAGGTCGACGCCGAACAGCGCCTGGTGCCCGTCGGGGTAGGCGAAGGCCAGGTCCTCCACCAGGAGCGAGGGCTGGGGGCCGGTCACGCCCCGAGCATCCCCGTCGCCAGCACGGCCCCGGCGGACAGGGGCAGCGCCAGCCCGGTCAGCCACACCCGCGCGGGCACGGCGACCGCGGGCCCGGCGGGCAGCCGGCCGTCCCCGCCGCGCGCCAGCATCGCCAGGTGGACCCGCTCGCCGCGCTCGTAGGAGCGGACGAACAGCGCACCCGCGGTGCCGGCGACGACCCGCAGCGCACCCGGCCCCCGGCCGCGGAAGCCCCGGGACTCGCGGGCCACCCGCATGCGCCGCAGCTCGCCGGCCACGACGTCGGCGTAGCGGACCATGAACGACAGGATCTGCACCAGCACCGCCGGCAGCCGCAGCCGCTGCAGGCCGCGCACCAGGTCCTGCGGGGGAGTGGTGGCCGCGAGCACGGTGGCGGCGAGCACCGACAGCGTCGCCTTGGCCAGCAGCCCGCCGGCGGCGACCAGGCCGCTCTCCGACAGCGACAGGCCGAGCACCTCCACCCGCGGGCCGCGGGCCACCAGCGGCAGCAGCAGCGCGAAGACCACGAAGGGCACCTCGACGGCCAGCCCGCGGGCCAGCCGGGCGGCGGGCACGCGCGCCAGCGCCGCCGCGGCGAGCACCAGGACGGCGTACCCGGCGTAGGCCGGGGCCCAGGCCGGCCGCACCGGGGTGGCGACGACGACCAGCGCGAAGCCCAGCACCGCGACCAGCGAGACGTGCGCCGGCAGCCGGTGGACGACGGTGTCGCGCGCGACGTGGGCCGCGCCCAGCGGGCCGCCGTGCCCGGCACCCACGGGTCAGTCCCGGGTGCCGGAGCGGCCGCGCCGGCGCAGCAGCAGCGCGAGGCCGCCGGCGAGCGCCAGGGTGACCGCGACGCCGACGACGCCGGCCAGCCCGCCCGAGACCCGGGCGTCGTCGACCCCGGCGACGCCGTAGTCGGCCAGCGGCGAGCCGACGGCCGCGCTGTCGCGGGCCGTGTCGGCGAAGCCCGACTCACCGGCGGCCCACTCCAGGCCGTCGGGGGAGGCGCTGGCGTAGGAGCTGAGGACCCCGGCGACGAGCAGCGTCAGCAGCAGGCCGGCGAGCCAGAACGCGCGGCGGCGGTTCACCGGAGGGCCTCCTCGGCGCGCAGGCCCGGACGGGTGGCGAGGTCGGCGCTCCGGCGCAGGTGGGCGGCGCCGTGCACGAGGTCGGGCCGCACCGACAGGACCGCGCCGAGCACCGCGACGGTGATCAGCGCCTCCCCGATGCCGATGAGCAGGTGGATCCCGCCCATCGCGGCCAGCACCAGGCCGAGGGAGACGTCGGCGACCCCACCGGCGGCGAACAGCGCGACGAACGCCAGCGCCGCGGCCGGCACCGACAGGAAGGCGCCCGCGCCCGCGGCGGCGAGCAGGCCGGTCCGGGTGCGCGGCAGCAGCCGCAGGAGCAGGCGGAACACCCCGTAGCCGACGCCGACGGCCACGACCGCCAGCAGGGTCACGTTGGTGCCCAGCGCGGTCAGGCCGCCGTCGGCGAACAGCAGCGCCTGGACGAGCAGCACGACGGTCATGCAGAGCACCGCCGTCCACGGGCCGACCAGCACCGCGGTCAGCGCGGCCCCCACCAGGTGGCCGCTGGTGCCGGCGCCGACCGGGAAGTTGACCATCTGGACGGCGAAGACGAAGGCCGCGGTCAGCCCGGCGAGGGGAGCGGTGCGCTCGTCGAGCTCGCGGCGGGCGCCGCGCAGGGCGACGGCGACCGCGCCGGCGGCGACGGCGCCGGTGGCCAGTGACGTGGGGGCGTCGAGATACCCGTCGGGGACGTGCACGCGGACCTCCCGGGACCGGCTGGGCGCGGGGCGGCCGGACGCCGTCCCCCGGGCACCTTATTGCAACCGAGTTGCACCTGCACCCGTCTCGCACGGGGCCGGTGCGGGCGGACCGGGGCGGGCCGCAACACGGCGGACACACGGGGGGCGGACACGCGGCGCGGAGTTCACCGTCCGGAAACGGCCGGACGACGGCTCCGGAAACACCGGCCCGGCACGGTGGTCGCCGCACCCCCCGGGCTCTCCAGCGCGCTCCGGGTCCGTCCTGTGGCCTGCCCCGTCGCACGGCCACACCACACGTCAGGAGGTTGCCGTGGACACCGGCGACACCGCCTGGGTCCTGGTCAGCGCCGCGCTGGTGCTGTTCATGACCCCCGGTCTGGCGCTCTTCTACGGCGGCATGGTCCGCGCGAAGAGCGTGCTGAACATGATGATGATGAGCTTCGGGGCACTCGCGCTGATCAGCGTGCTGTGGGTGCTCTACGGCTACTCGATCGCCTTCGGCGACGACGTGGGCGGCGGCCTGCTCGGTGACCCGACCGAGTTCTTCGGCCTGTCCTCGCTGATCGGCACCGCGGGCCTGGAGGGCGCCTTCGCCCCGGACAACCTCGTCTTCACCATCCCCTCGCTGGCGTTCGTCGCCTTCCAGGGCGTCTTCGCGATCCTCACCGTGGCGCTGATCTCGGGCGCCGTCGCCGACCGCGCCCGCTTCGGCCCGTGGATGGTCTTCGCCGGCATCTGGGCGACGCTGGTCTACTTCCCGGTCGCGCACTGGGTCTTCGCCTTCGACGGCGCCGAGTCCGAGACCGGCGGCTGGATCGCCAACGACCTGCTGGCCATCGACTTCGCCGGCGGGACCGCGGTGCACATCAACGCCGGTGCCGCCGGGCTGGCGCTGGCGCTGGTGCTGGGCCGGCGCCGCGGCTTCGGCCGGGACCCGATGCGGCCGCACAACCTGCCGCTGGTGATGATCGGCGCGGGCATCCTGTGGTTCGGCTGGATCGGCTTCAACTCCGGCTCGGCCCTGGCCGCCAACGGGCAGGCGGCCGAGGTCTTCGTCACCACGCTCGCGGCCACCGGCGCGGCCACCCTCGGCTGGCTGCTCACCGAGAAGCTGCGCGACGGGCACGCCACCTCGCTGGGCGCGGCCTCCGGCGTCGTCGCGGGCCTGGTGGCCATCACCCCGGCCTGCTCGTCGGTGACGCCCCTGGGCGCGATCGCCATCGGCCTGGTCGCCGGCGCCGTCTGCGCCCTCGCCGTGGGCCTCAAGTACCGGCTGGGGTACGACGACTCGCTCGACGTCGTCGGTGTCCACCTCGTCGGCGGCCTGTGGGGCACCCTGGCGGTGGGCCTGTTCGCCTCCGGCGCCACCACCGCCGGCGTCGACGGGCTGTTCTACGGCGGCGGGGTCGACCAGCTGTGGCGGCAGGCGCTAGGCGCGCTCGCGGTCCTGGTCTACTCGTTCGTGCTGACGCTCGTCATCGGCACCGCCATCGCGAAGCTGATGCGCTTCCGCATCACCGAGGAGGACGAGGTCGCCGGCATCGACGGCGTCGTGCACGCCGAGACCGGGTACGACCTGGCCTCCCTGGGTGGCGGCGGTGGCGGCTCGGCTCTCGCGGCCGCCGGCCAGACCCGCGCCGAGGCGCGGGGTACCGACCTCACCGACAGGAGCCGGGTGTGAAGCTCGTCACCGCCATCATCAAGCCGTTCAAGCTCGACGACGTGAAGAACGCCCTCGAGCTGATCGGGATCACCGGCCTCACGGTCAGCGAGGTCCAGGGCTTCGGCCGCCAGCGGGGTCACACCGAGGTCTACCGCGGTGCGGAGTACCAGGTCGACTTCGTGCCCAAGGTGCGCATCGAGGTCGTCGTCGGCGAGATCGAGGCCGCCCGGGTGGTCGACGCCGTCGTCGAGTCGGCCTCCACCGGCCAGATCGGCGACGGGAAGGTGTGGGTCACCACGATCGACGAGATCGTGCGGGTCCGCACCGGCGAGCGCGGCGAGGACGCGCTCTAGGGGGACCCGGGTGAGCAGCGTCGGCCGGGGTGGCGGGAGGACCGCCGTCCCGGCCGACGCCGTCCCGGCCCCGACCCACCGACCGACAGGGGGGACCGTGCCCGACCTCGGGTCGCTGCCCGAGCTGACCCGCGCGGAGCGGGTGCAGCAGCTCGACGCCTGGCTGGGCGGCCTGCTGACCGCCGCCGTCGCCGGGACCCCGCCGTCGCGGCGGGGCCGCGGTGCGGGTGGGCGGGCAGCGACACCGCCGCGCACCGGCACCGACGGCGTCGCACTGGTGGCCGTGGGCAGCCTGGGCCGGCGGGAGCCCCCGCCGCATGGCGACCTCGACCTGGTGCTGGTGCACGACGGCCGCCCCGAGGTGGCCGCCCTCGCCGACGCCGTCTGGTACCCGATCTGGGACGCGGGCGTCCGGCTGGACCACTCGGTGCGCTCGGTGCCCGAGGCGGTCGCGGTGGCCTCCACCGACGTCAAGGCCGGCCTCGGCCTGCTCGACGCCCGCCTGGTCGCCGGGGACGCCGGCCTCGCGGCCGCGCTGCGCACCGCGACGCTGGCCAGCTGGCGGCAGTCGGCGTCCCGGCTGCTGCCGCAGCTGCGCGACCTGCGCCGCCAGCGGGCACGGCAGGTCGGTGAGCTGGCGTTCCTGCTCGAGCCCGACCTCAAGGAGGCCTACGGCGGGCTGCGCGAGGGCCAGGTGCTGCGCGCGGTCGCCGCCGCGCAGCTGGGCGACGAGCCCGCCGCGGAGGTGGAGGCGGCCTACGCCCTGCTGCTCGACGTCCGCGACGAGCTGCGCCGCCGCACCGGCCGGTCCTCCGACGTGCTGGTCCGCCAGGAGCAGCGGCCGGTCGCCGCCGCGCTCGGCTTCGGGACCGACGGCGCCGCCGACGAGGACGTGCTGCTGCGCGAGGTCAGCCTCGCCGGGCGGCGGCTGGCCTTCGTCGCCGACGACACCTGGCGGCGGGTCGAGGCGGCACTGGTCCGCCGGCCCCGTGGCCGCTACCGCCGGGTGCGCCGCGAACCGCTGGCCGAGGGGGTCGTGCGGCAGGGCGACGAGGTGGTGCTCGCCCGCGACGCCCGCCCGGCCACCGACCCGGGCCTGGCCCTGCGCGGTGCGGCCGCCGCCGCCCGGATGGACCTGCTGCTCTCGCCCTACACGCTCAAGGTGCTCGCCGTGCACTCCCCGCCGGTGCCCGAGCCGTGGCCCGCGGAGGTGCGCTGGTCGTTCCTGCGGCTGCTGGCCGCCGGCCGCCCGGCGGTCCCGGTCATCGAGCAGCTCGACCAGGAGGGCCTGCTCGGCCGGTTCCTGCCGGAGTGGGAGCAGGTGCGGTCGCTGCCCCAGCGCCATCCCTGGCACCGGTTCACCGTCGACCGGCACCTGGTGGAGGCCGCGGCGGCCGCCGCCGAGCTCACCCACGACGTCGACCGGCCCGACCTGCTGCTGGTCGCCGCGCTGCTGCACGACATCGGGAAGGGCCGGCCCGGCGACCACAGCGTCGTGGGGGAGCCCGTCGCCCGCGGCATCGCCGCCCGCATGGGCTTCGCGCCGGCCGACGTCGCCGTCGTGGGCACGCTGGTCCGCCACCACCTGCTGCTGCCCGACACCGCCACCCGCCGCGACATCGACGACCCCGCGACGATCGAGCGGGTCGCGGCCACCATCGGCGCCGACCCGCAGGTCCTGCAGCTGCTGCACGCACTCGCACAGGCCGACGGCGCGGCCACCAGCTCCTCGGCGTGGTCGCCGTGGAAGGCCCACCTGGTCGCCCAGCTGGTCGCCCGCGTGCAGGCGCACCTGGGCGGGGCGCCGGTGGCCGATCCCGACCCCGTCCTGGCCCCGACCGAGCCCACGGTCACCCAGTCCGGCGGCGACGGCGCGGTGACCGTGGGCGTCGAGGACGTCGCCGACGGCCAGCAGGTGACCATCGGGGCGCCCGACGAGCAGGGCCTGTTCAGCCGGCTCGCCGGGGTGCTGGCGCTCAACCAGCTCGACGTCCGCGCCGCGAAGGTCGACGTCACCGACGGCCGGGCGACGGCGGTGTTCGCCGTCCGCCCCCGGTTCGGGCGCGCGCCGCAGCCGGCGATCCTGGCCGACGCCGTCCGGGCCGCCCTGGAGGGGACGCTGCCGCTGGCCGAGCGGCTCCGGCAGCGCGAGGCCGACTACCGGCAGGACGCCGCCCGGTCGGCGCCTCCGCGCATCTCCTGGCACGACGCGGAGGTCAGCGGCGAGGCGACCAGCATCGTGGAGGTCCGCGCGGGCGACCGGGCCGGCCTGCTCTACCGGCTCACCGCCGCGCTGGGGTCGGAGGGGCTCGACGTCACCTCCGCCCGCATCGAGACCCTCGGTGCCGACGCCGCCGACTACTTCTACGTGAGCAACCCCGACGGGGGCCCCCTCGACCCCGGCCGGCGGGCGCGGGTCGAGGCGGCGCTGGTCGCCGCGGCGCGGGGGGCGGTCCTCGACCCGGCGTACAGCGGGGGAGCGGACACGCCGCGCTGAGGTGCGCGGGACTGTCGGTGGCCCGTGCGACCGTCGGGCTCAGTCGCGGGACGGAACGGTCCCGCCACCGACGGCGAGGGGGAGTCGACGTGCACGACCAGCAGACCTGGCCCTGCTCCACCTGCGGGGAGGACACGGTGTTCGAGCAGCCGCCGTGCGCCGACGGGCACACCGACGAGGGCGGCGAGTGCCCCGAGTGGATCTGCACCGGGTGCGGTGCCGGGTTCCTCCTCGGCGCGCTCGAGCCGGTGCTCGAGGCGGCGGTCCGCCGCGCCGCGTGACGAACGGCCATCCTTCCCCCCACGCCCTCGCTCCGCTCGGCGCGGGTCCCTGGAGGGTGGCCGTTCCAGCACCTCACCTGAGAGCGAGGGCGACCCGGCCGGCGTCGGCGAGGGCGCCGTCGGCCACGAACGCGATCCACCCGCCGCGCAGCAGCACCGTCTCGATCAGCTCGTCCACGACATCGTCGACCACGTCGGGGTGCTCGACGTCGTCGGCGGGGACCAGGAAGTCGCCGTCCGCGCTGAGCCGGGCGGCGAGGGTGAAGCCCTCCTCCACCGCGAGCATCTCCGGCCGTTCCCGCCGGGCGGCCAGCCAGGCGGCGTCGATGCCCTCCACCACGGCCGAGCGGGACCGCCGCCGGTCCAGGTGCGCCAGCGCCTCGTCCTGCCGCGACAGCAGGTAACCGTCGAGCACCTCGCGCACGCGCGGCACGAGCACCGACAGGGGTGCGCGGGTGAGGTTGCCCGTCACCGTGCCCGCCAGCCGGCCGGTGTTGCGCGACAGCCGGCGGAACCGGCCGACCACCCGGTGCCCGCCCACCAGCACCAGCGGGGCGGGGTGCAGCCGCAGGAAGGTGCCCAGCGCCCGGTCGACGCGGCGCAGGAACGCGTCGCCGGCGTCGTCCTCGGCCCGCAGCGGGAACGGCGAGCGCCGCGGCGGGCGCAGCGTCCCCGCGCCGCCCTCGAGCAGTCGCGCGTCCTGCTCCGAGAGCAGCAGCACCACGTGCCGCGGGATCCGGTGCAGCGCCCGCACCAGGTCGCGGGTGGCGAAGGTGGGGTCGACCACCACCCGGTCGGGGACCGGCACCGGCAGGCGCACCACCTGGCGCAGCGCCCGGTTGACGTACAGCGCGATGCCCGCGCCGGTCGGCTCGGTGCGGGCGGCGGCGACGAGGTCCTCCAGCGCGGTGGCGAGCTCGGCGGGCGCGCCGTCGCGGGCCAGGCGGGCCCCGGCCTCGCCGGCCAGCCGCTGCAGCGTCCGCGCGTCGGCGTCGGTCATGCGGGGTGCAGGGGTGGTCGTCGCCAGCAGGGACACGCAGGGCTCGTCGCGCACCGACTGCAGCAGGACGACCTGCTCGGGGGAGGGGCCGGCGACCCGCCGGGGCACGGTGGCGGTCACGGGACCGGCCACCCGACCGGGACGGCGTCCAGCCGCCGGGCGAGGCGGGCGACGGCGCGGTCGAGGACGCGCTCCCGGCGCCGGCCGCGCAGGCCGCCCAGTCGGTGCACGGTGATCCGCGCGGGCAGGCCGGCCGCCGCGGCGCGCTGCGTGGTCAGCGCGACGAGGTCGGCCACCTCACGCTCGACCTCCTCGCCGAGCCGGGCGGCCACAGCGGCATCCAGCGCGACAGCGGTGCGGGGCAGCAGCAGCGCGGTGTGCACCTCCGCCCCGGTCTCCCTCGCGCGGGCGTGGGCCTCGTCGAGGACGGCGAGGGCGCCCTCCTGTCCGGTGAGGACGGCCAGCAGACGGGGCGGGTGTCCCTTGGCCGGGCGGCGGAGCGGCGCGGCTACCGGCGCCAGGGGGACGGGTGGGGCGAGAGCGGCCACGGGACCTCCTCCGGGGCGGCGAGGTCTCCCCCGGTCCCGGAGGACCGGCCGCGCCCGGGCCGGGGCCGGGACTGACGGGCGGCGGCTTCGCGGATGCGGTCGGGTACTCCCCTCGCACGAAACACGATACAGGAAATCAACTTCTGTGACGAGGGTCGCGCCAGGCCGTGACGAGTACGGTGCTGCCCGTGGCCGGCTCCGCACCCGGGTGGACGTTCCTGTCGAACCACGGCCACGTCCTGGTCAGCCTGGCGGCCGATCCCGACGCCCGGGTCCGTGACGTCGCGCAGCGGGTCGGCATCACCGAGCGCGCGGTGCAGATGATCGTCGCCGACCTCGAGGAGGCCGGCCACGTCGTCCGGGAGCGCGTCGGGCGCCGCAACCGGTACACGGTGTCCACCGAGGGCCACTTCCGGCACCCCCTGGAGGCACACGTGCGCACCCGGGACTTCCTGGCGCTGGTGCTCGGTGACGGGGCCGTCGGGGACTGACTCCGCCCGGCGCCACCTGTCGCCGGCCCGCTCGGCGCGTCGCGGTCGATACGCTGGGGACAGGAGGCGCGAGGACCCGGCCGGGTCCGAGCCGTGTCGCCGGTCGGTCTGACCGGCGGGCCCGCGCCCGCGACACCCGACGAGGACGTGCTGTGTTCGAGACCCTCTCCGACCGCCTCGACAAGGTCTTCACCGGCCTGCGGGGCAAGGGCCGGCTGACCGACGCCGACATCGACGCCACCGCGCGCGAGATCCGCATCGCGCTGCTCGAGGCCGACGTCGCGCTGCCGGTCGTGCGGGCGTTCATCGCCGCCATCAAGGAGCGGGCGCGCGGCGCCGCGGTCTCGCAGGCGCTCAACCCGGCCCAGCAGGTCATCAAGATCGTCAACGAGGAGCTCATCGAGATCCTCGGCGGCGAGACCCGCCGGCTGCGCCACGCCAAGCAGTCGCCGACGGTCATCATGCTCGCCGGTCTGCAGGGCTCGGGTAAGACCACCCTGGCCGGCAAGCTCGGCCGCTGGCTCAAGGGCCAGGGCCACACGCCGCTGCTGGTCGCCGCCGACCTGCAGCGGCCGAACGCGGTCAACCAGCTCACGATCGTGGCGCAGCAGGCCGGCGTCGACGTCTACGCGCCCGAGCCCGGCAACGGCGTCGGCGACCCGATCCGGGTGGCCGCCGACTCGATCGACCACGCCCGCCGCACCCTGCACGACGTCGTCGTCGTCGACACCGCCGGCCGGCTGGGTATCGACGCCGAGCTGATGGCCCAGGCCGCCGGCATCCGCGACGCCGTGCAGCCCGACGAGACGCTGTTCGTCGTCGACGCGATGATCGGCCAGGACGCCGTCACCACCGCCGAGGCCTTCCGTGACGGCGTCGGCTTCTCCGGTGTCGTGCTCACCAAGCTCGACGGCGACGCCCGCGGTGGTGCCGCGCTCTCGGTCCGCTACGTGACCGGGCAGCCGATCATGTTCGCCTCCACCGGCGAGAAGCTCACCGACTTCGACGTCTTCCACCCCGAGCGGATGGCCTCGCGCATCCTCGGGATGGGCGACGTGCTCACCCTCATCGAGCAGGCCGAGCAGGCCTTCGACGCCGACCAGGCCGAGAAGATGGCCGGCAAGCTGGTCAGCCGCGAGGGCTTCACCCTCGAGGACTTCCTCGAGCAGATGACGGCCATCCGCAAGATGGGCCCGATCGCCAACCTGCTCGGCATGCTGCCCGGCGCGGGCGCGATGAAGGAGCAGCTCAAGCAGGTCGACGACCGCGACCTGGACCGCACCGCGGCGATCATCCGCTCGATGACCCCCGAGGAGCGGGTCAACTCGAAGATCATCAACGCGTCGCGGCGGGTGCGCATCGCCAACGGCTCCGGCGTCACGGTCACGGAGGTCAACCAGCTGCTGGAGCGCTTCGCCCAGGCGCAGAAGATGATGGGCCAGATGGCCGGCAGCATGGGCCTGCCCGGCATGGGCCCGATGTCGAAGAAGGCCCGCGGCCGCCAGATGCAGGCGCAGTCGAAGAAGGGCAAGGGCAAGAAGGGCAAGGGCGGCAAGGCCCCCGCCCGCCGGCCCATGGGCGCCCCGGGGCTGCCGACCGGCGCCGGGTTCCCCGGGCAGCTGCCCGGCGGCATGCCCTCGCTCCCGCCCGGGCAGGCCCTGCCCGACCTGTCCAAGCTCGACTTCAGCAAGTTCGGGGACGAGCGGCCCGGGCGGTGAGCACGCCCGCGCTGCACCTCTCCGGTGTCGTCCTCCCCGAGGGCGAGCACCGCGACCTGTGGGTTCGCGACGGCCGCATCACCACCGAGCCGGTGCCCGGCGCGGAGACGGTCACCCGCGGCGGGTGGCTGCTGCCGGGCCTGGTGGACGCGCACTGCCACGTCGGCATCGGCCGCGGCGGGGTGCTCGTCGAGGACCTCGCCGGGCTGCGGGAGCAGGCGCTGGCCGAGCGCGCCGCGGGTGTGCTGGCGCTGCGCGACTGCGGCTCCCCGGTCGACACCCGGGCGCTCGACGACGAGCCCGACCTGCCGCGGATCGTCCGGGCCGGGCGGCACATCGCCCGCACCCGCCGCTACATCCCCGGGCTCGCCGTCGAGCTCGAGCCGGAGGACCTCGCCGCCGAGGTGCGGGTGCAGGCCCGTCGCGGCGACGGCTGGGTGAAGCTCGTCGGCGACTGGATCGACCGGTCGGTCGGCGACCTGGCGCCGGAGTGGCCCGCCGAGGCGGTCCGCGAGGCGATCGCCGCCGCGCACGAGGAGGGCGCCCGGGTCACCGCGCACACCTTCGGCACCGACGCGCTGCCCGACCTGGTCCGCGCCGGCATCGACTGCATCGAGCACGGCACCGGACTCACCGAGGACCTCGTCGCCGAGATGGCCGCGCGCGGCACCGCCGTCGTCCCCACGCTGGTCAACGTCGAGAACTTCCCCGAGTTCGCCGCGGCGGGGGAGAAGCGCTTCCCCAGCTACGCGAGCACCATCCGGCGGCTGTACGCGACCTCCGGCGCGGTCGTGCGGGCGGCGTACGAGGCCGGGGTGCCGGTGTTCGCCGGCACCGACGCCGGCGGCGGCATCGAGCACGGCCGGATCGCCGACGAGGTCCGCGCCCTGTGCGCCGCGGGGCTGCCCGCCGAGGCGGCCCTGGGGGCGGCGTCGTGGGCCGCGCGGGCCTGGCTGGGGCTGCCGGGTCTCGAGGAGGGCGCGCCGGCCGACGTCGTCGTCTACGACACCGACCCGCGCGCCGACCTCGACACCCTGGCCCGGCCGCGCCTGACCGTGCTGCGCGGCCGGGTGGTCTGAGCCCGCGCCACGATCAGGTGACCTGATCGTGCGGCGTCCTCCCTCACGGTGGGCGGTGAGGGAGGACGCACTGCGGTGAGGGTGGACGAGCTCAGACGCTCACGCCGGCCGCGGTGCAGGCGGCGCCGAAGTCGGTGACCGGCTGGGTGAGGCCCTCGAACGCGGCGAACACGTCGGTGCCCGACTCGATGTCGCCGATCGCGGCGTCGGTGGCCGCGGACACCTCGTCGGCGGCGGTCAGCAGCGGGGCGCTGGCGTCCTGGTGGTCGGCGGGGGCGTCGCGCAGCGCCTCGAGCAGCGGGACGACGTCGGCCGGGTCGACGTACCCGGTCTCGTCCACCGAGATCAGCGCCAGGCCGGCGTAGCCGAACCGCCCGGCCACCGCCTGGCACAGGCCCAGGTCGCCGGGGACGCCGGCGCCGGGCACGGGCAGGTCCTCGCCGGGGTCGGCCGGCACGGACCCCCCGGCGGGGTCCTCCGCGGGCCCCTCGGGGGTCGGCTCCTCGGGGTCCGGGTCGGTGACCGGCTCGGGCGGGGTCTCCGCGCTGCCGGGGGCGGTCTCCGGGGCGGGGGCGGCGAGCGTCGCCTGCCCGGCCACCGACGAGGTGCAGGCGGTCAGGGACGCGCCGGCGGCCAGGGCGAGCGCCAGGCCGGCGACGCGGGAACGGGTGCGCATGCGGGGACTCCGGGATCCAGGGCCACCGGTCGGTGGCTCGCTGGCCACGACGCTCGCCCGGTCCCCTTGCGGCGCGATTGCGAGCGACTGGCAGGGACGTGCACCGGTGTCCGCAGAACCGGCTCGCGCGGCCTGGGAGACTCTCCCCGTGCTGTTGCGGATGTCCACGCTGTTCCTGCGCACCCTGCGCGACGACCCGGCCGATGCCGAGGTCCCCAGCCACCGGCTCCTGGTCCGGGCCGGCTACATCCGGCGGGCCGCGCCGGGAGGCTTCACCTGGCTGCCCCTGGGCTACCGGGTGTTCCGCAACGTCGAGCGGGTCGTCCGCGAGGAGATGGACGCGATGGGCGCCCAGGAGGTGCACTTCCCGGCGCTGCTGCCGCGGGAGCCCTACGAGGCGACCAACCGCTGGACCGAGTACGGCCCCAACCTCTTCCGGCTCCAGGACCGCCGGGGCACGGACCTCCTGCTCGGGCCCACCCACGAGGAGATGTTCACGCTCCTCGTGAAGGACCTGTACTCGTCGTACAAGGACCTGCCCCTGTCGCTGTACCAGATCCAGACCAAGTACCGGGACGAGGCCCGGCCGCGGGCCGGGCTGTTCCGCGGCCGCGAGTTCACGATGAAGGACAGCTACTCCTTCGACGTCGACGACGCCGGCCTCGACGCCTCCTACGCCGCGCACCGCGCCGCCTACATCCGGATCTTCGACCGGCTGGGCCTGGACTACGTCATCGTCTCGGCGATGTCGGGGGCCATGGGCGGCTCGAAGAGCGAGGAGTTCCTGCACCCCACCGAGATCGGCGAGGACACCTTCGTCCGCTCGGCCGGCGGGTACGCCGCCAACGTCGAGGCGGTCGGCACCGTCGTCCCCGACCCCCTGCCGATCGACGGCCCGCCCGAGGCGCACGTCGAGGACACCCCCGACACCCCGACCATCGAGACGCTGGTCGCCGTCGCCCGGCAGCTCTTCCCCGATGCCGGGTACACCGCCGCCGACACGCTGAAGAACGTCGTCGTCACGCTGGTGCACCCCGACGGGACCCGCGAGCCGCTGGTCGTGGGCATCCCCGGCGACCGCGAGGTCGACGCCAAGCGGCTCGAGGCCCAGGTGGCTCCCGCCGAGGTGGAGCCCTTCACCGACTTCGAGCGGCACCCCGCGCTGGTCAAGGGCTACATCGGCCCCCAGGTGCTGGGCAAGGACAGCGAGTCGGGCATCCGCTACCTCGTCGACCCGCGGGTGGTGCCCGGCACCCGGTGGGTCACCGGCGCCAACGCGCCCGGCAAGCACGTGTTCGACCTGGTCGCCGGCCGCGACTTCTCCTGGGACGGCACCGTCGAGGCCGCCGAGGTGCTGCCCGGGGACCCCGCGCCCGACGGCTCGGGCCCGCTGGAGCTGGCCCGCGGCGTCGAGATCGGGCACATCTTCCAGCTGGGCCGCAAGTACGCCGAGGCCCTGGACCTGCAGGTGCTCGACGAGAACGGCAAGCTCGTGACCGTCACGATGGGCTCCTACGGCATCGGCGTCTCCCGTGCCGTGGCCGCGATCGCCGAGTCCATGCACGACGAGCTCGGCCTGGTCTGGCCGCGGGAGATCGCCCCGGCCGACGTCCACGTCGTCGCCACCGGCAAGGACGCCGCGGTCTTCGAGGCCGCCGAGGCCCTGTCCGGGGAGCTGGTCGCGGCCGGGCTGACGGTCCTCTACGACGACCGGCACAAGGTGTCGCCCGGCGTGAAGTTCAAGGACGCCGAGCTGCTCGGCATGCCGACGATCGTCACCGTCGGCCGCGGGCTGGCGCAGGGCGTGGTCGAGGTGCGCGACCGGGCCACCGGGGAGCGGAGAGAGGTCGCCGTGGCCGACGCCGCGGCCGCCGTGCTCGCCGAGGTCCGGGGCGGATCCGCGTCAGCGGGCGCCTGACCGTCGGAGGCGTGGCGGAGCCGACCCCGCCTGGTTCCTGCACGTCCCGCCGCGTCTGGCATCATGGACGGTCGAACACGGCGGCGCGCGGCCCTCTCACCGACGTCGGCCGTGTCCCTGGCTCCGCCCCGGCGTAACCCCACGCGTCCGTCCGGCGAGCACCGACGAACAGCGTTCGAGGAGAATCCGAGCCACCGTGGCCACCAAGATCAAGCTCATGCGTCTGGGCAAGATGCGTGCTCCGTACTACCGCATCGTCGTCGCCGACTCGCGCACCAAGCGCGACGGCCGCTCGATCGAGACGATCGGCAAGTACCACCCGAAGGAGGACCCCTCCTTCATCGAGGTCGACAGCGAGCGCGCGCAGTACTGGCTCGGCGTCGGCGCCCAGCCCACCGAGGCCGTCGCGGCCATCCTCCGCGTCACCGGTGACTGGCAGAAGTTCAAGGGCGAGCCGGCTCCGCCGCCCATGAAGGTCGCCGCCCCCAAGCCCGACCGCAAGGCCCTCTACGAGGAGGCCGTCCGCAGCTCCGGCGAGGAGCCGGCCGCGGGTGCCACCACCCCGAAGAAGAAGGCCGCCCCCAAGGCCGACGCCGCCGGGGACACCGCCGCCGCCGACACCCCCGCCGGTGACGCCGCGGCCGAGACGCCCGCCGAGTAAGACGTGCTCGAAGAGGCGCTCGAGCACCTGGTCAAGGGCATCGTCGACCACCCGCGCGAGGTCACCGTCGACCTCGTCGGCGGTCGTCGCGGCAAGACCCTCGAGGTCCGGGTCCACCCCGACGACCTCGGCAAGGTGATCGGCCGTGGCGGCCGCACGGCCAAGGCCCTGCGCACCGTCATGGCCGGGGTCGGCGGCCGCGGCCTGCGGGTCGACGTCGTCGACACCGACGGGCGCTGAGCCCCCTCGTCCCGCACGTGGGACCCACTCCACCGGACACCGTGGTGGTCGGCCGCATCGGCCGGCCCCACGGTGTCCGCGGTGAGGCCACCGTCGAGGTCCGCACCGACGACCCCGACGCCCGGTTCCGTCCCGGCGCGGTGCTGCGCACCGACCCCGCCGGCCGTGGACCGCTGACCGTCGCCGGCGCCCGCTGGCACCGCGAGGTGCTGCTGCTCGCCTTCGAGGGGTACGACAGCCGCGAGGCGGTCGAGACGCTGCGCGACACCCTGCTCGAGGTCCCGGTCGAGGAGCTCCCCGACCTCGAGGACCCCGACACGTACTACGACCACCAGCTCGTCGGGCTCGCCGCGCGGCTCCCCGACGGCTCGCCGCTGGGCGAGGTCACCGCCGTCCGCCACGAGGGCGCCGACCTGCTGGTCGTGCGCCGCACCGACGGCGGCGAGCTGCTGGTCCCGTTCGTCGCCGCGATCGTGCCGACCGTCGACGTCGCCGGCGGTGTGGTGGTCGTCGACCCGCCCGAGGGGCTGCTCGACCTGTGAGCGGCTTCCGGGTCGACGTCGTCACCATCTTCCCCGAGTACCTGGCCCCACTGCGGCAGTCGCTGCTGGGGAGGGCCGCCGAGCGCGGGCTGGTCTCCGTCGGCGTGCACGACCTGCGGCAGTGGACCGACGACGTGCACCGCACCGTCGACGACGCCCCCTACGGCGGCGGTCCCGGCATGGTCATGCGCCCGGAACCGTGGGCGCGGGCGCTGGAGGCGGTCCGCCCGCCCGGCACGCGGCTGGTGGTCCCGACCCCGGCCGGGCGCCCGTTCACGCAGGCCGTCGCCGCGCAGTGGGCCGCCGAGCCCGGCCTGGTCTTCGCCTGCGGCCGCTACGAGGGCATCGACCAGCGGGTGGCCGAGTGGGCCGCCCGGTCGGGCCCGGTCTCCGAGGTCTCCATCGGCGACTACGTGCTGGCCGGCGGCGAGTCGGCGGTGCTGGTGATGGTCGAGGCGGTGACCCGGCTGATCCCCGGCGTCGTGGGCAACCGCGAGTCGGTGGAGTTCGACTCGCACGCCGACGGCCTGCTCGAGGGCCCCTCCTACACCCGGCCGGCGTCGTGGCGCGGCCTCGACGTCCCGCCGGTGCTGCTGTCGGGCGACCACGCCGCGGTGGCGCGCTGGCGGCGCGCGGAGTCCCTGCGGCGCACCGCCGAGCGCCGTCCCGACCTGCTGGCCGCGCTGCCCGAGGACGCGCTCACCCCGGCCGACCGGGCGGTCCTCGACGGTGCCTGACCGGCCGTGGGTGCGCCCGACCGCGCGGGTCGTCGTCCTCGACCCCGACGGGCGGGTGCTGCTGCTCGGCGCCCGGCTGACCGACCCCGCTGTCCCGCCCGGGGACGTGCTGTTCTGGTACACGCCCGGCGGGGGAGTGGAGGACGGCGAGAGCGTCCGCGCGGCCGCCGCGCGGGAACTGGCCGAGGAGATCGGGCTGGTCGTCGAGCCGGCCGCGCTCGAGGGGCCGGTGTGGTTCCGCCGGCACGTGGGCCCGTTCGCCGGCGTCGACGTCGACAGCCGCGAGACCTTCTTCGTCCTGCGCGACGTCGTCCACGAGGTCGACCCCGCCGGCCGCACGGAGCTGGAGTTGCTCGGTGAGGAGCCGCACCGCTGGTGGACGGCCGAGGAGGTCGCCGCGAGCGACGAGGAGTTCGCGCCCCGGGAGCTGGCCGCCGTGCTGCCCGAGCTGCTCGCCGGGCCGTGGCGCCGGCCACCCCGCGTGGTCGACTGACCTCCCGCGCTCGGCACGCCGGCCCGGATGTGGCACAGTAGAGAGTCGCTGCAGACCGGAGGCGCCCGCCGACGGGCACTCCCCTCCCGGAGTCGCAGCCGCACACCTGGTCCGGAGCGTGGGGCACCCCGCTGCCCGGGCCGACGACGAGCCACTGCTGAGACCGAGGAATGCTGCGATGAACACCCTGGACGTACTCGACGCCGACTCGCTGCGCGACGACATCCCCGAGTTCCGCCCCGGGGACACCGTCAAGGTGCACGTCCGCGTCGTCGAGGGCAACCGCTCGCGCATCCAGGTCTTCCAGGGCGTGGTCATCCGCCGCCAGGGCGGCGGGATCCGCGAGACCTTCACCGTCCGCAAGGTCAGCTTCGGCGTGGGCGTCGAGCGCACCTTCCCGGTGCACACCCCGGTCGTCGAGAAGATCGAGGTCGTCACCCGCGGTGACGTGCGCCGCGCCAAGCTGTACTACCTCCGCGAGCTGCGCGGCAAGGCCGCCAAGATCAAGGAGAAGCGCGAGACCGTCGCGCGCTGACGACTCCGCACGACGCCGAGGCCCGGGGCGACCGGGCCTTCCCCCGGCGGGTCCTCCACGGCCGTACGCTGACTCCCGATGAGCAGTGACCGGTCCGGGGGGCCCGCCGACGTCGTCCCGGGGGAGGACCCCCCGCCCGAAGGCACCCCGTCCCGCCGGACCTGGCGGCGCCGGCCCGCCCAACCGGAGAAGAAGAGCTCGCTGCTGCGGGAACTGCCGGTCCTGCTGGTCGTGGCGTTCGTGCTGGCGCTGCTGGTCAAGACCTTCCTGGCCCAGGCGTTCTTCATCCCGTCCGGGTCGATGGAGCAGACGCTGCACGGGTGCCCGGGCTGCACCGGGGACCGGGTGCTGGTGAACAAGGTCCCGTACTGGTTCGGTGATCCCGAACCCGGCGACATCGTGGTGTTCGAGGGTCCGGACACCTGGGTGCCCGAGGTCCAGATCGAGGAGCCGTCCAACTGGTTCACCGGCGCGCTGCTGTGGCTCGGCCGCGCCGTCGGCGTCGCGCCGCCCAGCGAGGACGACTACGTCAAGCGGGTCATCGCCACCGGCGGGCAGACCGTGCAGTGCTGTGACGCCGAGGGGCGGGTGACCGTCGACGGCGAGCCCCTCGACGAGCCCTACGTCTACGAGAACTCCCCGCTGGAGAGCCGCGCCTTCGGCCCGGTCACCGTGCCCGAGGGCCGCCTGTGGGTCATGGGCGACCACCGCTCGGCCTCCGCGGACTCCCGCTCGCACGTCAGCGACCGCTACGGCGGCACGATCGCCGTCGACGACGTCATCGGCAAGGCCGCGCTCATCGTGTGGCCGATCGACCGCTTCGGCACCCTCGACTCCCCGGACATCCAGGGCCTGGAGGCCGCCGCGGCCGCCGAGGCCGCCGGCGCGGTCGGGCAGGCGCTGCCCCTCGGGATGGGCCTGGCCGGCGCGCTGCCCGTGGCCATCTGGAACCGCAACCGACGCCTGCGCCCGCCACCGGGCTGACCCTCCCCACCTCCTCCGACGGCGCCGTCCCGCACCAGGGACGGCGCCGTCGCCGTTCCCGGACCGGCATGCCGGACCATTCCCGAAATGGTCATCGCCATGTCGACAATCCCCGGCGGGTCGCCGAGTGGCGTTTCTCCTGTGACTGTCACCGCGCAACCAGGGTCGCAAAGAAAATCTCAGAAAGCGTTCAAGCAAGGGTCAATACCGCCCGATGGAGTGGGTGAGAACAATCCGGTTCCCGAAATGGAGTAAGTCGTGTCCGCACCCCTGGCGAGCGCCACCCGCGGCGTCACCCGCGTGCTCCTCCTCGCCGACGCCCCCGTCCTGCGCCGCGGCCTGGTCAGCATGGTCAACGAGACCGCCGGCATGCAGTCGGTGGGCACCCCGGGCGAGCTGCGCCGGGCCCTGACCCTCGTCGAGACCGCCCGTCCCGACGCCGTGGTCGTGGAGCTGGGCGCCGGGCGCGCGGCCACCCTCAACGTCGTCCGCGACCTGCGCCGCCGTTTCCCGCGGGTCGCCGTCGTCGCGCTGGCCACCTCCGAGGACCCGGCCGTGGTGAACGAGGCCGTCGCCGCCGGTGTCCGCGGGTACCTGATGCTCAACACCTCGCCGACCCTGCTCGGCTGGGCCATCCTGGCCGCCCGCGCCGGCCGCACCGTGGTCGACCCGCAGATCCGCCGCGTCGAGCCCAGCGCCGCCCCGGTGGGCAAGCCGCTGACCCCCGAGGTGCCGCTGACCCGCCGCGAGTCCGACGTCCTCGACGAGCTCCTGCAGGGCCAGTCCAACCGGCAGATCGGCCGGAACCTGTTCATCAGCGAGGACACCGTCAAGTCGCACGTCAAGGCGATCCTGCGCAAGCTGGGTGCCCGCGACCGGGCGCACGCGGTCTCGCTGGTCCTCTCCTCCCGCGGCTCGGGTGCCTGCACCTGCGGCGCCCACGGCCTGACCGCCCCCTCCCCGGTGGAGGCCTGACGAAGGACTCCTTCGCCCCCGCCGCTCGCTCCGCTAGCGGCGGGCCCCTGCGAAGGAGCCGTTCCAGATCGTCTTCCGGACCGTCCGCCTCCTCGGCGGTCCGGACCGCGGGCCTCCCGGCCCGCTCCGGTCCGCGGGCCGGTCCCCTCTGACCCCGGGGACCGGCCCGCGGTCGTCCCGCCGGGCGCCGGCCCGGCCCGTCGGTGTGGCGTCGTAGTGTCGGACGGCGATGGCAGGCCGTCTTCCCCCCGCCCACCGGGCCGCCGCCGCACCGGCCGCCCGGACCCGCCGTCCCGCCGTGCTCGCGGCCGCCGGCACCGACACCCCCGGCGACGCGCTCTACGACATGGAGCGCTCGCTGCGCCGTCGCGGCTTCGCCGCCGTGGCCGGCGCCGACGAGGCCGGGCGCGGCGCGTGCGCGGGCCCGCTGGTGGCCGCTGCCTGCGTCCTGCCGGCCGGCCGCCGCGGCCGCGTCCCCGGGCTCGCGGACTCCAAGCTGCTGACCGCCGCCGCCCGGGAGCGCGTCTACGACGAGGTCGTCGACCGTGCGCTCGCCTGGTCGGTGGTCGCGGTCCCGGTGGCCGAGCTGGACGCCCGGGGCATGCACGTGACCAACCTCGAGGCGCTGCGCCGCGCGGTGAGCGCGCTCGACCACGCCGCCGACTACGTGCTCACCGACGGCTTCGCCGTGCCCGGGCTGGGCGTGCCCACCCTCGCCGTGTGCAAGGGCGACCGGGTCGCGGCCTGCGTGGCGGCGGCGTCGGTGCTGGCGAAGGTCACCCGGGACCGGATGATGCTCGACCTGCACGAGCGCTTCCCGGAGTACGACTTCGCGGTGCACAAGGGCTACACGACCGACGCGCACACCGCGGCGCTCGAACGTCACGGCCCCTGCCCCGAGCACCGGTCCCGGTTCGTCAACGTCGTCCGCGCCCGCGACGCGCAGGCCGGACGGAGACTCCAGCTCACCGCCGCGGGCGGCATGGTCGATGATGGGGGCATGCGCACGATCTCCGGAGAGCCGCGATGAGCACCGAGGACCTGGAGAAGTACGAGACCGAGATGGAGCTCCAGCTCTATCGCGAGTACCGGGACATCGTCCGGCAGTTCACCTACGTGGTGGAGACCGAGCGCCGCTTCTACCTGGCCAACGCCGTCGACCTGCAGGTCCGCGAGGCCGGCGGCGAGGTGTTCTTCGAGCTCAAGCTCTCCGACGCCTGGGTCTGGGACATGTACCGCCCGGCCCGGTTCGTGCGCAACGTACGGGTGCTGACGTTCAAGGACGTCAACGTCGAGGAGCTCGACAAGCCCGACCTCGAGCTGCCCGACGGGCCACGCATCACCTGATCCGATCCGCACGCCCGGGAGGCTGACCGCCCGGGCCGACGGGACCGTCCCCGCCGTCCACAGCCCGGTCCGCCGTCCACAGGCGGCGTCCCGGTCCGACTCCCGGCGTCTCGACCGGCGACGGTCGGCGGGTGTCCACGACCACCGAACTCGGCAGCCGCGGCGAGTCGATCGCCGCGACCTACCTCACCGACGCCGGGCTGCGCGTCCTCGACCGCAACTGGCGCTGCCGCGACGGCGAGCTCGACATCGTCGCCCGCGAGGGCGCGGCGATCGTCTTCTGCGAGGTGAAGACCCGCCGCGGCACCGGCTTCGGCCACCCGGTGGAGGCGGTGCCGGCGGCCAAGCGGCGGCGGCTGCGCACGCTGGCCCAGCGCTGGCTGGCCGCCCACGACCAGCACGCGCCGGACCTGCGCTTCGACGTCGTCGGCGTGCTCGTCCCGGCGGTCGGCCCGGCCGTGGTCACCCACCTGCGCGGGGCGTTCTCGTGACCCTCGCCCGCACCTGGTCGGTCGGACTGGCCGGGGTCTCCGGCGCCATGGTCGAGGTCGAGGTCGACATGTCCGCCGGCCTCCCCGGCGTCGTGCTGGTCGGCCTGCCCGACGCCGTGGTGCGCCAGTCGGTCGACCGGGTGCGCGCCGCCGTCGTCAACACCGGCGCTCCGTGGCCGATGCGCCGGATCACCATCGGGCTGTCCCCGGCGTCGATGCCCAAGCAGGGCAGCGGGTTCGACCTCGCACTGGCTGCCGCGGTCCTGGCGGCGGCGGGCACGCTGCCGGCCGATGCCGCCGACGGCCTGGTCCTGCTCGGTGAGCTCGGCCTCGACGGCTCGGTGCGCCCGGTGCGCGGCGTCCTGCCGGCGGTGCTGGCCGCGGCCCGGGCCGGGCACGCCACCGTCGTCGTCCCGGCCGGCAACGCCGACGAGGCGGCGCTGGTCGCCGGGGTGGAGGTGCTTGCCGCGGCCACGCTGGGCGACCTGGTGGCGCACCTGTCCGGCCGCGCCCGCCTCCTGCCGCACGTCCGGGGGCCACTGCCGCCCCCGGCACCCGTCCCCGACCTCGGGGACGTCGTCGGCCAGGCCGCGGGCCGGCGCGCGGTCGAGGTGGCCGCCGCCGGCGGGCACCACCTGTTCCTCAGCGGGCCGCCCGGTGCGGGTAAGACGATGCTCGCCGAGCGGCTGCCCGGGCTGCTGCCGGTCCTCGACGAAGCGGCGGCGCTCGAGGTCACCGCCATCCACTCGGTCGCCGGCACCCTGCCGCCGGGTGCGCCGCTGGTGGGCCGGCCGCCGTTCGAGGCGCCGCACCACTCGGCCACGATGGCGGCCCTGGTCGGCGGCGGGTCGGGCGCCATCCGTCCCGGGGCACTGTGCCGGGCCCACCGCGGGGTGCTCTTCCTCGACGAGGCGCCGGAGTTCCCGCGGGCGACGCTGGACACGCTGCGCCAGCCGCTGGAGCGCGGATCGGTGACCATCAGCCGGGCGGCGGGGTCGGCGACCTTCCCGTGCCGCGCGCAGCTGGTGCTGGCGGCCAACCCCTGCCCGTGCGCGAGCGCGGCCGGGGACGCCGCGTGCACCTGCAGCCCGCTGGAGCGGCGCCGCTACGGGTCACGGCTGTCGGGCCCGCTGCTCGACCGGATCGACCTGCGGGTGGAGCTGCCGCCGGTCACGCGGGCCGCGTGGCTGGCCACCGACGTGGCGCCCGAGTCCACCGCCGCGGTGGCCGCCCGGGTCGCCGCCGCGCGGGAGGCCGCGGCCGCCCGGCTGCGGGGGACCGGCCTGTCCCTCAACAGCCAGGTGCCCGGCCGGCTGCTGCGCGAGCGCTGGCCGGTGCCGCGTCCGGCGCTGGCCCTGGCCGAGCGGGCGCTCGACCGGGGGATGCTGTCGGTGCGGGGGCTGGACCGGGTGCTGCGCGTGGCGTGGACCGTGGCGGACCTGGCCGGCCGGACGGTCCCGGGTGCCGGTGACGTGGCCGAGGCGCTGGGCATGCGACTGCAGCGGGCGGCGGCATGAGCGCGCCGGCCCTCGAGGAGGACCTCGCCGCGGCGGTCGAGGACCCGCGCTCGGCCGACGGGGCCGCCGGGCTGCGGCGGGCGCGGGCCTGGCTGACCCGCGCGGCCGAGCCGGGCTCGGTCGACCTCTGGCGCTTCGTCGAGGACGCCGGCCCGGCCGCGGCGGTCGCGGCGCTGCGGGCCGGGACGGCGCCGCCGTCGGTCCGCGGGCTGGTCGGCGCCCGAGCGGACCAGGACGCCAGCCTGGCCGACCTGCGCCGCGCCGAGCGCTGCGGCGCACGGCTGGTGGTGCCCGAGGACGACGAGTGGCCCGCGCTCGCGCTGCACCCGCTGACGCTGGCCGCCTGCGGCGGTGGCGGTGGCGGGGTCGGTGGCGGTGACGGCAGCGGCCGGCGTGACCGGACGACCGCGCTGGTGCCGCCGCTGGCGCTGTGGGTGCGCGGCGACGCCCGGCTCGACGAGACCGTCGACCGCTCGGTGGCCGTGGTGGGCGCCCGGGCGTCGACCGCCTACGGCGAGCACGTGGCCGCCGACCTCGGCGCGCAGCTGGGCGAGCGCGGCTGGACGGTGGTCTCCGGAGGCGCCTACGGCATCGACGTCGCCGCGCACCGTGGCGCGCTGGCCGTCGAGGCGCCCACCGTCGCGGTGCTGGCCTGCGGCGTGGACCGGGCGTATCCGGCGGCGCACTCGGTGGTGTTCGAGCGGATCGTCGACGGCGGTGGGCTGCTGGTCAGCGAGTGGCCGCCGGGCGCGGCGCCGCACCGGCACCGCTTCCTGGTCCGCAACCGGATCATCGCCGGGCTGACCCGGGGCACCGTGGTGGTCGAGGCCGCCGCCCGCTCCGGCGCCCAGGCCACCGCCCGGCGCGCCCGCGGGCTGGGCAAGCAGGTGTTGGTCGTACCCGGCCCGGTGACCAGCGCGATGTCGGTGGGCTGCCACGAGCTGCTGCGCGAGGAGGACACCGGTGCCCGGCTGGTGAGCAACGCCGCGCAGGTCATCGAGGCGGTCGGCAGCCTGGGCGAGGACCTCGCCGCCCCGGTGGAGCGGCCGGACTCCCCGCGTGACGGCCTGTCCGACCTCGCCCGCCGGGTCCTCGACGCCTGTCCGGTGCGCGTCGGCGTCAGCGCCGAGCGGCTGGCCGCGGTCGCCGGCTGCGACCCGCTGGAGGCCATGCGGGTGCTCCCGGCCCTCGAGGTCGCCGAGCTCGTCCAGTGGACCGGCACCGGCTGGCGCCTGACCCCACCGCCGAAGGAGCAGCGCCGGGTGCGCTGAGGAGGGTGGGACGCCGGTTCCGTCGCGGACGACCGACCGGCGCGGCGCCTTGACCGGGCGACGGCGCCGTCGGACGGTCGGACCGTGACCGCCCGGACCGCCGACGCCCGCGCCGCGCTGCCCCCGGCGCTCGCGGCGGCGCTCGAGGGGTACGAGGAGTTCCTGACCGGTGAGCGGGACCTGTCCTCGCACACCGTCCGTGGATACGTCACCGACGCCGTGTGGCTGCTCGACCACCTGGCCCGGCGCGGCGGCACCCGCGTCGACGAGCTCGACCTCGCGACCCTCCGCAGCTGGCTCGCCCAGGGCCGGACGAAGGGCGCCGGCCGGGCGACCACCGCCCGGCGCGCGGCCGCGGCCCGGTCCCTCACCGCCTGGCTGCGCCGCTCGGGACTCACCCCCGAGGACGTCGGCCTGCGGCTGGTCAGCCCGAAGGCCCACCGCACGCTGCCCGACGTGCTCGCCCCCGACCAGGCCCGCGCGGTCGTCGAGTCCACCGCCGGCGCGGAGGACCCGGCGGGACTGCGCGACGCCGTCGTGCTGGAGCTGCTCTACGCCAGCGGCATCCGGGTGAGCGAGCTGGTCGGCCTCGACGTCGACGACGTCGACCGCGGCCGGCGACTGCTGCGGGTCCTGGGCAAGGGCCGTAAGGAGCGCAGCGTCCCCTACGGCGCCCCCGCCGAGCGGGCCCTCGACGCCTGGCTGGTACGCGGCCGCCCGGCGCTGGCCACCGCGGAGTCCGGGCCGGCGCTGCTGCTGGGGCTCCGCGGGCGCCGGCTCGACCCGCGCGAGGCCCGCCGGACGGTGCACGCCGCCGTCGCCCGCGCCCCCGGTGCCCCCGACGTCGGGCCGCACGGCCTGCGGCACTCCGCCGCCACCCACGTGCTCGAGGGCGGCGCCGACCTCCGCTCGGTCCAGGAGCTGCTCGGCCACGCTAGCCTCGCCACCACGCAGATCTACACGCACGTGACCGTCGAGCGGCTGCGAGCCGTGCACGCCCAGGCCCACCCCAGAGCCTGAGCGGTGCCCCGTGCCCGACGCGATCTCCACCACCGTTCCCCCGCGCCAGCGCGGGGCCCGAGCCCACCACGAAGCGGGGAGTCCTGACGTGCCCGAGGCGACCATCCACCGGATCGGCGGCCACCCCGACGAGGACGCCGACGCCGTCCTCGCCGACCTGTGGGCCCAGTACGTCGCCGACCGCGCGCCCGCGCTGCGCGACCGGCTGATCCTGCACTACGCGCCGCTGGTCAAGTACGTCGCCGGCCGGGTCGGCAGCGGCCTGCCCGCGCACGTCGAGCAGGCCGACCTGGTGTCCTACGGCACCTTCGGCCTCATCGACGCGATCACCCGCTACCAGCCCTCGCGCGAGGTCAAGTTCGAGAGCTACGCCATGGCCCGCATCCGCGGCGCGATCATCGACGAGCTCCGCAGCACCGACTGGATCCCGCGGTCGGTGCGCAACCGCGCCCGGCAGTTCGAGCGCACGGTCGCCGCCCTCGAGAGCCGGCTGCAGCGCAGCCCGACCGACGAGGAGATCGCCGCGGAGATGGACATGGACGTCGAGGAGGTGCGCAAGTTCCTCGGCCAGCTGTCGCTGGTCAACGTCGTCGCCCTCGACGAGCTGCTCACCGACGACGACGGCGGCGCGCCCCGGCTGGTCGACACGCTGCAGGACGCCAACGCGCTCGACCCGCAGGCCGTCGCCGAGCACGGCGAGTCCCGCCAGCTCCTGGCCCGCGCCGTCGAGCAGCTGCCCGAGCGGGAGAAGGTCGTCGTCAGCCTCTACTACTTCGAGGGGCTGACCCTGGCCGACATCGGCCGCGTCCTCGGCGTCACCGAGAGCCGCATCTGCCAGTTGCACACCAAGGCCGTGCTCCACCTGCGCACCAAGCTCGCCGACATCGCCTGAGGCGGCGGTGGTGCTCGAGCACGCGCTCCTCCCGGTCCGCCCCGGCCGGGAGGACGCCTTCGAGGCGGCATCCGCGCGCGCCCGGCCGATCGTCGAGGCGTCCCCGGGGTTTCGCTCGCTGCGGCTGTCCCGCTGCCTCGAGCGCCCGGGCACCTCCCTGCTCCTGGTCGAGTGGGACCGGCTGGAGGACCACACGGAGGAGTTCCGCGGCTCGGCCGCCTACCAGGAGTGCAAGGCGCTGCTGCACGGCTTCCACGACCCGTTTCCGGTGGTCGAGCACTTCACCGACGTGGCGGCGAGCGGGGATCAGGCGGCAACGCGGCGCCGTAGCGCGGCCTCGATCGGCCCGGACAGGAACAGCAGGAACATCGCCCAGTAGTGCACGCCCGGCAGCAGCGTGCCGGCCAACAGGGCGGCGAGGAACAGCCCGCTGGCGACCAGTGACGGCCACGGAGGTCCGACCGGCGCGGCCGCCTCGCGGCGCAGGGCGGGGCGCCGCCACAGCAGCAGGCTGATCGTCGTGAGGCAGAACGAGCTCAGCGTGATCGTGCCGATGTACAGCGCGACCGCGGGCCGGTCGGTGCCGTACCGGGCCGACACCTGGGTGGCGAACGGGAGCAGGACGATCGTGAGGATCCACAGCAGGTTGGCGGTGAGGAATGCCCGGTCGTAGGACCCCACGGTCTCGACCACCCGATGGTGTACCCGCCAGAGCCGCGCGATGACGACGAAGCTGAGGAAGAAGGCGCCGATCTGCGACGACTCGTCGGCCAGCAGCGTGCCGAGGCCGGTCCGCGGCCCCGCGCCGTCGAGCAGCTCGGTCAGCGGCAGCACCAGCAGGGTGATGGCGATGGCGACGACCGCGTCGAGGAACGTGACGAAACGGTCGAGGCCCCGTTCGGTCTGCACCCCGCGCAGGCTAGGGGCGGCGGCCGGTCGGGCAGCGGTCCGTACGCGTCACCCGACCGGCAGCAGGCGCACCCGCGGCGGGCGCAGCAGGGACAGCGGGTCGAGGTAGGTCTCGCCCCGCCGGAGGCCCCAGTGCAGGCACGCCGCGACGGGGCAGCCCTCGTGGCCGGCGACCAGCGTGCCGAGCGGGTCGCCGCGCCGCACCGCCTGCCCGGCGCCCACGGTGGGCGTGACCGGTTCGTGGGTCGTCCGGAGCCCGTCGGGGTGGTCGACGCTGACCACCGGCCGGCCGGCGACCATCCCGGCGAAGGCGACGACGCCGTCGCCGGCCGTCCGGACCACGTCGCCGGGCGCTCCTGCGAGGTCCGCGCCACGGTGCCCGGGCCCGTACGGCGAGGGCGGGGGAGCGAAGGGCCGGGTCACCACCGGCGGGTCGCCGAGCGGGGACACCCACGGCGGGGCGGCGGCCGGAGCGGCCGGCTCGGCGACCGCCGCGACCGGGGCGAGGGCGGCCGCGCAGGCCACGAGGAGGACGAGGAGCAGGCGGGCGGGCACGCGCCCGAGCCTGCGCCGTCTCCGACCCCGGACGGGCCGACCGCCCCCACCTGTGGACGGACCGGACAGCGGGGGAGGAGCCCCATCAGCACGGCGTATGCTGTCCGGTGCGACCCGTCCGTTCGGGTCGACTCCGCGCGTCCTCCTCCCGCCGCACCGGCGGGGCAGCCCCACCTCGGTCCCGGTCTCGCACCGGGTCGGTGGCGCCGCGGGACGCCAGGGCGGGCCGTCACCCGGCGCCCGCGTCAACCGAGGAGCGTGGCCGCCCGGCGGTCGCGCGCAGACAGGAAGGCTGCGGCCATGGCAGTCGTCAGCATGAAGCAGCTGCTCGACAGCGGCGTCCACTTCGGGCACCAGACCCGTCGCTGGAACCCCAAGATGAAGCGGTTCATCTTCACCGAGCGCAACGGCATCTACATCATCGACCTGCAGCAGACGCTCGGGTACATCGACTCGGCCTACGAGTTCGTCAAGCAGACGGTCTCGCACGGCGGCTCGATCCTCTTCGTCGGCACCAAGCGCCAGGCGCAGGAGGTCGTCGCCGAGCAGGCGCAGCGCGTCGGCATGCCCTACGTCAACCAGCGCTGGCTGGGCGGCATGCTCACCAACTTCCAGACCGTCCACAAGCGGCTCCAGCGGCTCAAGGAGCTCGAGGACATGGAGCAGACCGGCGTCATGGCCGGCCTGTCCAAGAAGGAGCAGCTGGGCCTGACCCGCGAGAAGGCCAAGCTCGAGCGCAGCCTCGGCGGCATCCGCGACATGCAGAAGGTGCCCAGCGCCATCTGGATCGTCGACACCAAGAAGGAGCACATCGCCGTCGGCGAGGCCCGGAAGCTGGGCATCCCGGTCGTGGCGATCCTCGACACCAACTGCGACCCCGACGAGGTCGACTACAAGATCCCGGGCAACGACGACGCGATCCGCAGCATCACCGTGCTGACCCGCGTGGTCGCCGACGCCGTCGCCGAGGGCCTCATGGCCCGCTCGGCCGCGCAGGCCAACGCCGGTCGCGAGGACGGCGGCGAGCCGGCCATCGGCGGCGGCGAGCCGCTGGCCGACTGGGAGCGCGAGCTGCTCACCGGCCAGTCCGACGCCGCCCCGGCCGCGGACGCCGAGGCGACCCCGCTGCCCGAGACCCCCGTCGCCCCGCCGGCCGTGACCGCCGAGCAGGTCGCCCCGGTCGAGGGCGTGCCCGCCACCGGCGACACCGCCACCGGCACCCAGGGCGCCCAGAACGGCTGACCCGCCGGCGCCGCAGCCCCGCCCCCACCGGGCCGGGCGGCGGCGCCGCGGCACGTCCGCACCCACCCGCTCCAGATCCGTGAGGAAGTGACATGCCTGCCTTCACCGCCGCCGACGTCAAGCGGCTCCGCGACGCCACCGGCGCCGGCATGATGGACGCCAAGAAGGCCCTGACCGAGGCCGACGGCGAGTACGACAAGGCCATCGAACTGCTGCGCATCAAGGGCGCCAAGGACGTCGGCAAGCGCCTCGAGCGCTCGACGACCAACGGCATCGTCGTCAGCAAGCACGGCGCGCTGCTCGAGCTCGACTGCGAGACCGACTTCGTCGCCAAGAACGCCGACTTCGTGGCGCTCGCCGAGCGGCTGATCGAGATCGTCCTCGAGAAGTCGCCGGCCAGCCTCGACGCGCTGCTGGCCACCGAGGTCGACGGGCAGACCGTCGCGCAGCTCATCGAGGGCGAGTCCGCCCGCATCGGCGAGAAGCTCGTCCTGTCCCGCTTCGCCACCTTCGAGGGCCCGACCGCGGTGTACCTGCACAAGCGGGCCACCGACCTGCCCCCGGCCATCGGCGTCGCGGTGCAGTACCGGGGCGGCGACGAGGAAGCCGCGCGGTCGCTGGCGATGCACATCGCCGCCGCCCGCCCGCGCTACCTCACCCGCGACGAGGTCCCGACCGAGGCGGTCGAGACCGAGCGCCGCGTGGCCGAGCAGACCGCCAAGGAGGAGGGCAAGCCCGAGCAGGCGATCGTCAAGATCGTCGAGGGCCGGGTCAACGCCTACTACAAGGACTTCGTCCTGCTCGAGCAGCCGTCGATCACCGAGCCCAAGCGCACGGTGAAGCAGATCCTCGACGACGCCGGCCTGACCGTGCAGCGGTTCGCCCGCTTCGAGGTCGGCCAGGCGTAACGAGCCGCACAGGAGGACCCCGTCGTCCCCACCCGGCCCCGCTCCAGGGGCCCGCGCCGAGCGCGCGAGGTGGGGGTGACGGGGTCCTGTGCTGTCCGGCCCCGGCTGGCGCCACCCGGGGCGTTTGGCAGGATCACGCAGAACGACGTCGAGCGAGGGATGAGCAGTTGACCGAGACCGCCGCGCCGCAGACGACCCCCCTGACGCACGCACCGCTGTCCGCACCCACCGCGTTCCAGCCCGCCGACGGCAGGGGCTACAAGCGGGTGCTGCTCAAGCTCTCCGGAGAGGCCTTCGGCGGCGGCAACGTCGGCGTCGACTCCGGCATCGTGCAGTCCATCGCCGGTCAGCTGGCCGCCGTCGTCCGCGGCGGCACGCAGGTCGCCGTCGTCGTCGGCGGGGGCAACTTCTTCCGGGGCGCGGAGCTCGCCGAGGCCGGGATGGACCGCCGGCACGCCGACTACATGGGCATGCTCGGCACCGTCATGAACGCCCTGGCGCTGCAGGCGTTCTGCGAGCAGGTCGGCCTGCAGACCCGGGTGCAGACGGCCATCGAGATGGGCCAGGTCGCAGAGCCCTACATCCCGCGCAAGGCCGTGCGGCACATGGAGAAGGGCCGGCTGGTCATCTTCGGCGCCGGTGCCGGCATGCCGTACTTCTCCACCGACACCGTCGCCGCCCAGCGCGCCCTGGAGATCGGCTGCCAGGTGCTGCTCATGGCCAAGAACGGCGTCGACGGCGTCTACGACGACGACCCCCGCAGCAACCCCGACGCCGTCCTGTACGAGGACCTCGACTACGCCACCGTGCTGGCCAAGCAGCTCAAGGTCGCCGATGCGACGGCCATCAGCCTGTGCATGGACAACAGCATGCCCATCGTCGTCTTCAACCTGCTGAGCGACGGCAACATCGCCCGCGCCGTGGCAGGTGAGAGGATCGGGACGCTGATCAGCTGAGCGGGCGCGCCTCGCGCACGCCGCACCGCAGAGACGGCGGGACGCCCCGCCGCAGGAGGAGAGACCGTGATCGACGACACCCTGCTCGACGCCGAGGAGCGGATGGACAAGGCCCTGTCGGTCGCGCGCGAGGACCTCGGCTCGGTGCGGACCGGCCGCGCCGCCCCGTCGATGTTCAACAAGATCCTGGTCGACTACTACGGCGCCCCGACCCCCGTTCCGCAGATGTCCTCGATCACCGTGCCCGAGGCGCGGATGGCGGTCATCAAGCCCTACGACAACAGCCAGCTCGCGGCGATCGAGCGGGCCATCCGCGACAGCGACCTGGGCGTCAACCCCACCAACGACGGCCAGATCATCCGCGTCGTCTTCCCGCAGCTGACCGAGGAGCGTCGCCGCGACCTGGTGAAGATGGCGCGCAGCAAGGGCGAGGACGCCAAGGTCGCCATCCGCAACGTGCGCCGCCGGGCCAAGGAGGAGCTCGACCGCATCGCCCGCGACGGCGAGGCCGGCGAGGACGACGTGCGCCGCGCGGAGAAGGAGCTCGACGACCTCACCGCCCAGCACGTCGCCAGCATCGACGACGCCGTGAAGAACAAGGAGGGTGAGCTGCTCGAGGTCTGAGCCGCTCGCCCGGGCCCCGCCATGACCTCCCGTCCCGACGCCGCCGGGGCCGGCGCGTCGGGCGACGCCGCCGACACCGGGCCGATCCCGGTCGTCCGGCGCGTGTCGCCCCCGCCGCCGCCTCCGCCGCTGTCGGCCACCGCCGCGCGCGGCCCCGCCACCGGTCCGGTCCGGCCCGCCGCGCCGCCCACCAGCCCGCTCGCCGTGCCGCCGGTGCCCTCGCCGGCCACCCAGGAGATCGCCGTCCCGGCGCCGGGCCGGACGGCGCCCCGGACCCCGAGCCCGACCTGGTGCCGCCCTCGAGCAGCCGCGCCGGCCGCGACCTGGTCGCCGCCATCGCCGTCGGGCTCGGCCTGGGCGCGGTCATCCTGGTCTCGCTGTTCGCCTACCGCCCGTCGTTCCTGGTGGTCGTCGGGGTGGCGGTCCTGGTCGGCGTCGCCGAGCTGGTCCGCGCCCTGGAGGCCGGCGGCGCCCGGGCCCCGCTGGTGCCGCTGCTGGTCGGCACGGTCGCGATGCTGGCGCTGGCCTGGGCCCGGGGCGCCGACGGGCTCGTCGTCGCCTTCCTGTTCACCGTGGTCGCCGTCCTGCTGTGGCGGCTCGGCGACGGGCCGGAGGGATACCTGCGCGACGCCACCACCGGCGTGTTCGTCGCCCTCTACGTGCCGCTGCTCGCCGGGTTCTGCGTGCTGCTGCTGGTCCCCGACGACGGCGCGCTGCGCGTGCTCGCGTTCATCGCCACGGTCGTCGGCAACGACGTCGGCGGGTACACCGCCGGCGTGCTGTTCGGCCGGCACCCGATGGCACCGTCGGTCAGCCCGAAGAAGTCCTGGGAGGGCATGGCCGGGTCGATCGTGGCCTGCGTCGCGGTCGCCACCCCGATCGTCGTCCTCGCCCTCGACGGGCCGTGGTGGGGCGGGGTGCTCCTCGGCGCGGCGCTGGCGGTGACCGCCACGGTCGGCGACCTCGGCGAGTCGCTGATCAAGCGCGACCTCGGCATCAAGGACATGGGCACCCTGCTGCCCGGCCACGGCGGGATCATGGACCGCCTCGACAGCCTGCTGCCCTCGGCCGCGGTGGCCTACCTGCTGCTGTCCTGGGTGGCGCCTCCCGCGGGCTGAGGGCCGGTCACCTCCCACACCGACCCGACCGCGGTGAAGCCGCGGCGGGCGTACCAGTGGCGCGGCCAGTCGTCGGCGAGCGCCTCGAGCACCACCAGGTCGCACCCGGCCCCGGCGGCCACCGCCAGCGCCCGCGCCAGCACGGCGTCCCCGTGCCCGCGGCCGCGGGCCGCAGGATCGGTCATCACCGACTCGACCGCGGCCGTCGCGCCGTCGACCCGCAGCTGCCCGGCGGCCAGCACCCGGCCCTCCGCCCGCACCGCCACGTCGTGGACGGCGACCACCCGGCCGGTGCGGTGCTCCCGGCCCACGAGCTGGGCGACGACGGTGTCCAGGTCGGCCGTCCCGGCCAGGTCGCGGCGCCACGTCGCCTCCCAGAGCGGGTGCACCGCGCGCTGGTCGACCACCTCGGCCCGGTCGGCGCCGGGCAGGGCGGGCGTCGCCGGGCGGGCCATGACCACCAGCTCCTCGGCGTGCCACCCCCGCCCGGCCAGCCGCGCGGCGACGTCGCCGGCTCCGGTCCAGGTCAGCGTGGCGGCCGGGTGCGGCAGGCCCGCGTCGACGGCGGCCCGCTCGACCGTGTCCTCGTCGACCGGCTGCCCGAGCACCAGCCGGTTGTCGTCCCGGGAGTGCGCGTAGCGCGGGTCGAGCACCGCCACCCCGCCGGGCACGTCCCGGACCTCGGCGGCCCGGCGGGTCCGCACCGACAGCGACAGCGCCAGCGCGCGGCCCAGGGCGTCCCCGGGTGCGGGGAGCACGGGCTGCGCCGGCGGCCGGTACGGGACCACGGCGACCACCGCGTGCGCCGGCACCGGCCCGGCGTCCACCTCACCCTCCCCGTCCCCGGTGGGCCCGGAGCGGGCCGGCAGCCGTGCCGGGTCGACGACGAGCAGCACCAGGTCCCGCCGGCCCGGGTACAGCCGGGCGGTCAGCCGGTGCACCTGCTCCGGGGGGCACAGCGGTGCGCCCGGTCCGAGGACGCCGGTGTCGAGTGCGGCGCGCCAGTCCGCCGGGTCGCAGGGACAGACCAGCGGGCTCACGCGGGCGGTGCGTCCGGGTCGACACCGCGAGCGGCCAGCGCCGACTCGACCGCCGCGTTCACCGTGCGGACGACGGCGACCCGCGCGTACCGCTTGTCGTCGGCCGGCACGACCGTCCACGGCCCGCCCGGGTGGTCGGTGCGCTCGAGCATCTCCTCGACCGCGTCCTCGTAGGCCTCCCGCTTGTCGCGGTTGCGCCAGTCCTCGTCGGTGAGCTTCCACGCGCGGTAGGGGTCGTCGCGGCGGGACTCGAAACGGCGCAGCTGCTCCTCGGGGGAGACGTGCATCCAGAACTTGACCAGCACGGTGCCCTCGGCCGCCAGCGTGGTCTCCAGGTCGACGATCTCCTGGTAGGCGCGTTGCCACTGCTCGTCGGTCGCGAAGCCCTCGACCCGCTCCACCAGCACGCGGCCGTACCAGGTGCGGTCGAGCACGGCCATGCCGCCCCAGCCGGGCAGCACCGGCCAGAAGCGCCACAGGAAGTGGTGCCGCTTCTCGTCGTAGGAGGGAGCGGCGAACTGGGCGACCCGCACGTGCCGCGGGTCGAGCTCGTCGACCAGCCGCTTGATCGCCCCGCCCTTGCCCGAGGCGTCCCAGCCCTCGAACAGCACGCACAGCGGCGGACCCAGCTCGCCGGACCCGATCTGACCGCCGAGCAGCAGGCGCAGGTGCACCAGCCGCCGCTGGGCCTGGGCCAGCTGCTGCTTGCCGTCCTTCTTGGACAGCTGGGCGGACAGGTCGACGTCGTCGAGTCGGCTCACCCCGCCGAGCCTGGCGCACCGGGCCGTGGTCGGCACCCGGGCGCTCAGCCCCGCTCCGGGCCGGCGTGCTGCCGGATCCACGCGTGCATCGCGATGCCCGCCGCGACGCCGGCGTTGATCGAGCGGGTGGAGCCGAACTGGGCGATCGACAGCACCTCGCCCGCCAGCGCCCGTGCCTCCTCCGACAGCCCCGTGCCCTCCTGGCCGAACAGCAGCACGCACGCCCGGGGCAGCGCCGCGGTCTCCAGCGGCCGGGCACCGGGCAGGTTGTCGACGGCCAGCACCGGCAGGCCGGCGTCGCGCGCCCAGGCGCCCAGCGCCGCGGCGTCGGGGTGGTGCCGCACCGAGAGGTAGCGGTCGGTGACCATCGCGCCGCGGCGGTTCCACCGCCGGCGCCCGACGACGTGCACCTCGGCGGCCAGGAACGCGTTCGCGGTGCGCACGACGGTGCCGATGTTGAGGTCGTGCCGCCAGTTCTCGATGGCGACGTGGAAGGCGTGCCGGCGCGGGTCGAGGTCGGCCACGATGGCCTCGACGGTCCAGTAGCGGTACCGGTCGATGACGTTGCGCCGGTCGCCGGAGGCGAGCAGCTCCGGGTCGTAGCGGGGGTCCTCGGGCCACGGGCCCTCCCACGGGCCGACGCCGACGCTGTCGAGCGGGACGGGCGTCTCCTCGGCCGGGATCACCCGGCCGACGCTAGCTGGCCGCGCCTCCGGCACCCGGGCCCCTCCGTCGGGCACGATGACTCCACGGGGTGAGCGCAACATGACCAACCGTGACTGCGAGGTGGGATGACGGCACAGCAGGAGGACGACATCCCGGTGACCGAGGTACCGCTCCCGCCGGCGGACGAGGACTGGCAGCACTGGCTGCCCGGGTGGCTGACCGAATCGGCCGAGCCGGTCCGGCCGGAGGACGCTCCGGAGGAGGGCGGCACCGAGGGCGCCGCCCTCGCGGCCGACGGCGGACAGCCCGCGGCCGAGGCCGCCGTCGCGCCCGAGGTCGCTCCCGTCTGCGAGGAACCGGACGAGCCCGAGCAGGCGGAGGACCCCGAGCAGGCGGAGGACCCCGAGCAGGCGGAGGACCCCGAGCAGGCGGAGGACCCCGAGCAGGCGGAGGACCCCGAGCAGGCGGACGCCCCCGAGCAGGCGGACGCCCCCGGGGGAGCGGACGAGCCCACGATGCCCGAGGTGTCCGACGGGCTCGACGTGGCGGCGCCGACCCCCTTCGACGGCGACCCCGTCGGCGGGACCGTGGTGCCGCGCGTCGTGGTGCGACCGCAGGTGCGGCCGCGACGCCGGATGGGTCTCGCCGTGCTGGTCGGCCTGTTCGCCATCGGCGGCGTCGCGGGCGCCGCCCTGATGGAGACGTCGTCCTCCGGACCGACGCCGTCGTCGGCCGTGCAGTCGCCGCCGAGCGCGGTGGCCACACCCACCCCGGCCCTGCGCCCCGTCCGCCCCTCGGGGATCGCCGACGCGGTCTCGGCGGCCCCGACGAGCAGCGCCCCGGTGCCGACGACCGCGGAGCGGACGGCCCGTCCCACCCCGGTGACGCCATCCAGGGCCGCTCCCCGCGCCACCGCGCCGGTGCCCACCCCGGCCGCCGAGGCGCCGCTGCCCGCGGTGGTCGCCCAGGTGCTGCCCGACGCGCCGCCCCCGCCGCCGGAGCCCGCGCCGCCCGTAGCGCCGGAGGCGGCTCCCATCGCGGGGCCGGTGGTCCCGCCCCAGGAACCTGCTGACGAGTCCGGGGAGGCCCCGACGGAGGAGCCGGTGGAAGACGGCAGCGGCACCGATCCGGTGACCGATCCGGGAACGGGCCCGACCGATCCGCTGGACCCGGGAACGGGTCCGATCCATCCGGGGACCGACCCGCAGACGCCGACGGAGGACACCACGGTCGATCCGGGGACCGGGGCCACCGGTGATGGGGGCTCGACCGACACGACCGGGACCGGCTCGCAGACCCCGGTCACCTCGCCGCCGACCCTGCTGGACGTCCTGCTGCCGCCGTCCTGAGCGAGCGACCTCACCCGCGCAGCGGCCCGGAGCGCGCACGCGGGTGGGACGATGGGGATGCCATGACTGCCCTGCCGCTCGTCTTCGACGCCCCCCGCCGGGGCAAGCCGCCGCGTCACCTCGCCGACCTCACCCGCGAGGAGGCCCGCGCCGCCGTCACCGAGCTCGGGCAGCCGGCGTTCCGCGCCGACCAGCTGGCCCGGCACTACTTCCGCGGGGTCACCGACCCGGCGCGGATGACCGACGTGCCCGCCGCCGTGCGCGAGACCCTCGGTGAGGCCCTGCTGCCGGGGCTGCTGACCCCCGTGCGCACCCTGAGCGCCGACGGGGGACGCACCCGCAAGACGCTGTGGCGGCTGCACGACGGCGCGCTGGTCGAGAGCGTGCTCATGCGCTATCCCGACCGGGCCACCGTCTGCATCTCCAGCCAGGCCGGCTGCGGCATGGCCTGCCCCTTCTGCGCGACCGGCCAGAACGGGCTCACCCGCAACCTCTCGGCCGCGGAGATCATCGGCCAGGCGGTCGCGGCGGCCGCGGCGATGGCCGACGGCGAGGTCCCCGGCGGGCCGGGGCGGCTGTCCAACGTCGTCTTCATGGGGATGGGCGAGCCGCTGGCCAACTACGCGCGGGTCCGCAGGACGCTCGACGCCCTGGTGACGCCGGCACCGCACGGCCTGGGTCTGTCCCAGCGCTCGGTGACCGTCTCCACCGTCGGCGTCGTCCCGGCCATCCGGCGGCTCACCGAGGAGGGGCTGCACGTCACCCTGGCGGTCAGCCTGCACGCGCCCGACGACGAGCTGCGCGACACCCTGGTGCCGATCAACACCCGGTGGAAGGTGGCCGAGGTGGTCGAGGCCGCCGACGCCTACGCCGCCCGCACCGGCCGCCGGTACTCGGTGGAGTACGCGCTCATCCGCGACGTCAACGACCAGCCCGAGCGGGCCGACCTGCTCGGCCGCCTGCTGGCCGGGAAGCGCGCGCACGTGAACCTCATCCCGCTGAACCCGACGCCGGGCAGCCCCTGGGACGCCAGCCCGCTGCCCGCGCAGCGGGAGTTCGTCGCGCGGCTGCGCGCCGCGGGGGTGCCGACGACGGTGCGCGACACCCGCGGTCAGGACATCGACGGCGCCTGCGGGCAGCTGGCCGCGGCCGACCGGGTCGAGGGCGTCCCCGCCGTGGCCGTCCCCGCGCCGTCCCTGGAGCCGCCGGTGGAGCTGGGCGCCGAGGCCGACGGGTGAGCTCGGAGGCGCCGGCCGCCGAGGCCCACGAGCACAGCCACGCCGACGTCTCGGGCGGGTGGCTGCGGGCCGCCGTCTTCGGCGCCATGGACGGGCTGGTGACCAACACCGCGCTGGTGGCCGGCGTCGGCGGCGGGGGTGCCTCGTCCCGCGCGATCGTGCTCTCCGGGGTGGCGAGCCTGGTCGCCGGCGCCATCTCCATGGCGCTGGGGGAGTACACCTCGGTGCGCACGCAGAACGAGCAGCTCGACCTCGAGGTGGAGAAGGAGCGGCGCGAGCTCGAGCGCAACCCGGGCGGTGAGCTCGCGGAGCTGGTCGAGATGATGCGGGCCCGCGGCGTCGACGCCGACCTGGCCCGGCAGGTGGCCGTCCAGCTGCACCGCGACCCCGACACCGCGCTGCGACTGCACGTGGTCGCGGAGCTCGGGCTCAACCCGGCCGACAAGCCCTCGCCGTGGACCGCGGCGGTGTCGTCGTTCCTCACCTTCGCCACCGGGGCGGTGGTCCCGCTGCTGCCCTTCCTGTTCGGCTTCTCGCTGCTGTGGGTGGCGCTGCTGTGCGGCGGGATCGGCCTGTTCGCCGCCGGGGCGCTGTCCTCGCGCTTCACCCCGCGGGCCTGGTGGTACGCGGGGCTGCGGCAGCTGCTGTTCGGTGCGCTGGCCGCGGGGATCACCTACGCCGTCGGCGCGGCGATCGGGGTCACGGCCACCTGAGACGCGTCGACCCGGCCCGGCAGAGCCGGACCGGGTCGCGTGTGGTGCTGGAACGATCCTCTGTTAGGGGCGCCAGGCCGTGCGCTTGCGCCGCAGGTCCCACAGGAGCGAGCCGGCCATCAGCCCGGCGATGGCGAGCAGCCAGAGGTCCTCCATGCGGGCCTCGTGGTTGCCCCACAGGTAGGACAGGATCGCCAGGGTCATCAGCCAGCCGACGATCTGCGCCCACTTGCCGGCGCGGCCGTGCCAGCCCCAGTCCTCGGGGCGCTCCTCCTCGATCGGGTGCTCCCCGGCCCGGACGACGCCCTCCTCACGGTTGGGCTGGTTGACCCGCGTGGTGGCGGGGTTGTGCTGGCGGACCCCGGGACCGTGCTGCTCGCTCACGAGGCCCATCCTGCCAGCCGGGACCGGCCACCACCGGGCGAGGTCGGATGCTGTACGCCGGGCGCGTCGGGGAGGATCAGGGCATGAGCGAGCCGCGCGAGGTCACCGTGCTGGGCTCGACCGGCTCGATCGGCCGGCAGGCGATCGCGGTCGCCGAGCAGAACCCCGACCGGCTGCGGATCACCGCACTCGCCGCCGGCGGCGGCGACGTCGCCCGGCTGGCCGAGCAGGCGCTGACCCTCGGCGTGCGCACCGTGGCCGTGGCGCGGGCCACCGCCGCGCAGGACCTGCAGCTGGCCTTCTACGCCGCCGCGTCGCAGCGCGGCTGGGCGAGGGGCGAGTACGCGCTGCCGGAGATCCTCGCCGGGCCGCGCGCCGCCGAGGAGCTGGCCGCCCGCCCCGCCGACGTCGTCCTCAACGGCATCACCGGCTCGATCGGCCTGGGCCCCACGCTGGCCGGGCTCCGGGCGGGCAACGTCGTCGCCCTGGCCAACAAGGAGTCGCTGGTCGCCGGTGGCGACCTGGTCACCGCGGCGGCCGGGCCCGGCCAGCTGGTGCCGGTCGACTCCGAGCACTCCGCGCTGGCGCAGTGCCTGCGCGGCGGGCACCGGAGCGAGGTGGCCCGGCTGGTGCTCACCGCCAGCGGCGGGCCGTTCCGCGGCCGCAGCGCCGCCGACCTCGCCGACGTCACGCGCGAGCAGGCACTGGCGCACCCGACCTGGGACATGGGCCCGGTCGTGACGATCAACTCCGCGACCCTGGTCAACAAGGGCCTCGAGCTCATCGAGGCCCACCTGCTCTTCGGCGTCCCCTACGCCGACATCGACATCGTCGTGCACCCGCAGTCGATCGTGCACTCGATGGTCACCTTCGCCGACGGCGCCACCATCGCCCAGGCCAGCCCGCCGGACATGCGGCTGCCGATCGCGCTGGCACTGGCCTGGCCCGACCGGCTGCCGCACGTGCAGCCGGCGCTGGACTGGTCGACGGCGAGCACCTGGGAGTTCGCGCCGCTCGACGAGGAGGCGTTCCCGGCGGTCCGGCTCGCGCGCGCCGCGGGCGAGGCCGGCGGCGTCGTCCCGGCGGTGTTCAACGCCGCCAACGAGGAGGCGGTCGCGGCGTTCCTCGCCGGCCGGCTGCGTTTCCCGGACGTCGTGGGCCTGGTCGCGCGTACCCTCGACGACGCGCCGGACCTCGGCGCCCCCACCTGCGTGGACGACGTGCTGGCCGCCGAACGGTGGGCCCGGCAGCACGCCCGCGCCGCCCTCGTCGGAGGCCCCAGCTGAGCACCCTGCTGACCGTCCTCGGCATCGCCGCGTTCTTCGTCGGGCTGCTCGCCTCCATCGCGTTCCACGAGGCCGGTCACTTCTGGTGGGCCCGGAAGTTCGGCATGCGGGTGCCGCAGTTCATGGTCGGCTTCGGCCCCACGCTGTTCTCCCGCCGCCGCGGCGAGACCGAGTACGGCATCAAGGCCATCCCGCTCGGCGGCTACGTCCGCATCGTCGGCATGATCCCGCCGGCCGAGGAGGGCGAGAGCGTCCGCGCCACCCGGATGCGCAGCTTCATCGCCGAGGTGCGCGGCCAGGCGCTCAACGACGTCCGGCCCAGCGACGCCGGCCGCGTGTTCTACGCCAAGCCCTGGTGGCAGCGCGTGATCGTCATGGCCGCCGGCCCGCTGCACAACCTCGTCCTGGCGGTCCTGTTCTTCACGATCACGCTCACCGCCATCGGCACCAACGTCATCACCACCCAGGTGCAGACCGTCCCCGCCTGCGTCGTGCCCGCGGGCGCCGAGAGCATCGCCGTCGCCGAGGCCGAGCGCCGGGACGTGTGCGACATCCCGATCGTCACCAGCGGCGCCGGTGCCGGGCAGGTCTGCGAGGAGGGCAGCGCGAACTGTGCCCGGCCGGTGGCCAGCCCCGCGGCCGAGGCCGGCCTGCGCCCGGGCGACACGATCGTCGCGATCGACGGCCGGGCGGTCGACCCCACCGCCCACGACAGCTGGACCGTGGTGCAGCAGGCGATCCGCGGCTCGGCGGGGGAGCCGCTGGCGCTCACCGTCGAGCGCGACGGCGCGGCCCGCGAGCTCACCGTCACCCCGATCGAGAACGTCGTCGCGACCGAGGACGGCACCGTCACCGCCGGCTACCTCGGCGTCGGTCCGGTGGTCGGCTTCGCCCGCCAGTCCGTCGCCGACCTGCCCGGCTACTTCGGCATGGTGGTCAGCCAGTCGGTGCAGCGGCTCGTCGAGATCCCCGAGAAGGTCCCGCAGCTGTTCCGCGCGGCCTTCCTCGGCGAGGAGCGCGACGAGAACGGGCCGATCGGCGTCGTCGGCGTCGGCCGGATCTCCGGCGAGGTGTTCGCCATCCAGGAGTTCAGCGGCGCGGAGAAGCTCAGCTTCTTCCTGAGCCTGCTGGCCAGCGTGAACCTCGTGCTGTTCCTGTTCAACCTGCTGCCGATCTACCCGCTCGACGGCGGGCACGTGGCCGGTGCGCTGTACGAGAAGGCCCGCTCGGTCGTCGCCCGGCTGCGCGGCCGCCCCGACCCCGGCCCGTTCGACATCGCGCGACTGATGCCGGTCGCCTACGTGGTGGCGGGCCTGTTCATCGCCCTGTCCGGGCTGCTGCTCGTCGCCGACGTCGTCAACCCGATCACACTCCAGTAGTCGTCGGCACCGACCCCGTGGGACCGGGGATACTCGCAGGCATGGCGACCTCCGTCGGTCTCGGCATGCCCGCACTGCCCCCGCCCGTCCTCGCGCCCCGGCGCAAGACCCGCCAGCTGATGGTGGGCGACGTCGGCGTCGGCAGCGACCACCCCGTCAGCGTGCAGTCGATGACGACGACCAAGACCGCCGACGTCAACGCGACGCTGCAGCAGATCGCCGAGCTCACCGCGTCGGGTTGCCAGATCGTGCGCGTCGCCGTCCCCGACACCGACGACGCCGAGGCGCTGCCGATCATCGCGCGGAAGTCGCAGATCCCGGTCATCGCCGACATCCACTTCCAGCCGCGCTACGTGTTCGCCGCGATCGACGCCGGCTGCGCGGCGGTCCGCGTCAACCCCGGCAACATCAAGAAGTTCGACGACAAGGTCGGCGACATCGCCAAGGCGGCCAAGGCCGCCGGCATCCCGATCCGGATCGGCGTCAACGCCGGCTCGCTGGACAAGCGGCTGCTGGCCAAGTACGGCAAGGCCACCCCCGAGGCGCTCGTGGAGTCGGCGCTGTGGGAGTGCTCGCTGTTCGAGGAGCACGACTTCCGCGACATCAAGGTCTCGGTCAAGCACAACGACCCGGTGGTCATGGTCCGCGCCTACGAGCTGCTCGCCGCGCAGTGCGACTACCCGCTGCACCTGGGCGTCACCGAGGCCGGCCCCGCGTTCCAGGGCACGATCAAGTCCGCCGTCGCCTTCGGTGCGCTGCTGTCCCAGGGCATCGGCGACACCATCCGCGTCTCCCTCTCCGCCCCGCCCGCGGAGGAGGTGAAGGTCGGCACGCAGATCCTCGAGTCGCTCAACCTGCGCCAGCGCGGCCTGGAGATCGTCAGCTGCCCCTCCTGCGGGCGCGCGCAGGTCGACGTCTACAAGCTCGCCGACGAGGTCACCGCCGGCCTCGACGGGCTGGAGGTGCCGCTGCGGGTCGCGGTGATGGGCTGCGTCGTCAACGGTCCCGGCGAGGCCCGCGAGGCCGACCTGGGGGTGGCCTCGGGCAACGGCAAGGGTCAGATCTTCGTGAAGGGCCAGGTCGTCAAGACCGTGCCCGAGTCGCAGATCGTCGAGACGCTCATCGAGGAGGCCATGCGGATCGCCGGTGAGCAGCTCGACGACGGCGTCCCCTCCGGCCCGCCCGTCGTCACCGTCTCCTGACCCTCCGCTCCCACCGTGCTCCGCTCGACCGGGTCGTCCACCCGCCCCACCACCCCGACGGCTCGCGTCCTCGACGAGGGCGACGAGCCGGCCGTCCGCCGGCTGCTGTCCGCCGACCCGGTCGCGGCCTGCGTCCTCGCCGGCCGGGTCGAGGCGGCCGGCACCGGCCCGGCCGCGCTGGGCGCGCCGCTGTGGGGCATCGGCAGCGGCCGCACCCTCGACGCGGTCTGCCTCGCCGGGGCCAACCTGATCCCGTTCGCCGTCCCCGGCGCCGAGCGGGCCGCCGCCACCGCCTTCGCCGATCGGGCCCGCCGGGCCGGCCGGCGCTGCTCGACGATCGTCGGCCCGGCCGCCGCCGTCGGCCCGCTGTGGGAGCTGCTCGAGCCCTCCTGGGGTCCGGCCCGCGACCACCGGCCGCGGCAGCCGCTGCTGGCCATGGAGGGCCCGCCGGCGGTGGTGCCCGAGCCGCGGGTGCGGCCGGTCCGGCCGGCCGAGGTCGACGTCCTCCTGCCGGCCTCGGTGGCGATGTTCACCGAGGAGGTCGGGGTCAGCCCGCTGCGGGTCGACGGCGGCGCCGGCTACCGGGCGCGGGTCGAGGACCTCGTGCGCGCCGGCCAGTCGCTGGCCTGGATCGAGGACGGCCGGGTGCTGTTCAAGGCCGAGATCGGGGCGGTGTCGCGCGCGGTGTGCCAGGTGCAGGGCGTGTGGACCGCGCCCGAGGCCCGCGGCCGGGGGATCGGCGCCGCCGGCATGGCCGCCGTCGTCGAGTACGCCCGGACCTCGATCGCGCCGGTCGTGAGCCTCTACGTCAACGACTACAACGCCCCGGCCCGCGCGGTGTACCGCCGCGTCGGCTTCCGCGAGGTCGGCTGCTACGCCAGCGTCCTCTTCTGAGCCTCCCGCGGATCATCGGCGCGGTCTGACAGGGTGTGCCGACGTGGCAGCACGACGCACGGCGGTCCTCGGCACGGTCCTCACCCTCCTCTCGGCGCCGGTCCTCGTGGCCTGCTCGGGCAGCTCCGAGGACGACGTCCGCGCCGCCGCGCAGGCCTTCCTCGACGACTGGGCCGGCGGGGACACCGGTGCCGCGGCCGAGGCCACCAGCGACCCCGCCGCGGCCACCGCGCTGCTCGAGCAGACCGCCGCCGACCTCCCCGGGGCCACCCTGTCCGCCGACCTCGGGGACGTCACGGTCGAGGACGGCACCGCCACCGCCGGCTGGACCGCCACCTGGGACCTCGCCGCCGCCCCCGACTGGACCTACGACGCCGCGCTGGAGCTGCGCGAGGCCGACGAGGGCTGGCAGGTCGTGGCCGCGCCGACGCTCGTGCACCCCGAGCTCGGGGAGGGCCAGCGCCTGCAGCTGGCCCGGTCGCTGCCCGAGCGCGCCGCGATCACCGACGCCGCCGGCCGGCCGCTGTTCACGCCCACCGAGGTGGTCAACGTGGGCGTCGACCCCGCCCAGGTCACCGACCTGCCGGGGCTGGCGGCCGCGCTCTCGGCGGCCACCGGCGTCGCGGCCGAGGAGATCACCGCCGACGTCCAGGCGGCCCCGCCCGGCCAGTTCGTCCCGGTCATCACCCTGCGCCGGCCGGACTTCGAGGCCATCCGCGCGCAGGTGTTCGACCTGCCCGGTGCTGTGTTCCCCACCGACACCCGGCTGCTCGCCCCGTCCCCCCGGTTCGCCGCCGCGCTGCTGGGCCGGGTGGGCGATGCCACCGCCGAGGTGATCGAGGAGACCACCACCGACGGGGTCGCCGCCTATGCCGCCGGCGACGAGCTCGGCCTGTCGGGGCTGCAGCGCGCCTTCCAGGAGCAGCTCACCGGCACCCCCGGCTTCACCGTCTCGGTGGCGAGCACCGACGAGGCCACCGGCGACCCCGGCCGTGAGGTGGCCGCCGTCGAGCCCGTTCCCGGCCGGCCGCTGCAGACGCCGATCGTGCGCGAGCTGCAGGAGGCCGCCGACGCGGCCGTCGCGACCCAGCCGCTGCCCACCCACCTGGTCGTCGTGCGGCCGGGCACCGGCGAGGTCCTGGCCGTGTCCGCCAACGAGGCCGCAGCGGCCGGCAACGCGCTCACCGGGCAGTACCCGCCCGGGTCGAGCATGAAGGCGATCACGGCCACGGCACTGCTGTCGGCGGGGACGGTGACCCCCGACGCGGCGGTGCCCTGCCCGGGGACGACGGCGGTCGACGGCCGCGAGTTCGAGAACCAGGACCGCTTCGACCTCGGCACCGTCCCCTTCACCGAGGCCTTCGCGCAGTCGTGCAACACGACCTTCATCCAGGCCGGCCTGCAGCTCCCCGACGACGCCCTGGCCACCGCGGCCGCCTCCTACGGCGTGGGCAGCGACTGGCGGCTGCCGGTCGAGGTGTTCTCCGGCAGCGTCCCCTCCGACTCCACCGGGACGACCAAGGCGGCGAACGCGATCGGCCAGGGCGAGGTGCTGATGAGCCCGGCGCAGCTGGCGCTGGTGGCCGCCGGCATCGCCAGCGGCACGCCGGCCGGGCCGGTCGAGGTCGTGGGCGCCGAGCCCGCCGGCGCCGCGCCGGAGGGGCCGGGACCGGCGGTGCTCGACCAGCTGCGGCCGATGATGCGCCAGGTGGTGCTCAGCGGGACGGCGACCGAGCTCGGCGACCGCGGCGAGGTCCACGGCAAGACCGGTACCGCGGAGTTCGGCAGCAACACCCCGCCGGACGCCCACGGCTGGTTCATGGGCTACCAGCTCGCCGGGCCCCAGGGGGACATCGCCTTCGCGACGCTGGTCGAGGGCGGCGGGTCGAGCAGCACCGCGGTCGCCGTCACCGACGCCTTCCTCGGCGGCCTCTGACGCCTACGAGTCGATGCCCGGCAGCGCCGTGGTGGTCTCCGGCCGCCCGGCCGCGGCGCGCCAGGCGACGGCGCGGACCTCCGCGGCCGCCAGTGCGTCGAGTGCGAGCCGGCGCACGTCCGGCTCCTCCGCGGCTCCGAGCAGCGCCACCAGGCTCTCCGACACGCCCTCCTCCAGGACGGCGCCGAGCGCGGCGGCGTCGACGGGGGACAGCACCGGGAACGGCAGCTCGTAGCCGGCCTCCGCCGGCACCGGGTCCGCGCCGCGCTCGTCGACCAGCGCGGCCAGCCGGTCGCGGAGGTCGCGGTGGGCCTGCTCGCCGCCGACCGCGGCGGCGCGCCCGCCGGGCGGCAGCGCCGCGCCGACGACGCCGTAGCCCCACACCGCCGCGTGCTCGGCGGCCAGCGCCTCCCGCAGGGCGCCGTCCTCGTCCCCGGCGGGGGCCCCGTCATCGGCCACGTCGGTCCTCCCTCACGCGGGTCCTCCGGCCGCCAGCGCGGCCTCGTGGCCGCGCAGCCCGGCCGCCACGGAGCCCAGCAGCGCCGCCCGGGCGCCGGAGACCTCCAGGCAGGCGCCGGCGTGCGAGGCGGCGGCCGCGGCCACCTGCTCGCGCAGCCACCCCGTCACGTCCGTACCGGCCGGTGGCGCGGGCGGGGGAGCCGTCGCCGTGGCGGTGGCCGTGGGGACCGCCGCCCGCAGCCGGTCCAGCTGCGTGCGGGCCTGCCCGGCGAGGGGCGCCACCCGGCCGCCGAGGGCGGGGTCGGCGGCCGCGGCGGCGTCGTAGGCGGCCACCACCGCCTCCTGCACGGGCAGCTGGCCGGCCAGCCGGTCGTCCTGCGCCGCGGTGCGCCCGGCGCCGGCCGCCCCGCCGGCCGATCCGCCGGAGGTGCACCCGGCCGCCAGCATCGCCAGGCCGGCGGCGCCGGCCAGCAGGCGGCGCCGGGAGAACCCGGCGGGGGAGGAGGTGGACATCACGGCCATCCTCCCAGGCGCCCCGTCCCGCCCCCGGCAGCGACGGGCGGGCCGCCCGCCGTGGGCCGCGGGCCCGGAGCGGCCGGGGCCGACGCGGTGGGGGAGCGGTAGCCTGACCTCTTCCCGGGTACGCCGCCGGAAGGCGTGCGCGCCGCCGTCCGCGGTCCCCGGGGTGCGGTCCGCCGAGCACGAGCTCCGACCGGTGCAGGAGGGGAGGGGAGCCCGTGTCCGCCACGCGACAGCAGGACCCGGCCGCCACGAGGCTGGCGGGCTGGATCGAGCCGGTGGTCGCCGAGGCCGGGTACGACCTCGAGGAGCTGGTCGTCACCCCCGCCGGCCGGCGCAGCGTCGTCCGGGTCGTCGTCGACCGCGACGAGGGCGTGTCCCTCGACGACGTCGCCGAGGTCAGCCGCGCGGTCTCGGCCGTGCTCGACCGCAACGACGGCGAGCTCGGCCGCGCGCCCTACGTGCTCGAGGTGACCAGCCCCGGCGTCGACCGGCCGCTGACCGAGCCGCGGCACTGGCGGCGCAACACCGGCCGGCTGGTCACGGTCGCCGTCGGCCCGGCCGGCTCGGCCGAGCAGGTGACCGGCCGGGTCACCGCCGTCGACGACGCGGGGGTCACCCTCGCGGTCGAGAAGCCGGGCAAGCCCGGCGCGCGGAAGAAGCCGCCCGTCGAGCGGCAGGTGCCGTGGGCGGAGCTGGGCGCCGGCCGGGTGCAGGTCGAGTTCGGGCGGCCCGGCCGCGACGACGACGCGCAGGACGACGCGCAGGACGACGTGCACGACGACGTGCACGACGACGTGCACGACGAGCCGGTGGACGCGGACGACGACGAGGGCGACGACGGAGGAGGACAGTGAACATCGACGTGACCGCCCTCAAGGCGGTCGAGCGGGAGAAGGGCATCCCCGTCGACACGGTCATCGAGGCGATCGAGACGGCGCTGGTGACCGCCTACCGGCACGCCGACGGCGCCGCCAAGCACGTGCGGGTCCACGTGGACCGCAAGAGCGGCGAGGTCGCGGTGCTGGCCCAGGAGCTCGGCGCCGACGGCGAGGTCGTGCGCGAGTGGGACGACACCCCGTCGGACTTCGGCCGGATCGCGGCCAGCACCGCCAAGCAGGTCATCGTCCAGCGGCTCCGCGACGCCGAGCACGAGCAGACCTTCGGCGAGTACGCGGGCAAGGAGGGCGACATCGTCAGCGGTGTGGTCCAGGCCGACGCCCGCCGCAACGCGCAGGGCTCGGTCCTGGTCGACATCGGCAAGGTCGAGGCGGTGCTCCCGGCCGCCGAGCAGGTGCCCGGCGAGCGCTACCCGCACGGCAGCCGGCTGCGCGCCTACGTCGTGTCGGTCGCCCGCACCTACCGCGGCCCGCAGGTGACCGTCTCGCGCACCCACCCCAACCTGGTCCGCAAGCTGTTCGCCCTCGAGGTCCCCGAGATCGCCGACGGCAGCGTCGAGATCGTCGCCGTGGCCCGCGAGGCCGGCCACCGCTCGAAGATCGCCGTCCGCACGTCCGTCCCCGGCCTGAACGCCAAGGGCGCCTGCATCGGGCCGATGGGCCAGCGGGTGCGCAACGTCATGAGCGAGCTGCACGGCGAGAAGATCGACATCGTCGACTGGTCCGACGACCCGGCCACCTTCGTCGCCTCGGCGCTCAGCCCGGCGCGGGTGGACTCCGCGACCCTGGTCGACCCCAAGGCCCGGGCCGTGCGGGTGGTCGTCCCCGACTACCAGCTCTCGCTCGCCATCGGCAAGGAGGGGCAGAACGCCCGCCTCGCCGCCCGGCTGACCGGCTGCCGCATCGACATCCGCAGCGACGCCCAGGCCGACGACGCGGAGCCCTCGCCCGGGGTGGGCCGCCCGCCGCTGCGCTCGGGCCCGCCGCCGGTGCGCGCCGGCGCGCCCGGCGGCCGGACGTCCCCCGGCGGAGGCGGCCCGCGCCCCGGCTACCGGCGCCCGGAACAACGGGGCCCCGCCGCGCGCTAGAGTGTCGGGTGGCCGAAACGTCGATCCCGGTGCGCACCTGTGTGGGCTGCCGGAAGCGCGCTCCGGTCACCGACCTGCTGCGTGTCGTCCACCGGTCCGGGACCCTCGTGCCCGATCCGCGGAGGAGGCTCCCCGGCCGGGGAGCGTCGCTGCACCCCACCCCGGAGTGCCTGCACGCAGCGGAGCGACGCCGGGCCTTCTCCCGGGCGCTGCGCCTCCCCGGAGGCGGCGCCGCGGTGGAGGCCGGTCCGCTCCGGGCCCACGTCCTCGGCGCCGCGGCGCCGCCCGACCCGGGCCCGGGACGGGCGACAGCGAACGAACGACAGACCGCACTTCCCCAGACGGACCGGCACCCGGCCGGTCCGCACGTCGAGAGCAGGACGTCGTCGGATGAGTCAGCCGTGAAGTCCCCACGATGACAAGCCAGACCATGCACCACTGACGACGAGGTCGCGCGGGCGAGCCGCCGGCCTCACCAGAGGAGATCCGTGCCAGGCAAAGCCCGCGTCCACGAACTCGCCAAGGAGTTCGGGGTCGACAGCAAGACCGTGCTCGCCAAGCTCAAGGAGCAGGGCGAGTTCGTGAAGTCCGCCTCCTCCACCGTCGAGGCCCCCGTGGCCCGGCGGCTGCGGGAGGCCCTCGGCGCCGCGTCCGGCGGCGGCAACGGGGGCAACGGTGGCGCCGCCACCGCCGCCCGTCCGGCCGCCCCGCGCCCGTCCGCGCCGCAGCCCGCCGCGCCGCAGGCGCCCGCCGCACCGGCGCCCGCGCCGTCGGCCGGCCCAACCCCGGGGGTCCGCCCGGGCGCGCCGCGCCCCGGCATGCCCACCCCCGGCCCGCGCCCGGCCGCGCCCCAGGCGCCGGCCGCGAGCGCGCCGGTGCAGCAGCCCCCGGCGCAGCAGCCTGCGGCCCCCGAGGGCCCGCGTCCGGCGGCTCCCGGCGCCCCGCGCCCCGGTGCCCCGGCGTCGCGCCCGGCCGGTGGGCCCGTCCCCGGCCCGGCCCGGCCGGCCGCCCCGCGGCCGGCGGCTCCCGGCGCTCCCCGTCCCGGCGGTCCCGCCGCCGCGCCGGGTGCTCCGGGCGCCGGCCCGCGTCCGGGTCCGCGTCCGGCGCCCCGGCCGGGCAACAACCCCTTCAGCAGCGCCCCGCGTCCGGGGCCGGCTGCCGCTGGCCCGCGTCCGGGCCCGGCCGCCGGTGGCCCCCGTCCCGGCCCCGGTGCCGGCGGTCCGCGTCCCCCGGCGGGTGCACCCCGTCCCGGTGGTCCGCGTCCGGGCCCCGGTGCCGGTGGCCCGCGCCCCGCGGCCGGTCCGGGCGGGCCCCGTCCCAACCCGGGCATGATGCCGCCGCGCCCCTCGCCGGGCATGATGCCGCCGCGTCCCGGCGGTGCCGGCCGTCCCGGTGGCGGTCCCGGCGGTCCCGGTGGCCGTGGCCGTCCGGGTGCTCCCGGCGGTGGCGGCGGTTTCCGTCCCGGTGGCGGTGCCCCCGGTGGCGGCGGCGGTGGCGCGCCGGCCGGCGGGTTCCGTGGCGGCGGTGGCCGCGGCCGTGGCCGCGGTGGCTCCGGTGCGGGCACCGCGGGTGCCTTCGGCCGTCCGGGCGGGCGCGGTCCCGTCCGCGGGCGCAAGAGCAAGAAGCAGCGGCGCCAGGAGTTCGACCAGATGGCGGCGCCCAGCATGGGCGGCGTCAGCCTGCCCCGTGGCAACGGCCAGACCGTCCGGCTGCCGCGCGGCGCCTCGCTGACCGACCTGGCCGAGCGCATCGGCGCCCAGCCTGCGGCGCTGGTGACCGCCCTGTTCCACCTGGGCGAGATGGTCACCGCGACGCAGTCGGTGAACGAGGACACCCTGCAGCTGCTCGGTGCCGAGATCGGCTGGGACATCCAGGTCGTCTCGCCGGAGGACGAGGACCGCGAGCTCCTCGAGACCTTCGACCTCACCTTCGGCGACGAGGGCGACGAGGCCGACTGGGTCGCGCGCCCGCCGGTGGTCACCGTCATGGGTCACGTCGACCACGGCAAGACCAAGCTGCTCGACGCCATCCGCAACACCAACGTGGTGGCGCGGGAGGCCGGCGGCATCACCCAGCACATCGGCGCCTACCAGGTCGCCTCCGAGCTGGAGGGCGAGGAGCGGCCGATCACCTTCATCGACACCCCGGGTCACGAGTCGTTCACCGCGATGCGTGCCCGTGGCGCGAAGGTGACCGACATCGTCGTCCTGGTGGTCGCCGCCGACGACGGCGTCATGCCGCAGACGGTCGAGGCGCTCAACCACGCCCAGGCCGCCGACGTGCCGATCGTGGTGGCGGTCAACAAGATCGACAAGGAGGGGGCCAACCCCGCCAAGATCCGCCAGCAGCTCACCGAGTACGGCCTGGTGGCCGAGGAGTACGGCGGCGACACGATGTTCGTCGACGTCTCCGCGACCACCCGGCAGGGCATCGACGACGTGCTCGCGGCGATCCTGCTGACCGCCGACGCCTCGCTGGACCTGCGCGCCAACGCCGAGCAGGACCCGCAGGGCGTGGTCATCGAGGGCAAGCTGGACAAGGGCCGGGGCCCGGTCGCCACGGTGCTGGTCCAGCGCGGCACGCTGCGCGTCGGCGACTCGATCGTGGCCGGCGACGCCTACGGCCGCGTCCGGTCGCTGCTCGACGAGTACGGCAACAAGCTGAAGGAGGCCTCGCCGGCCCGCCCCGTGCAGGTCGTCGGCCTCACCTCGGTGCCGCGTGCCGGTGACACCTTCCTCGTGGTGGAGGAGGACCGCGTCGCCCGGCAGATCGCCGACCGGCGGCAGGCCCGCATCCGCAACGCGCAGAACGCCTCCATGCGCAAGCGGATCAGCCTCGAGGACCTCGACGCCGCGCTCAAGGAGAACCGCCAGCTCAACCTGATCATCAAGGGCGACAACTCGGGCACCGTGGAGGCGCTCGAGGAGGCCCTGATGAAGATCGAGGTGAGCGACGACGTCTCGCTGCGGGTCATCCACCGCGGCGTCGGGTCGATCACCAAGAGCGACATCGACCTGGCGCTGGCCGACGACGTCATCGTCCTGGGCTTCAACGTCCGGGCCGAGGGCCAGGCCACCGAGCTCGCCAACCGCGAGGGCATCGACGTCCGCTACTACTCGGTCATCTACCAGGCGATCGAGGAGATCGAGGCGGCCCTCAAGGGCATGCTCAAGCCGGAGTACGAGGAGGTCGCGCTCGGCACGGCGGAGGTCCGCGAGGTCTTCCGGGTGCCGCGCATCGGCAACGTGGCGGGCTCCATCGTCCGCAGCGGCACGATCAACCGGAACTCGAAGGCCCGGCTGGTCCGGGACGGGGTCGTCGTCGCCGACAACCTCACCGTCGAGTCGCTGCGCCGCTTCAAGGACGACGTCACCGAGGTCCGCGAGGGCTACGAGTGCGGTATCGGCCTGGGGTCGTTCAACGACATCAAGGTCGAGGACGTCATCGAGACGTTCGAGGTCCGCGAGAAGCCGCGCGCGTGAGCGCGAGGTGACGACGGGATCCTGCAGGAGGGCGCCCGGCCCTCCTGCAGGATCCCGCCGCGAGCGTCCGTCGGCCTCTCTGCAGGGTCCCGCCGTGAGCCTGCGAGCGGTGGGGGGCAGGGAGGTCCTTCCAGGGGGGCAGGAGGGTCCTTCGTGTTCACGGGGTCGCTGACCGCCGACCTGCTGCTGGGCGACGTCCACTCGCTCAAGGGCAAGCGCGCCGTCGTCCGGCCGATCGTGGCCGAGCTGCGGCGCCGCTTCGCCGTGGCCGCCGCGGAGGTGGGCGACCTCGACCTGCACCGCCGCGTGCAGGTCGGGGTCGCCACCGTCGCGGGCGACGCCGGTCAGGTGACCGACGTCCTCGACGCCTGCGAGCGGTTGCTGGCCGAGCGGCCGGAGGTGACGCTGCTGTCGACGCACCGGCAGCTGTTCTCCGCCACGGACTCGTAGGTCTGGAGCGACCTCCCCGCTCGCCCCCTGCCCGACCGGGCGCGCCCGACGCGCCCCCGACCACCGGAGTTCTCCATGGCCGACCCCGCCCGCGCCCGCAAGCTCGCGGTGCGCATCCGTCAGATCGTCTCGTCGGCCATCGAGTCGCAGATCAAGGACCCGCGGCTGGGCATGGTCACCGTGACCGACGCCCGGGTCACCAGCGACCTGCGCGAGGCCACGGTCTTCTACACCGTCTACGGCGACGCCACCCAGGCCGCCGACTCCGCCCGGGGGGGGGGGGGGGGCGCCGGCGGGCGGGGGGCGCGGGGGGGGGGGGGGGGGGGGGGGGGGTGGGTCGGGGGGCGGGGGGGGG
>NZ_JBJGZA010000028.1:0-61203 GCF_054050255.1 Geodermatophilus sp. SYSU D00700 | reverse complement strand
CCCCCCCCCCCCCACCCCCCCCCCCCCCCCCCCCCCCCCCCCCCCCCCCCCCCCCCCCCCCCCCCCCCCCCCCCCCCCGGGTCCCGCGGGCCCCGCGTCGGACAGCGTCGTCCGGGGCGGGGCCCGTGTCCGTCCGCACACGGAACGCAAGCGGTCCGCCTGCCCGCCGTGCCGCCGTCGGTTAGCGTGGAGTGAACCCGCGTCCCCCTGACGACAGGTCCCCCTCCTTTGCTCAGTCCCTACCTGCACGTGCTGCGCACGCCGCACGCACTGCCCATGGTGCTCGCCGCCTTCGTCGGGCGGCTCCCGCTGTCGATGGTGGGCCTGGGGTGCGTCCTCCTGGTGGCGTCCGAGACCGGCTCGTACGGGCTGGGCGGCACGGTGGCGGCGGCCGGCGCGGTCACCACCGCCCTGGCCGGCCCGCTGCTGGGGCGGCTGGCCGACACCTTCGGCCAGCGCCGCGTGCTCGTCCCGGTCGTGCTCGTCTTCGCCGCCGCGGGGGCGGCGTTCCTGGCCGCGGTCAAGGACGACTGGCCGCGCTGGACGCTCTTCGCCACCGCGGGCGTCGCGGGCGCGTGCATCCCGCCGGTCGCCTCGATGATCCGCGTGCGCTGGACCCACCTGCTGCGCGGCACCAAGCGGCTGCCCGCCGCGCTGGCCATGGAGTCGGTGGTCGACGAACTGGTCTTCATCGTCGGGCCGGTGCTGGTCACCTTCCTGTCCACCACCGGGCACGCCACCTCCGGCGTGGTCACCGCGTTCACCCTCGCCGTCGTGGGCGCGCTGCTGTTCGCCGCCCAGCGCCGGACCGAACCCCCGCCGCACGGCCACGAGGCGCGCCGCGGGCCCTCGGCGATCCGCACGCCCGGCCTGCGCGTGCTGTTCGTCGTCGGCGCCGCCGTCGGCTCGGTCCTCGGCACGCTGGAGATCGCGCTGGTCGCCTTCGCCGACGAGGCCGACGCCATGGGCCTGTCGGGTGTGCTCATCGCGGGGCTGGCGGTGGGCTCGATGGTCAGCGGCATCGGCTGGGGCGCCGTGCACTGGCACCACCCGCTGCGGCACCGGTTGCTGGTCGTCCTGCTGGTGCTCACCGTGCTCACCGTGCCGCTGGTCGTCGTCGACAGCGTCTGGGTGATGATCCCGTTCGTGGTGGTCGCCGGCATCGCGGTGTCGCCGTCGCTGATCAGCTCGTTCACCCTCGCCGAGATCATCGTCCCGCGGACCGCCGTCACCGAGGCCTTCACCTGGATCGGCACCGCGCTCGGGCTGGGGGTCGCCGTCGGCACGTCGATCGCCGGGAAGATCGTCGACACCGCCGGCGCCAACGCGGCCTTCCTCGTGGCGACGGTGTCGGCCGGGCTCGCCGCCGTCGTCGTGCTGGTGGCCCAGCGGCTGCTGCACGTGCCCGCCGAGAACATCGCCGAGCCGGTCCTCGCCGGTGAGGTGACCGGCTGAGCCGGTGACCCGCCCCCGGCCGGCGGCCGGCGGCGGCCGCGTCCTCGGCGTCGCACCGGAGCGGCTGGGCCGGTGGCTCGACGGCGTCGCCGCGCGGCACGGGCCCTTCGTCGAGGTGACCGGGGACGACGACGGCGCCGTGGCCGTCACCTGCCGGGACGGCACCACGCTGACCCTGCGCGCACCGTTCGCGTGGACGCCGACACCGGCGCTGCTGACCTCGTTCACCGCCGCCGCCCGGCAGCCCCGGCGCGCCGCCGTCCTGCTCGTGCGCCGGGGCCGGTGGGCGACCGGCGTCTTCGACGGCGCCGACCTCGTGGTCTCCAAGGTCGACACGCGGCTGGTGCAGGGGCGCAGCGCGGCCGGCGGCTGGAGCCAGCAGCGCTTCGCCCGCCGCCGGACCCACCAGGCCGACGCGGTGGTCGGCGCCGCCGCCGGGACCGCCGCCCGCGTGCTGCTGCCGCACACCGCCGGCCTCGAGGCCCTGTTCACCGGGGGCGACCGGCCGATGGTCGACGCCGTCCTCGCCGACCCGCGGCTGGCCGCGCTGGCGGCGCTGCGCCGCGACCCCGCGCTGGAGGTCGGCGAGCCGACGCGCGCGGTGCTCGAGGCGACCCCCGCCCAGTTCCGGGCGGTCCGCGTCCACCTCGTCGAGCCCGGTGACCGTCCGGGAGGGGATCGGACCGCCGGGTCACGAGCGTGACGCGGGCCACCGCGAGGCGTAGCGTCCAACGACCGTGTCCGCCCCACCGACCGGCACGAGCCCTCCCGCACCCCCCGTTCCCGACCCCGTCCTGGCCGCCGAGCGCGCCCACCTGGCCCGCGCCGCCGACTGCCTGACCGGGATGCGCGCCGCCGCCTCCGCCGTCGTCGACGCCGGGGTGGACGCCTGGGCCTCCGAGCGGCTGGGCGCCGCCCGCGCCGACCGGCTGCGCGCCCTGGCCGCCGACCCGGGCGTGCCGCCGTTCTTCGGCCGCACCGACACCGGCGCCCCCGACGGCACGACCGAGACCTTCCACATCGGCCGTCGGCACGTGCGCGACGCCGCGGGCCGGCCGGTGGTCATCGACTGGCGGGCCCCGATGAGCCGCCCGTTCTACCGGGCCACCGCCGCCGACCCGCAGGGCCTGGTGCGCCGCCGCCGCTTCGGCTTCTCCGGCGGGGAGCTGACGAGCTACGAGGACGAGCTGCTCGGCGCCGGCCAGGAGGACGACTCGGCGCTGCTGCGGCAGGAGATCGAGCGCCCGCGCAGCGGACCCATGCGCGACATCGTGGCCACCATCCAGCCCGAGCAGGACGAGATCGTGCGCGCCCCGCTGGCCGAGTCGGTGTGTGTGCAGGGCGCGCCCGGCACCGGCAAGACCGCGGTCGGCCTGCACCGGGCGGCCTACCTGCTCTACACGCACGGCGGCCAGCTGGCGCGCACCGGCGTCCTGGTCGTCGGGCCGAACCGGGCGTTCCTGCGCTACATCGAGCAGGTGCTGCCCACCCTCGGCGAGGTCGACGTCGACCAGACGACGGTCGCCGAGCTGACGGCGCGTGTGCCGGTGCGGGCGCAGGACGCCCCGGAGGTCGCCGTCCTCAAGGGCGACGCCCGTATGGCGCAGGTGCTCGAGCGGGCGCTGTGGGGCTCCATCGCCAAGCCCACCGACGACGTCCTCGTCCCGCTGGCCGGCCGCCGGTACCGGGTCCCGGTCGAGCGGCTCAAGCGCCACGTCGACGACCTGCGCCGGCGCGGCCGCCTGGCCGACGACCAGCAGCGGCTGCACCACGCCGCCGGGCGCGAGCGGCTGGCGCTGCTGCTGGCCGAGGAGGCCCGCCGGCAGAACGAGGAGGCCGGCGGCAGCCCCTCCGACGGGGAGGTCCGCCGCGCCGCCCGCAGCGCCGGGGTCCGCGCATTCTGCGACACCGTCTGGCCCGCCCGCGACGCCGCCGCGCTCGTGGCGGAGCTCCTCTCCGACCCCGCCGTCCTCGCCCGCGCCGCCCGCGGCGTGCTGACCGACGACGAGCAGGCCCTGCTGCTGCGCCCGGCCACCCGCTCGGTCCGCGCGACCCCGTGGACCGCCGCCGACGCCGTCCTGGTCGACGAGGCCGCGGGGCTGGTCGAGCGCACCGCCGGCTACGGGCACGTGGTCGTCGACGAGGCGCAGGACCTCACCCCCATGCAGTGCCGGGCGATCGCGCGCCGGCTGGCCGCCGGGTCGCTCACCGTGCTCGGCGACCTCGCGCAGGCCACCGGCCCCGGGTCGCCGGCGGACTGGGCGCCGACCCTCGCCGGCCTGGGCCGGCCGCAGACCGCCGTCCGGCCGCTCACCCGGGGCTACCGGGTGCCCGGTGAGGTGCTCGACTACGCCAACCGGCTGCTGCCGGTCATCGCCCCCGGCCTGCGCCCGGCCACCGCGGTGCGCCGGGACCCGGGCGCGCTGGAGGTCCGGCCGGTCGCCGACCTCGCCGGGCCGCTGGCCGAGGTCGTCGCCGCGCTGGCCGCCGCGCCGGGGTCGGTCGGCGTGGTCTGCGCCGACGCCGCGGTCGCCGGGGTGGCGCGGTCGCTGGCCGACGCCGGCCTGCCCGCCGAGGTGCTCGCCGACGACGGCTCGGCGGCCGGGCGGGTCGCCGTCGTCCCCGCGACGCTGGCCAAGGGGCTGGAGTTCGACGCCGTCGTCGTCGCCGACCCGGCCGCGATCGTGGCGGCCGAGCCGCGGGGGCTCAACCGGCTCTACGTGGTGCTGACCCGCGCGGTGAGCACGCTGGTGGTCCTGCACCGCGACGACCTGCCGGTGCCGCTGGCCGTCGAGCCCTAGCGCGTCGCCGCGGGCCACACCGGCGCGGGTGGTTGTGGTCGGCGGTGATCTCTGTTCCAGTGATCGGCCGAGGAGGGAGCCCATGGACCGGCCCAGTCCGGCTGGGACGCTGCTGCGTCTGGCCGCCACCGTCGTGGTCGCCGGGGCGCTGGTGGCGGGTCTGCTCCTCCCGTGGATCGGCGGCCCGGCGGTCGCCGCCCAGCGCTCCACCGGCCTGCTGGGCGACCTGCCCACCGAGTTCACCGTCGACACGCCGCCGGGCAACACCGTGCTGCTGGCCGCGAACGGCGAGCCGATCACGTACTTCTACGACGAGAACCGCCAGCCGGTGGCCTCCGAGCAGATCGCCGAGGTCATGAAGCAGGCGATGATCGCCATCGAGGACGCGCGGTTCCACGAGCACAACGGGCTCGACGTGCAGGGCACGGTGCGCGCGCTGGCCACCAACATCGTCGCCGGCGGGGTGGCCGAGGGCGGCTCCACGCTCACCCAGCAACTGGTGAAGCAGACCCTGCTGCAGGCCGCCGACACCCCGGAGGAGCGGGTGTCGGCCACCGAGCAGACCGTCGGCCGCAAGGTGCGCGAGGCACGCCTGGCCCTGGCGATCGAGGACCTCTACACCAAGGACGAGATCCTCACCCGCTACCTCAACACCGTCTACTTCGGCTCCAACGCCTACGGCGTGCAGCCCGCCGCCCGCGCCCTGTTCGGCGTCGACGCCTCCGCGCTGACGCTGCCGCAGGCCGCGCTGCTGGCCGGCCTGGTGCAGAGCCCCACCGAGGACGACCCGTTCGTCGACCCCGAGGCCGCCACCGCGCGGCGCGACGAGGTCCTCTCGCGGATGGCCGAGCAGGGCATGGTCACCGCCGCCGAGGCCGCCGCCGCGCAGGCCGAGCCCCTGGGCCTCGCGCCGGGGCCGCCGCCGCGCCGGGGCTGCGTCGAGGCCAGCGTCGGGCCGTTCGTCTGCGACTTCGTCCAGCGGTACCTCATCCAGGAGCTGGGGCTGACCCAGGAGCAGCTGGACAACGGCGGCTACGTCGTCCAGACGACGCTGGACCCGGACCTGCAGCGCTCCGGTGACGCCGCGGTGCTGCGGACCGTGCCGCTGGAGGACTCGCTGGCCGGCATGTTCACCGCCGTCGAGCCCGGCACCGGCCACCTGCTGGCGATGAGCGTCAACCGCACGTTCGGCTACGACCGGTCCGACCCGACGCAGGAGTCGTTCAACCTCAACACCTGGCCCAGCCAGGGCTCGGGCTCGACGTACAAGGTCTTCGTGGCCGCCGCGGCGCTGGCCCGGGGATACTCCTCCACCTACACGCTCACCGCCGCCGACCCCTACGTCTCCCGCGTGTACTCCGGCCCCTGTCAGGGCCGCGACACCGACGGCCGGTACTGCGTGCGCAACGCCGGGTCGGGCTACCGCCCGACGCTGGACCTGACCACCGCGCTCTACCAGTCCTCCAACACCTACTTCCTCGCGCTCGAGGACGCCCTCGGCAGCGTCGAGGAGCCGGTGCGGATGGCCGAGGCCGCGGGCCTGTTCCAGTTCAGCCCGCCGGAGCTGCCGCAGCAGATCATCGACGAGAACCGCGGCTCGTTCACCTTCGGCGCCGAGGCCACCAGCCCGCTCGCCCTGGCCAGCGCCTACTCGACGTTCGCGGCCGGCGGCACGCAGTGCGACGTCGTCCCGGTGACCGCCGTGCTCGACGCCGCCGGGCAGCCGGCCCGGGGTGCCGACGGCGAGCCGCTGCCGGTGGGCGACCGGTGCACGCCCGAGGCCATCCCTCCGGGCGTGGCCACCACGATGAACCAGATCCTCCGCAAGGACGTCGAGCCGGGGTACCGCGGGCAGACCGGGGCGCGCGCCTACGTCCGCGGGCACCAGATCGCCGGCAAGACCGGGACCTCGCAGGACAACTACTCGGTGGCCTTCGTCGGCTACACGCCCGAGATCACCGCGAGCGTCATGGTGCTCAACCCCAAGGAGAACGAGGACGTCGGCGGCTTCGGTGGCGGCAAGGGCGCCACGATCTGGCGGGACGCGATGGAGCCGATCCTCACCGCCCGGGGCAGCGGTGAGTTCCCGCCGGCCGACGAGACGGTGGAGCACGGCAACACCAGGCCGGTGCCCGGCTGCTCGGGCGCGCGCAGCTGCGAGCGGGTCCTCGCCGAGGCCGGCTTCACGCCGCAGACGCTGCGGGTCGACAGCGACGAGCCGGCCGGCGCCTTCCTCGGGACCAGCCCGCCCCGGGGTGCCCGGGCGGTGCCCGGCCAGGTCGTGTCGATCCTGGTGAGCAACGGCAGCGACTACGTCGAGCCGGCTCCCGAGCCGGTCACCCCCGACCCCGCCCCCGATCCCGAGCCGCCCGCCCCGGCGCCGGAGCCCGCTCCGGAACCCCCGCCCGGGCCCCCGCCGCCGGAACCGGCTCCGGAACCGGCTCCGGAACCGGCTCCGGAACCCCCGCCCGGACCCCCGCTGCCCGGCACCGTGCCGGAGGATCCGGCCGGGGCGCTGCCGGCCCCGGGGGAGGGCGCGCCCCCGGCGCCCGCGGCGCCGCCGCCCCCGGCGCCCGCGGAGCCGGCACCCGCGCCGGCCGAGGGGGCGCCCTGGAGCCCGGGGTAGTGGGCGCCGGCCCGACGCCGGGCGAGCCGCTCGTCGAGCGACTGGGTGAGCAGCCACCCGGCCAGCAGCACCAGGTGCAGCAGGAACAGCCACAGCCCGACGGCGACCACCGCCCCGACGACGACCAGGCCGCCGAACGGGGCGCCGAGGTCCAGCGGCAGGGACAGGAACAGGACGAAGCCCTGCAGGAACCCCGACAGGCAGGCCGCGGTGAACAGCGCCCCGCTGGTGAGCGCCGTCCAGCGGAAGCGCCCGCCGGACACCACGCCGTAGCCCCACAGCAGCGGCACCGTGAGGACGAACAGCACCGAGTAGTAGCCGACGGCGAGGCGGCCGACCACCGCCCCGGCGCCGTCCTCGCGGGCCAGGTCGGCCATCACCCGGGCCGCGAGCAGCAGCGGGTACAGCAGCAGCGGTGAGACGACCACCAGCGGCAGGCTCAGCAGGCGGCCGCGCCAGCCGGTCAGGCTCTCCCGGCGGGGGCTGAACCGCAGCAGCGCCCGGCGCAGCCCCTCGCCGTAGAACGTCAGCGGCACCAGTGCCAGCACGAAGCCCAGGAGGTCCAGGCGGGTGCCGGCGTCGACCAGGCGCTCGACCGCCTCCGGGGCGCCCAGCGGGGTGGGCAGCAGCTCGGTCAGCCGGGCGGCGAGCGCGCGCACCTCGTCGGCCGAGGTCGCCAGCGCGGTCAGCCGCACCGCGACCAGCAGCAGCGGCACCACCGCGATGCCGGCGTAGAAGGTCAGTCCCGCCGCGATCAGGGCGAGGTCGCGCCCGCGGAGCAGCTGCTGGGCGCCGGCCAGCAGGCCCCTCGTCTCGGTTCGTAGGCGGGCTGCGGTCCACCTGCGTTCCGGAGTCACCCGCCCATGCCACCAGCCCCCGCGACCGGGCGCCCGTCGGGGGGCCGGTGGACGGTCAGTCCTCGGAGGTGTCGTCGGTGGTGGGCGCGTCGTTGCCGGGGTTGGGGCCGGTCTCCTGGCACGCGGCGTCGTTCTCGTTGCTGGCGTTCTCGCCGCTCGCGTCGCAGTTGGTGGGCCCGCGGGAGAAGTCGGTGTTGTCGCCGCAGGCGGTCAGGGAGCCGAACAGCGCGAGCACGACCAGCGGCCGGGTCAGGCGCATCCGGGTGGAGGTGGACATGCCTGACTCCTACACGCCCCGGAGCCCGGCCAAACCGCCAGGGGCAGGCAGTCCGGTGACCGGGCGACCACGGAATGTCACCGATGTGATTACACCGGGGTGATTGTCACGCGTCCGTCACGACCCTTACTCTGTGTGCGTCCAACGGGGCGCTCCGTCACTGACCTGGGTGACACCCCGAGGACGCCGTCGAGCCGGTCGCCCCGCGGGGCGCCGGGCCGGGGACCCACCGCAGTCCTGGGGTGCAGCGCGTGTCCGCACGCGCCGGGCGAGTCCACGCCCGAACCCGTCAGCTAACCCGGTAGGCGGCCTGGGAAGAGGAGAACCGCCGCGTGGCGTCCCTGCGCACGTCTGTCCCCGGCACGCCCGTGACCGGCCGCCCGGCCCGCCGCCGGCAGGGTCGCCGCGCCGCCCTCGTCCTCGCCGGGGCCGTGGGGCTCGGCGTGGGGGTTGGGGTGGTCCCCTCGTCCGCCCTGGCCGAGGAGCCCACGACGGCGGCTGAGGCCGCACAGCTCGTGGCCGCCCGCGGGCACGAGCTCGAGGTCGTCACCGAGCAGTTCAACGAGGCCCGCGAGGTGCTCGCCGCGCAGCAGGCCGCGGCCGAGACCGCCGCCGCCTCCCTCGCCCAGGCCCAGGCCGCCGTCGGCACCGCCCGCGAGCAGGTCGTCGGCATCGCCCGCTCCGCCTACACCGGCAACGGCATGGGTTCGCTGCAGGCGCTCCTGACCAGCGAGGACGCCGACGAGTTCGTCAACCGCGTCAGCCTCCTGCAGGGCGTCGCCGGCTACCAGGGCGAGCTGCTCGGCCAGGCGGTCGCGGCGACCGACACCGCCACCGCCGCCCAGGCCGCCGCCACCGATGCCGCCGTCGAGGCGCAGCGCCAGTACGACGCCGTCGCTGCCCAGCAGGTCGACCTCGAGGACCAGATCGCCGCCTACCAGGCCGACTTCGCCCGGCTGACCGCCGAGGAGCAGCGCGCCGCGCTCGAGGCCGCCGCGGCCGCGCACGCCGCCGAGGACGAGCGGGCCAGCCGCGACGACGAGCGCGAGGAGCCCGCCGCGGCGCAGCCCGCCGAGGAGGCGCCGGCAGCGGCGGCCGCGCCGGCCAGCGGCGTCGCCGGCACCGTCGTGGCCACCGCCATGGCGCAGCGGGGCGACCCCTACGTGTGGGCCGCCGCCGGCCCGGACTCCTTCGACTGCTCGGGCCTGACCCAGTACGCCTTCAAGGCCGCCGGGATCAGCCTCCCGCACTCGAGCCGGATGCAGTCGCAGATGGGCACCGCGGTCTCCCGGGCCGACCTGCAGCCCGGTGACCTGGTGTTCTTCTACAGCCCGGTCAGCCACGTGGGCATCTACATCGGCAACGGCCAGATGGTGCACGCGCCCACCTCCGGCGACGTCGTCAAGGTGGCCGGCGTCGACTCGATGGGCGGCTACGCCGGCGCCCGCCGCATCGGCTGAGGAAGGGCCACCCTCCTCCCCGGGAGGGTGGCCGTTCCGGCGCGTTGCCGGGGTCACACCCGGTCCGGGACCTCCGGCGGAGCCTGCCGCGTTGCACCCTGCGGAGCCGCCGCCGATCCGTGAGGACCGCATCCCCGTGAACCCCCGCACCGTCGCCACCGCCTTCCGCGTCGTCGCCGTCGCCGAGGCGCTGTCCTGGGTGGGCCTGCTGGCCGGGATGTACGTGAAGTACGTGCCGGAGACCTCCGAGGTCGGCGTGCAGGTGTTCGGCCCGGTCCACGGCGCGGTGTTCGTCGCCTACGTCGTCGTGGCGCTGGTCGCGGCCCGGGTGCTCCGCTGGTCCCCGGGGACGACGCTGCTGGCGCTCGCCGCCTCGATCCCGCCGCTGGTCACCGTCGTCTTCGAGCGCTGGGCCGGCCGCACGGGGAGGCTGGCGGTCCCCGCGCGGGCCTGACCTACGGTTCCGGGCATGCCGACCGTGCTGCCCGCCACCGCCCGCACCCTGCTGGCCCGCACCGCCCGGGTGCAGCGCGACGGCCGCGCGCCGAGCCTGGTGGCCGGCGTCGTACGGGACGGCGGCCTGGCGTGGTCGGCCGGCCGCGGCGACGTCGCCGAGCCGCACACCGACGTCCAGTACCGGCTCGGCTCGATCAGCAAGACGGTCACCGCGGTCGCCGTCCTGCGGCTGCGCGACGAGGGCCGGCTCGGCCTCGACGACCCGCTCGACCGGCACCTGCCCGGCACCCCGCTGGGCGACCGCTCGATCGGGCAGCTGCTGTCGCACCTGGCCGGCGCGTCCGCCGAGAGCCCCGGCGGCTGGTGGGAGCGGGTGCCCGGCGGGTCCCTGGCCGACCTGGCGCTCGGCGGGGACGACGTCGTCCTGGGCGAGGCCCGGCGCTTCCACTACTCCAACCTCGGCTTCGGCCTGCTCGGCGAGCTCGTGGCCCGGCTGCGCGGGCGGGCGTGGGACGACGTCGTCACCGCCGAGGTGCTCGGGCCGCTGGGCATGACCCGGACGACGCCACGCCCGTCCGGCCGCGCCGCGCAGGGCTGGGCCGTGCACCCGTGGGCCGACGTCGCGCTGCCCGAGCCCGAGCACCACGCCGGCGTGATGGCCGCCGCGGGTCAGCTGTGGGCCACCCTCGCCGACCTCGCCCGGTTCGCCGCGTTCCTGCTCGGCGACACCGGCGACGTGCTGTCCCCGGCCACCCTGGAGGAGATGGCGGTGCCGGCCGGCGTCGACCCGTCGTCCCCGGCCTGGTCGGCGTACGGGCTCGGGCTGCAGGTGCTGCGGGTCGACGGCCGCACGCTGACCGGGCACGGCGGCTCGATGCCGGGCTTCCTCGCCGGGGTGTTCGTCGACCGCGAGGAGGGCACCGGCGGGGTCTCCCTGGCCAACACCACCAGCGGCCTGGACGCGCTGCTGCCCGGGCTGCTCGCCGACCTGCGCGCCGCCGAGCCGCGGGTGGTCGACCCCTGGCGCCCGTCGGAGCCGCCAGTACCGCTCGAGCAGCTCGGCGTCTGGTACTGGGGCCCGGCGCCGCACGCCCTGCGGGCGGTGGCCGGCGGACTGCTGCACCTGGGGCCGCTGCCGGGACGGGCCGGACGGGCCAGCCGCTTCCGCCGGGGCGACGACGGCCGGTGGGTCGGGCTGGACGGCTACTACGCCGGGGAGACGCTGCGGATCGCCCCTGACCACCTCGACCTGGGCACGTTCGTCTTCACCCGGCAGCCCTACGACCCCGCGGCCCCCGTCCCCGGCGGCGTCGACCCCCGCGGCTGGACGGTGCCCTGAACCGTCGAGATCACGTGATCTCGACGCCATCGACGCCCTGGACCGTCGAGATCACGTGATCTCGACGGGCATCGTGTACACGGTCAGGGCCGGTCGAAGGCGTCCATCGTGGTCTTGACGACGGCGCCGTAGGCCAGGTGCGGCACGAGGTCGCTGACCCAGTCGGTGGCCGACCACGTGCGGGGGTCGGTGACGCCCAGCGCCGTCATGGGCCCGTTCGCGGCCACCAGCACGCCGAGGGTGGTCAGCAGCGTGCCCACCAGCGGCTGTGACCGGAACCCCGACGCCCGCGCCAGCCCGGTCAGCACGCCGACGCCGACGCCGGCGACCAGGCCGGTGATCGGCCCGAGGCCCTGGAGCCGGTTCTGCCGGTGCTCCTCGTCGCCGGGGATCGGCACGTGCGCCTTCTCGGCGAGCCGCTCCACCGTCTGCTCGGGCGTGGAGCTCGTGCCGCGGCCGCGGACGGTCATGTCCAGGTAGGTGACGGCGTTCAGCGCGGTGGACCCGGCCGCCCCCGCCGCCGCGCCGCGCAGCGCCCAGCCCAGCGTGCTGATGCCCCGCCTGCCCTTGCCGAAGGTCCCCACCGGGGTGCGCCTTGCCATGGCTCCGCCGGTACCCGGGCGCGCGACCTGCGCAAACGGCGCACCATGGGCGGGTGGACGACGCCGGCCCGGCCCTCGAGCGCGCCATCGACGCGCTGCTCGACGCCCGCGCAGCGGGGGCCACGATCTGCCCGTCGGAGGCGGCCCGCGCCGTCGACCCGGAGGGCTGGCGGGCGCTCATGCCGCAGGCGCGCGCGGCCGCGGGCCGGCTGGCCGCACGCGGCGCGGTCGAGGTGACCCAGCGCGGCGCGGTGGTCGACGTCGGCACCGCGCGCGGGCCGGTGCGGATCCGGCGGGTCAGCCGCTGACCGGCAGCGGCCGGGACAGGAAGGCGGCGAGCAGCCGGGCGGTGCGGTCGACCGTGCCGGCGTGGAGCACCTCGTAGCCGTGGGTGCTCAGCGTGGGCAGGCTCAGCAGGGCCGCCCGCGCCGTCTGGCCCGACGCCTGCGCCTGGGAGGCGTCGGAGTCGAAGGACTGCCACACCGCCGTCTGCGGGTCCAGGCCGAGCTCGGTGCCGACGTCGACCAGCGCGTCGGCGACGGCCCGGTCGTAGACGACGGCGTCGTCGGCGTAGGCCACCACCGGCCCGCCGTCCAGGGTGACCTGGTACTCGGGCTCCGCGGGGCCGACGTCGAGGGCGAGGGTGAGGTCGCCGGGCAGCGTCCGGGCGGCGTGGGAGGCGCCGATCCCGCCCATCTCCTCGTTGGTGGTGGCCACCAGGTACACGTCGCCGTGCGGGCGCCCGCGCAGCAGCCGCGCCGCCCCGACCAGCGCGGTCAGCGCGGCCCGGTCGTCGAGGAAGTACGAGCCGACGTGGTCGCCGAACCGGGTCAGCCCGCGCCGGTCGGCGTGCACGCAGACCCGCGTCCCCGGGTGCACCCCGGCGGCGGTGAGGTCCTCGGCCGGGCAGCCGGTGAAGACGTACACGTGCGACCAGTCCATCGCCTTGTCGCCCTGGTCGGGCTTGGTCTGCCAGATCCGCTGGCTCTCGGCGGTCGTGTGCTCCGAGCCGAGCGTGAGGACGCCGGTGAGCGTCCGGTGCCGGCCGAGGACGGCGACCGGGCCGAGGCCGAAGTTGCCCGGGTACATGACGCCCAGCGAGGTCACCCGCAGCGTGCCGTCGGGCTCGACCCGCTTGACCATCATCGACAGCTCGTCGAGGTGGGCCACGACCCGGACGGCGGGGGCGGACCGGTCCGTCCCGTGCAGGAGCGCCACGAGGTTCCCGGCGGCGTCGACGGTCACCTCGTCGGCCAGCGGCTCGAGCTCCCGGCGGACGACGTCGCGCACCGCCTCCTCGTGCCCGCCGGGGCCGTACGTGCGCAGCAGTTCGTCGAGCAGGTCGGGCAGCGGGGTGGGCGCCTCGGAGGTCACCCCGGACCCCTACCCGGACGGCGGGCGCTCTCCCGCCGCGCGCTCGAGCAGCGGGTCGACCCGGTGCTCGACGTAGCGGCGCAGCGCCAGGGCGGTGTCGGTGCGCTCCACCCCGGGCAGCGCGAGCACCTGCTCGGTCAGCCGCCAGAGGTCGTCGGCGTCGACGGCGACCACCCGCACCAGCAGGTCGGCCGCCCCCGACAGTGCCGTCACCTCCAGCACCTCGGGCATCGCGGCGAGCGCGGCCGCGACCTCCTCGAGACCGCGCTGCACGACCTGCACCGTCACGTAGGCGCCCAGCCGGTAGCCGAGGGCCTCCGGGCGCACGCGGGAGGCGAAGGGGGCGAGCAGTCCGCCGGACTCCAGCCGGGCCAGCCGCGCCTGGACGGTGTTGCGGGCCAGCCCGAGCTGCTGGGACAGCGCCAGCACCGTGGCCCGCGGGTCGGCGTCCAGCGCCTGCACGAGCCGTGCGTCGGTGGCGTCGAGGCGCTCGGGGCCGGCGGGCACGGTGGCAGTCTGACACGTCCGGAGGACGCGGGGCACGCATCCTGCTCAGAGCACCGTCGCGGGCTTGCGCATCGCGCCTCCGGGGTGGTGTGCTCCTCCGCGGCGTGGGACGTGTCACGATGTGTGAGTGGAGCCACAACCCCGGCGCCACAGGACGTCCAGCACCGCGACCGGCCGGCGACCCCGGCAGCCGCGGACGACGGCGAGGAGCAGCGCGTGAGCGTGTCGAGCGCGACCACCGAGATGGTCGACCCCGTACCCGGGGCGGCCGCGCCCCACCTGCCGCAGCAGCCCGACCTGGTGCAGCTGCTCACCCCCGAGGGCGAGCGCGTCGAGCACCCCGACTACCCGCTCGACGTCTCCGCCGACGAGCTGCGCGGGCTCTACCGCGACCTCGTGCTGGTCCGGCGGTGGGACGTCGAGGCCACCGCGCTGCAGCGCCAGGGCGAGCTGGGCATCTGGGCCTCGCTGCTGGGCCAGGAGGCCGCGCAGATCGGCGCCGGCCGGGCGATGGCCCCCGACGACATGGCCTTCCCGACCTACCGCGAGCACGGCGTCGCCTGGACCCGCGGGGTCGACCCGCTGCACGTCATCAGCCTCTTCCGCGGCGTGGACAACGGCGGCTGGGACCCGGTGGCGACCGGCTTCAACCTCTACACCGTCGTCATCGGCGCGCAGTGCCTGCACGCCACCGGCTACGCCATGGGCCTGCAGCGCGACGGCGCCGAGACCGCGACGCTGGCCTTCCTCGGCGACGGCGCGACCAGCCAGGGCGAGGTCAACGAGGCGCTGATCTGGGCGGCCAGCTTCTCCGCGCCGGTCGTCTTCTTCTGCCAGAACAACCAGTACGCGATCAGCGTGCCGCTGGAGCGGCAGACCCGGATCCCGCTGTACCAGCGCGCGGCCGGGTTCGGCTTCCCCGGCGTGCGGGTCGACGGCAACGACGTCCTCGCCGTGCTCGCCGTGACCCGGGCGGCGCTGACCGCCGCCCGCGAGGGCCAGGGCCCGACGTTCATCGAGGCCTTCACCTACCGGATGGGCGCGCACACCACCTCCGACGACCCCACCCGCTACCGGCTCGCCAGCGAGCTGGAGGAGTGGAAGCTGCGCGACCCGATCGCGCGCCTGAAGGCCTACGTCTCGCGCACCGGGGTCGCCGACGCCGGGTTCTTCGACGCCGTCGAGGCCGAGGCCGACGAGCTGGCGGCGCGGATCCGCTCGGGCACCACCGAGATGGCCGACCCGCCCGGGACGGCGATGTTCGACCAGGTCTACGCCGAGCAGACGCCGCTCGTCGCCGCGCAGCAGGCGGAGTTCGAGGCCTACCAGGCGTCCTTCGAGGAGGGCGGGCACTGATGTCCGAGACGCTGACCATCGGCAAGGCCCTCAACCTGGGCCTGCGCCGCGCCATGGAGGACGACGCCAAGGTCGTGCTCATGGGGGAGGACATCGGCCGCCTCGGCGGGGTCTTCCGGATCACCGACGGCCTGCAGAAGGACTTCGGCGAGGACCGCGTCGTCGACACCCCGCTGGCCGAGGCCGGCATCCTCGGCACCGCCGTCGGGCTGGCCATGCGCGGCTACCGGCCGGTCTGCGAGATCCAGTTCGACGGGTTCGTCTTCCCGGCCTACAACCAGATCGTCACGCAGGTCGCCAAGATCCACGCCCGCTCGCGCGGCCGGCTGCCCATGCCGATCGTCATCCGGATCCCCTTCGGTGGCGGCATCGGCGCGGTCGAGCACCACAGCGAGAGCCCGGAGGCGTACTTCGCGCACACCCCGGGGCTGAAGGTGGTCGCCGTCAGCAACCCGGTCGACGCCTACTGGGGCATCCAGCAGGCCATCGCCCACCCCGACCCGATCGTCTTCCTGGAGCCCAAGCGGCGGTACTGGGAGAAGGCGGAGGTCGACACCGACGCGACGCCGGACCCGCTGTTCGCCTCCCGGGTCGTCCGCGGCGGCGACGACGTCACCGTGCTGGCCTACGGCCCGATGGTGAAGACCGCGCTGCAGGCCGCCGAGGCCGCCGCCGAGGAGGACCGCTCGCTCGAGGTCGTCGACCTGCGCACCCTCTCGCCGCTGGACCTCGACCCGGTGTTCGACTCGGTACGGCGCACCGGGCGCTGCGTCGTCGTCCACGAGGCGCCGGTGACCCTGGGCCTGGGTGCGGAGATCGCCGCGCGGGTGACCGAGACGTGCTTCCACTCGCTGGAGGCGCCGGTGCTGCGGGTGGGTGGTTACGACACCCCGTACCCGCCGTCGAAGCTCGAGGAGGAGTACCTCCCCGACCTCGACCGGGTGCTCGACGCCGTCGACCGCGTGATGGAGTTCTGACCGATGGCACTGCGCCAGTTCAAGCTGCCCGACGTCGGGGAGGGCCTGACCGACGGGGAGATCCTGCAGTGGCTCGTCGCGGTGGGTGACACCGTGACGGTCAACCAGCCGCTGTGCGAGGTCGAGACGGCCAAGGCCGCCGTCGAGCTGCCCTCCCCGTACGCCGGCACGGTGACCGAGCTGCTGTTCGAGGCGGGCACGACCGTCGACGTCGGCACGCCGATCATCACGATCGACACCGGTGGGGACGCCCCGGCGCCCGCGCCGGCGGCCGGCGGTGCCGCGCCCGCGGCGGAGTCCGCCGAGCCCGCCGCCGGGTTGATCGGCGGGGCGGCGCCCGGCGGGCGGACGGCGGTGCTCGTGGGCTACGGCCCGCGGAACACCGAGGCCCGCCGCCGGCCGCGCCGCGCGGTGCACTCCGCGCCGGCCCCGGTCGGCGCCGACTACGGCTCGGGCGGGCAGGACCGGCCGCCGCTGCTGGCCACCGCCCCCGACGCCACCGTCAAGCCGGTGCGGCACGGCGGGCTCGAGGTCGGCCGGCAGGCCGAGGCGCACGCCCGCGCCGAGGCGGCCGCCCCCTCCCGGCCGGTCGCGCCGGGGCACGGGCGGGTCCGGCCGCTGGCCAAGCCGCCGGTGCGCAAGCTGGCCCGCGACCTCGGCGTCGACCTCACCGCGCTCACCGGCAGCGGCGCCGGCGGCGTGATCACCCGCGAGGACGTCACCGCCGCGGCCGCGGCACCGCCGGCGGAGGCGACCGCTCCGGCGGCGGCCCCCGCGCCGGCTGCCGACCCGGCCCGGGACCTCGCCCAGGACCTCACCCAGGACCTGGTGCCCGACCTCGCCACGGTCCCGGCCGGTGCACCGGCCGCCGGCGAGCGGGTGCCGGTCAAGGGCGTGCGCAAGGCGACCGCGGCGGCGATGGTGGCCAGCGCGTTCACCGCGCCGCACGTCACCGAGTTCCTCACCGTCGACGTCACGCGGATGATGAAGCTGCGGTCGCGGACCGCCGCCCGGCCGGAGTTCGCCGGGGTGAAGGTCAGCCCGCTGCTGTTCGTCGCGAAGGCGCTGCTGCTCGCGGCCAACCGGCACCCGATGGTGAACAGCTCCTGGGACGAGGCCGCGCAGGAGATCGTCGTCCACGGGCAGGTCAACCTCGGCATCGCCGCGGCCACCCCGCGCGGGCTGATCGTGCCCAACGTCAAGGGCGCCGACCGGCTCTCGCTGCGCGAGCTCGCCGCGGCGCTCACCGAGCTGACCGAGACCGCCCGGGCCGGGCGGACGGCGCCGGCCGACATGTCCGGCGGGACGATCACGATCACCAACGTCGGCGTGTTCGGCGTCGACACCGGCACGCCGATCCTCAACCCCGGCGAGTCGGCGATCCTGGCCTTCGGCGCGGTCCGCGAGACGCCGTGGGTGCACAAGGGCAGGGTGCGGGTGCGGCAGGTGACCCAGCTCGCGCTGTCGTTCGACCACCGGGTGATCGACGGGGAGCTCGGCAGCCGGTTCCTCGCCGACGTGGGCGCCCTGCTGTCCGATCCCCGGACCGCGCTCGCCTACTGATCGCACACGCCAGCGGGCCCTGCCGGATCACCGGCAGGGCCCGCCGGCGTCGCCGGGAGGGTCAGGCCCGGCGGTCGAGCTGCCCGCGCAGCAGCAGCCAGCCGACGACGGCCAGGTAGGCGCCCACCGGCACCCCGCCGCCGGTCTGGGACAGGACCAGGAAGACCGGCGTCACCAGCGGCAGCAGCGCCACGAGCGGGCGGGACACCCGCCGCGAGCGCCACAGGGCGACGGCCAGGGCGACCGATCCGAGGAACCACAGCGCGTTGGCGACCAGCGCCACGGCGGGGAAGAAGGACAGGTCCTCGCCGTTGACGGCGCTCGACAGCATGCCGCCGCTGAGCAGCACGGTGCCGGCCGAGGCGACGTACGCCGTCCACCGCGCGCCGGCCAGCGTGGCGAGCCGGAGGTAGAGCACCGGCAGCGCCCACAGCATGACGCTGGTGCCCACGAGGATCGCGGCGGTCCGCGGCTCGATCGCCGGGTCGGTGTCCTGCGGGTGGAGCACCTGGGTGACACCCACGGCGACGGAGATGCCCGCGGCGACGAGCGCGGCGGTGCCGGCCCGGGTGTCGGGGCGCCGGCCGGCCGGGGCGGTGGCGGGGGTGGGCAGCGTGGTGGTCACGAGAGCTCCTCGGGGTGCAGGGAGTCGCCTGGTCAGGCGGTCGCCGAGGACGCTAGGGACGGCCGGGACCGGCGACATCGGCCTGCGGTCCACATCCGCACCGCGGCCGGTCGCGACCGCGGTGTCGACCATCGTCGAACCCCCGTGTCGCCCCGAGGTGGACGTGCGGGCGGGCCGGTGACCCGTAGGTTCGGCGTCCGTGACGACGACCGCCGGGGCCGCCCGGCACCCCGCCGTCGCCGCGGCGTCGGTGCCCCGCTGGACCAGCGGGCTGGACCTGGCCGTCGCGGCCGGCCTCGCGGTGTGGGGGCTGGTGGAGGTCGTCCTCTCACCCGACCTCGCCCCGGTGCCCGGCACGCTGTTCGTCCTGGTCGCGACCCTCCCGCTGGCGCTGCGCCGCCGGTTCCCCGGATCGGTCACCGCCGTGGTCGCGGCCGCCCTCGTCGTGCACGCGGCGACCGCGGAGGCGGCGGCGACCTTCACGCCGTTCCCCAGCCTGCTGCTGGCGGCCTTCACCGTCGCCGTGCACGTCCGCTCGCTGCCCGCGGCCGTGGGCCTGGGTGCGCTGCCGGTGGTCGCGATGGGGGTGGCCGGGCAGCTCGGCTACTTCGGCGTCGAGGCCGCCCGGCCGCGCTCGCTGGTGCTGCTGCTCTTCTTCGTCGCCGGCGCCTGGACCGGCGGGCGCGTCGTCCACCACCGGGCACTGGCCGCGCTGCGGGCCGAGGAGGACTCGGCCGCCGCGGCCGGCGAGGCCGTCGCGCTCGAGCGCGCCCGCATCGCCCGCGAGCTGCACGACGTCGTCGCCCACTCGGTCTCGGTCGTCGTGCTGCAGACCGGTGCCGCCGAGGCGTTCGTCGTCCGCGACCCCGACCGCGCGCTCGCCCACCTCGGCATGGCCCGGCGCACCGCCGCCGAGGCGATGCGGGAGATGCGCCACCTGCTCGACGTGCTGCGCGAGGGGCACCCGGACTACACGCCGCAGCCGGGCATCTCCCGGCTCGAGGACCTCGCCCGCGACGCCCGCGACGCCGGTCTCGACGTCGACCTGGCCGTGGGCGGTGAGGTCGCCGCGGTCCCCGACGGGCCCTCGCTCGCGGTCTACCGGCTGGTGCAGGAGTCGCTGACCAACGTGCTCAAGCACGCCCCCGGCGCCCGGGTCGGCGTGCGGGTCGAGGTCGATGAACAGGAGGTGCGGCTGCGGGTGCGCGATGACGGCGGCCACCGGGTCGGGAGCGTGCCCGCCGTCCCCGGCGGCGACCTCGCCGACGGCGGCGGCGGACACGGCGTGCCGGGGATGCGCGAGCGGGTGCGGGTCTACGGGGGCTCGCTGACCGTGGGCGCCGTCGACCCGGCCGGCTGGGAGGTCCGCGCGGTGCTGCCGCTGGTGGGGCCGTGACCGGGCCGGCCCCGCTGCGCGTGGTGGTGGCCGACGACCACGCGCTGGTCCGGTCGGGCATCGCCGGCGTGCTCGAGGGTGCCGGGCTGGCGGTGGTGGGCGAGGCCGCGGACGGGCAGGAGGCGGTCGAGCAGGCGCTCGCGCACCGGCCCGACGTCGTCGTCATGGACGTGCGGATGCCGCGGACCGACGGCATCGAGGGCACCCGCCGGCTGCGCCGGCTCGCCGAGCCCCCGCAGGTGCTGGTGCTGACCACCTTCGACCTCAACGAGTACGTGTTCCGGGCGCTGGAGGCCGGGGCCGCCGGCTTCCTCCTCAAGGACGCCCCGCCGGACCGGCTGGTCGAGGCGGTGCGGGTCGTGGCGACGGGGGAGGCGCTGCTGGCGCCCGTGGTGACCCGGCGGCTGATCGAGCGCTACCTGCAGGCGCCCCCGGCCACGCCGGGACCCGACCCGGCCGCCGACCTGAGCCCCCGGGAGCGTGAGGTCTGGCACTTGCTGGCCCAGGGCCTGTCCAACACCGAGATCGCCGCCGCGCTCGTCGTCACCGAGGCGACGGTGAAGGCGCACGTCACGCGGCTGCTGGCCAAGCTCGGCGTGCGGGACCGCGTCCAGGCCGTGGTGCGCGCCTACGAGACTGGCCTGGTGCGGCCCGGGCGACCACGATGACCCGGTGACCGACCTGGACGGGCTGCTGGCCCTCGCCGCGCGCTCGCGGCTGCCCGGCGGCGGCTTCGGTTACCTGCGGAGCGACGGCTCGGTCGAGCCCGGCCGCCCGCAGGAGACCTGGATCGTCGCCCGGATGACCCACGTCTTCGGCCTGGCGCACCTGCTGGGCCGGCCCGGCGCCGGGGAGGTGGCCGCCTCCGGGGTGGCCGCGCTGCGCGGCGGGCCGCTGCACGACGGCGCGCACGGGGGCTGGCGGGCGGCCGAGGACGACGACACCAAGTCCGCCTACGTGCACGCCTTCGCCGTCCTGGCGGGGGCCACGGCCACCGCCGCCGGCGTCGAGGGCGGCCGTGCGTTGCTGGAAGAGGCTCTGGAGGTCTGGGAACGGCGGTTCTGGGACGACGACGCGGGCCTGGCCGTGGAGGAGTGGACCGCCGACTGGTCCCGGCTGTCGGACTACCGCGGCGCCAACGCCAACATGCACGGCGTCGAGGCCACGCTGGCCGCCGCCGACGCGCTCGGCGGGGACGAGGCCGTGCGGCTGCGGCATCGGGCGCTGCGCAGCACCGAGCGGATCGTGCACGGCCGGGCCCGCGAGCGGGACTGGCGGCTGCCCGAGCACTTCACCGCGGAGTGGACGCCGCTGCCGGAGTTCAACCGCGACCGGCCGGCCGACCCGTTCCGGCCCTACGGCGTCACGGTGGGCCACCAGTTCGAGTGGGCGCGGCTGACCCTCCACCTGCGCGCGGTCCTCGACGACCCGCCGGGCTGGCTGCTCGACGACGCCGTCGCGCTGTTCGACGCCGCCGCGGGGCGGGGCTGGGCGGCCGACGGCGAGCCGGGCTTCCCCTACACGCTCGGCTGGGACGACCGCCCGGTGGTGCCCGCGCGGATGCACTGGGTGCTGTGCGAGGCGGTGGCGGCGGCGACCGTGCTCGGCGCGGTCACCGGGGAGCCGCGGTACGGCGAGCTCGCCACCACCTGGTGGGCGCACGGCGAGGAGCGGTTCGCCGACCCCGCCACCGGCAGCTGGCACCACGAGCTGACGCCGACCGGGGAGGTGGCCACCGGCACCTGGTCCGGCCAGCCCGACGCCTACCACCTCGCGCAGGCGCTGCTGCTGCCCGGCCGGCCGGTGCGGGGCAGCGTCGCCGCAGCCCTGCGCTGACCGGTGTGTCCGCCCGCGCGGGGCGGGGTAGGCCGGGATCGCCCACAACGAGATCCCGAGCAACGAGGAGCGTTCCCGTGGCCAGCGTGCAGGAATCCGTCGACGTCGACGTCCCGATCCGGGTCGCCTACGACCAGTGGACGCAGTTCGAGTCGTTCCCGCAGTTCATGGGTGGCGTCGAGCGCATCACCCAGGTCGACGACACGCACACGCACTGGATCACCAACATCGACGGCGTCAAGCGCGAGTTCGACGCGGAGATCACCGAGCAGCACCCCGACGAGCGCGTCGCCTGGGCGAGCACCGGCGGTGACGCCAAGCACGCCGGGGTGGTCACCTTCCACCGCCTCGACGACACCAAGACCCGCGTCATGATCCAGATCGACTGGGAGCCGACCGGCGTCGTCGAGAAGGTCGGGGCCGCGCTCGGCTTCGACGACCGGCAGGTCAAGGCCGACGCCAAGCGGTTCAAGGAGTTCATCGAGAGCCGCGGCACCGAGACCGGCGCCTGGCGCGGCGACGTCCCGCGCCCCGACCAGCGCTGAACCGGCCGGCGCGATGATCAGGTGACCTGATCCCCGGGCGTCCTCCCTCACGTCCCACCGTGAGGGAGGACGCTCCACGATCAGGGACCCTGATCCCCGCGCAGCGCAGCACCCACACGACGACGGCGCCCGCCCCCTCCGCGCGAGGGGGCGGGCGCCGTCGTCCGTGCTGCCTACTCGGCGTCGAGGTCGGCGGCCACCATGCCGGCGATCTGCTCGACGACGGCCTGGTCGTCGCTGGTGACGGTGACCTCGGCCCCCTTCTGGGCACCGAGCGTCATGATCATCAGCGGCGAGCCGGCGTCGACGGGGTTGCCGCCGGGGGTGGCCAGGGTGACCGGGACGCCGGCCTTGCCCACGGCCTCGGCGATGAGCGCGGCCGGGCGGGCGTGCAGGCCGACCCGGGAGCCGACGGTGACGGTCTGACTGGGCATTCGACGTCCTCGCTTCTCGGGGGATCGGTGGGTGTCGGGGTCGAGCCTGCCCTGTCAGGCGCGAGCGGGCGCGCTGACGGTGGAGCCGGGCGTCGCGGTGTGGGCGTGCGCCAGGTCGACGGCGTCCTCGGGCACCGCGTCGGCCTTCCGGCGGCCGATGCTCTTGGCGATGGTGACCGCCAGCGCGCCGACGATCGTGCCGGCGATCAGCGCCAGGACGAACACGAGCACGTTGCTCATCGCGAAGAACACGAAGATGCCGCCGTGCGGGGCGCGCAGCTCGACGCCGGAGGCCGCGACGATGGCGCCGGTGGTCGCACCGCCGAGCATCATCGACGGGATGACCCGCAGCGGGTCGGCCGCCGCGAACGGGATCGCCCCCTCGGAGATGAACGAGGCACCGAGCAGCCAGGCGGCCTTGCCGTTGTCGCGCTCGGCCGGGGTGTAGAGGCCGGGGCGGATCGCGGTGGACAGCGCCATCGCCAGCGGCGGGACCATGCCCGCGGCCATGACCGTCGCCATGATGACCAGCGAGCCGCTGGTCTGCGAGGCCAGACCCGCGGTGGCGAACAGGTAGGCCGCCTTGTTCACCGGGCCGCCGAGGTCGAAGCACATCATCAGGCCGAGGATGATCCCCAGCAGCACCGCGGACGTGCCGCTCAGGCCGTTGAGCCAGTTGCCCAGGCCCTCGACGGCGGCGGCCAGCGGGCGGCCGAGCACCGCCACCATGAGCCCGCTGGAGATCAGCGTGGCCAGCAGCGGGATGATCACCACCGGCTGCAGCCCCCGGACACCGGCGGGCAGCTTCCAGGAGGCGATCCACCGGGCCACCAGGCCGGCGAGGATGCCGCCGACCAGGCCGCCCAGGAAGCCGGCGCTCATGGTCACCGAGACGGCGCCGACGACGAAGCCCGGCGCGATGCCCGGGCGGTCGGCGATCGCGTAGGCGATGTACCCGGCCAGCGCCGGGACCAGGAACGCGAACGCGGCCTGGCCGAGGACGGTGCAGAGCGCACCGAGGTAGCCGAAGAACCCGTCGTTGAGGCCCTCGAGAGGCGCCGCGGACGGCAGGTCGAGGAAGGAGTTGTCGAGCGCCCAGCTCAGTGCGTAGCTCTGGCCCTCGGTGACCGCGTCGGGGTTCGTGCTGACGATCTGGTAGCCGCCGAACAGGAAGCCCAGCGCGATCAGCAGACCGCCGGCCGCGACGAACGGGATCATGTAGCTGACTCCGGTGAGCAGCCAGCGGCGGATCTCCGTGGCGGTGCTCGGCCGGCCGGCCGGGGCGACCGCGGCGGACTCGCCGGCGGCGGCGCCGGGCACCCGGCGGGCGTTCGGGTCGTCGGCGGCGGCCAGCGCCTCGCGGATCATGACCTCGGGCTCGTTGATGGCCCGCTTGGTGCCCGACTGGACCACCGGCTTGCCGGCGAACCGCTCGCGGTCCCGTACGCCGACGTCGACGGCGAAGATCACCGCGTCGGCGTCGCGGATGACCGACGGGTCCAGCGGCGTGGACCCCGAGGAGCCCTGCGTCTCGACGGCGAGGTCCACGCCCTGCGCCTGCGCGGCCGCGGTGAGCTTGTCGGCGGCCATGTAGGTGTGCGCGATGCCGGTGGGGCAGGCGCTGACGGCGACGATCGTGCGCCGCGCGGCCGGAGCGGCGGCGGGAGCGCCGGCGGGGGCAGCCGACGGCGCCGCAGCGGCCGGGGCGGTGGCGGGCACGGGGGTGCTGGTCGCCGCGGTGGCGCCGGTGGTCGGCTTGGGCGAGACGACCTCCTCGACGAGCGAGACGACGTCGGCGGGCGTCGCGGCGGCGCGCAGCGCGGCGACGAAGTCCGGCCGCACCAGGGCCCGGGCCAGGGCCGACAGCAGCGTGAGGTGGTCGGCGTCGCCCTCCGCGGGGGCGGCGATGAGGAACACGAGGTCGGCCGGGCCGTCGGCGGCGCCGAAGTCGACGCCCGGCGCCAGCCGCGCGAACGCGAGCGAGGCCTGCGTGACGGCGGCCGACCGGCAGTGCGGGATCGCGATCCCGCCGGGCAGCCCGGTCGCGGCCTGGGCCTCGCGGGCCAGGGCGTCACCGGCGAGTGCCTCGGCTCCGGTGGCCCGGCCGGCGTCGGCCACGAGACCGGCCAGCCGGCGGACGACGGCCTCCTTGTCGGAGCCGAGATCGGCGTCGAGGACGACCAGCTCCGGGGTGATCAGTGCTGTCATGACGGACCCTTCGGGCGTCAGGGGACGTCCCGGCCGGCGGCCGGGACGGGTTCCGGGGTGGGCGGGGGAGACCCGGGCAGGCCGGGCGAGACGGGAACGGCGGCCGGGTCGACCTGCTCCGGGGTCGGGACGGCCGAGCCGGGCAGGGCCGCGGCGGCCGAGCCGGTGGCCACGGCGCGGCGCAGCCGGTCGGGAGCCGGGGCGCCGGCCAGGTCGGCCAGCAGGTGCCCGGCCAGGCTGGAGTCGCCGGCGCCGACGGTGCTGCGCACGGCGATCCGCGGGGCGCGGGCCGACCAGACCTCGCCCGCGGCGGTGGACAGCACCGCGCCGCCACCGCCGAGGGTGAGCAGCACCTCGGCGACGCCACCGCCGTGCAGCTGCGCGACGGCGGCCGAGAGCGCCGCGGGGTCGGCGAGCAGCTCGGCCTCGCTGGTGCCGGTCACCTGGGCCAGCTCCTCGGCGTTGGGCTTGAGCAGGTCGGGTGCGGCGTCGGGCCCGGCGGCCAGCAGCGCGCGCAGCGGCGCCTCGGAGGTGTCGACGGCGATCCGCGCGCCGGTGCCGCGGACGGCGCGGACCAGCTCGGCGTACCAGTCCTCGGGCGTACCGGGCGGCAGCGAGCCGGACAGCACCACCCAGCGGGCGCCCGCGGCGGCCGCGGCCACGGCGGCGGCGAGGGCGGCGCGCACGCCGGCGTCGAGCGTCGTGCCGGGCTCGTTGAGCTTGGTGGTGGTGCCGTCGGGCTCGGTGAGCGAGTAGTTGGTGCGCACCGGGGCGCCGGTGGGGACGGTGACCAGCGGCAGGCGCAGGGCGCCCAGCGCGGTGACCAGCGGGTCGGTGGGGTCGGCGGGGACCACGGCGAGGACGTCGGCCCCGGCCGCGGCCAGCGCGCGGGCCACGTTGACGCCCTTGCCGCCGGGCTCGGTCGAGCTCGGGCCGAGCCGGGCCACCTCCCCGCGGGTCAGGGGACCGGGCAGGGCGAGGGTGCGGTCGAGGCTGGGGTTGGCCGTCAGCGTGACGACGCGCCCGCCGCTCACGCGACCACGACCTCGACGCCGGCGTCCTCGAGCCGCTCCACGACGGCGGGGTCGGCGCCGCCGTCGGTGACCACCGTGTCGACGTCGCCGAGCGTGGCGAAGCGGACCAGGTGCTCGCGCCCGAGCTTGCTGCTGTCGGCCAGCACGACCGCGCGCTGACCGGCCGCGACCATCGCCCGCTTGACCGCGGCCTCGGCCTCGTCGGGCGTGGTGAGGCCGTGGTCGGGGGTGATGCCGTTGGTGCCCAGGAAGGCGACGTCGGCGCGCAGGTCGGCCAGCGCGCGGACCGGGGTCTCGCCGACCGCACACTGGGTCAGCCCGCGGACCCGCCCGCCGAGCACGTGCAGCGTGATGCCCGGGACGGTGGCCAGCCGGGCCGCGATCGGCACCGAGTTGGTGGCCACGAACAGGCCCCGGTCGGCGGGCAGGACCTCGGCCAGCGCCGCGGTCGAACTGCCGCCGTCGAGCAGGACGCTCCCGCCCGGACCGGGCAGCAGGTCCAGCGCCGCCGCGGCGATCTTGCGCTTGGCCTCCGCCCGGGTGGCGTGGCGCTCGGCCAGCGCGGTCTCGACCAGGGTGAGCGCCCCCGTCGGCACCGCGCCGCCGTGCACGCGGCGGAGCACACCGGCCCGTTCCAGGACGGCGAGATCGCGGCGGACGGTCTCGGTGGTGACGCCGAAGTGCTCGGCCACCGCGGTGACCGCGATGCGGCCCTGCTCGACGACCAGCGTGGCGATCGCCTGCTGTCGCTCCTCGGCGTACACGGCTTCCTCCGATCGGCGTCCCGTGGTGCCCGAACCCGTGGGATCTGACTTGCGTCTGTGTTGTTCTACGTGGGATTGGTTGACAAGTCAACACGAAGTCGTGACTCTGGTCACCGACGGACGACGGTGTCCCCCTACCCACCACCGACGCGGAGGTCCGCATGTCCACCACCACCGCCCCCGTGCTGACCGGCACCCCCGTGGTCCCCGGGGTCGTCCTCGGCCCGGTCGTGCGCCCGGCCGGCGCGGTCCGGCTGCCCGAGGCCGAGTCCGCCGAGACGCTCCCCGAGGCCGCGCGGGCCGCGGAGCGGAGCCGTTTCGCCGCGGCCGCCGAGACGGTGGCCGGCCGGCTGGCGGCGCGGGCCGCGGCGGCGACCGGGATGACCGCCGAGGTCCTCTCCGCCACCGCGGGTCTGGCCCGCGACCGGGGGCTGCTGTCGGCCGTCGAGCAGCGCATCGACACCGGCACCCCGGCCGCGGTCGCGGTGGTGCAGGCCGCTCAGCAGTTCGTCGACGTGTTCACCTCGCTGGGCGGGGTGATGGCCGAGCGCGTCACCGACGTCCGGGACGTCCGCGACCGCCTCGTCGCCGAGCTGACCGGCCAGGGGGAGCCCGGTGTCCCCGCACCCGGGACGCCGTCGGTGCTGCTCGCCGACGACCTGGCGCCGGCCGACACCGCCGGGCTCGACCCCGCCCGCATCGTCGGGCTGGCCACCCGGCTCGGCGGCACGACCAGCCACACCGCGATCATCGCCCGGCAGCTGAACCTGCCCCTCGTCGTCGCCGTGGAGGGGCTCGACGTCGTCCCGGCGGGGGCCACCGTCCTCCTCGACGCCGAGGAGGGCACCGTCACCGTCGACCCCGAGCCGGAGTCCGCCGCCGCCCAGGTCGCGGAGGCCCGGCGGCAGGCCGAGGCGCTGGCGGGCTACCGCGGTCCGGCCGCCACCCGCGACGGCGTGACCGTGCCGGTGCTCGCCAACGTGCAGGACGGCGCGGGGACGCGAGCCGCGATGGCCGCGCACGCCGAGGGCGTCGGCCTGTTCCGCACCGAGCTCGCCTTCCTGGGGCGGGCCGCCGAGCCCAGCGTCGAGGAGCAGGCCACGGGCTACGCCGAGGTGTTCCAGGCCGCGGCCGGCCGCCGCGTCGTGCTGCGGACCCTCGACGCCGGCTCGGACAAGCCGCTGGAGTTCGCCACGCCGCCGGAGGAGGCCAACCCGGCGCTCGGCGTCCGCGGCCTGCGGGTGGCCCGCCGCGACCCCGGGCTGCTCGACCGCCAGCTCGACGCCGTCGCCGAGGCCGCCCGCCGCACCGGCACCGCGCCGTGGGTGATGGCGCCGATGGTGGCCACGGTCGCCGAGGCCGCCGACTTCGCCGCCCGCGTGCGCGAGCGCGGCCTGGTGCCCGGGGTGATGGTCGAGGTGCCGTCGGTGGCGCTGCTCGCCGACCGGTTCCTCCAGCACGTCGACTTCCTGTCGATCGGCACCAACGACCTGTCGCAGTACGCGCTGGCCGCCGACCGGCTCTCGGCCGACCTCGCCGACCTCACCGACCCGTGGCAGCCGGCACTGCTGGCGCTGGTGGCGGCGACCGCGGCCGCAGGCCGGCGCGCCGGCAAGCCGGTCGGCGTCTGCGGCGAGGCCGCCGCCGACCCGCTGCTCGCCTGCGTGCTCGTCGGCCTGGGGGTGACCTCGCTGTCCTGCGCCGCACCCGCGGTCGCCGGTGTCGGGGCCCGGCTGGCCGGGGTCGACTCCACCGCCTGCCGGGAGGCCGGCGAGGCCGCCCTGGCCGCCGACGACCCGCGCACGGCCCGCGCCGCCGCCCGCGCCGTCCTCACCCGCGGCTGACGTCCCCCGGCGGCCGGCCCGTCACTGCCGGTGTTCCTCGCGCGTCGCGGGTGCTGCAGGACCGGCAACGCACGAGGAACACCCGCACGGCCCTACGGATCGAGCAGGGCGTCCAGCCGCGCCGTGCCCCGATCCCGTAGCCGGCCCGCCGCAGCTGGTGCACGACCCGGGCGTCCCGGACGTCGCCGGGCGTGTAGGTCCGCGCCCGTCCGGGGGACGAGCGGCACGGGACCACGAGCCCCTCGGCGTCCCAGTGGCAGGAGGTCGAGGGCCTGACGCCGAGGGCGCCGGCGAGCTCGGAGACGCTCATGGCGTCGGAGGGCCGCGGGTCGTCGACCGGCTCCGCCGCGATCGCCCGGGCCGCCTCCTGCGCCAGCTGCAGGTCACGGCGCTCGGTGTGCAGCCGCGCGTGGGCGCCGTCGACGAGCGCCAGGAGCTCCGTCACCGGCCCCCGGTTCGCCGTGCGCACGATCCGCCGGGCCTCCACCGGGCCGACCGCCGCGGCGAACGCCCGGTAGGCCAGCGCGGCCTGCACGTGCCCGTCGGTGAGGACCCGGTTGCCGGCCGGGGTCCGTCCGGCCGGCGGCAGCGCGCCCTCGCGCTCGAGGTCGCGGACCTGCTGCACCGAGTACCCGGCCCGCCGCGCGACGTCGACCGTGCGCAGGCCCGACGTGCGACTCCGCACCGCGTCCTCCTTGGTCGAGCCGGTCCGGGTCGCCACAGGGACCCGAGTGCCACGCTCGAACCCGTGAGCACCGACCGCACGAGCATCGACGACGTCGTCGGCCTGGTCGAGGGACTGGGCGGCGTCCTGACGCTGCGCCCCGGCCCGGGCGACGGCTCGCCCGAGATCGCCTGGGGCGACCTGTTCTTCTACTACGCGCCCGACGGGGTGGTGCCGCGCACGCAGCCCTTCGCCACGGTCGTCACCGAGGACCACCCCGGCGAGCCGGCGTCGGGGCTGGACCGTCCCGGGGCGTTCCGGCTCAACATCGCCGCCGGTGCGGCCGAGTACTCCCGGTGGACCGGTCGGGCGCCGGGGGAACCGGCACCCGAGGGCGTCGACCCCGCCGCGACCGACACCGTCCTCGCCCACCCGGTCTACGGCCGGCTCGGCTGGCTCGCGGTCGTGGACCCGGGTCCGCGGACGGCGGGACCGGTCCAGGAACTGCTGCGGACCGCGCACGCCGCGGCCCGGCAGCGGTGGGGACGCCGGGCCGGGAGGGCTCGGGAGGTGTCCGGCCTCCCCCTGAGGGGTGAACGATCGTCGGGAATGTGACGACGCTCCCTACGGATCGTCGGAACATCCTCGCTCTCGCCTGCTTTACTACAGGTGCACCCCCACACAGCACCGAAGAGGAGAGACGGACATGTCGATCGGGACCACCTGGCGTCAGCGTCGGCAGGCTGTTCGCACGCGGCGGGCCCTCGACCGCGCGCTCGCCCGCACCAGCAGCCCCGCCATGCGCGAGGAGCTGCTGACGATGGCCAACAACAGCGGGTTCTGAACCGCGGGGTCCCCAGGACCCCGGCGCCTCGGAGCGCCTCCCGCACGGCCCCGGACTGCCCCGCAGCCCGGGGCCGTTCGCTGTCCTCCCCCCTTCGGGTCGGCGGCTCAACCCGGAACGGCGGGGTGCCGATACCGCTGCCGTGACTGGACGACGCCGGGGAGCCGCCCGGACCCCCGGCCGACCGGGGGAGGGGGACCCGGTACCGGGCGAGGCCCACGAGACCTCCGGCGCCACGACCGGGCTGCTGCTCGCCTTCGTGCGCCAGCACGCCGGCGACGCCGCGGCCGAGGAGGTCGTGCGCCGGGCGGGCGTGCCCTTCACCGCCGCCGAGCTCGCCGAGCCCTCGACCTGGAGCAGCTACGACACCCGGATCCGCCTGTTCACCGCGGCGACCGAGGTCCTCGGCGACCCCGGCGTGCTGTTCCGGGTGGGCGCCGAGGCGCTGCGGACCGGCATGAACCCGAGCGTGGTCGTGCTGGTGCGCGCCATGGGCTCGCCCCGGCAGGTCTACGCCAAGCTGCCGCGCGCCGTCGCCAACTTCTCGACCACCTCCACCATGGAGGTGCTCCACTCCGACGCCACGTCGGCGACCATCCGCTACCGGCTGCACGAGGGCTACGTGCACTCGCGACTGGACTGCGACTACGCCCGCGGCCTGATCAGCATGGTCCCCACCGTCTTCGGGCTGGCGCCGGCGCACGTCGTCCACGAGGAGTGCGAGTCCTCCGGCGCGGACGCCTGCCTCTACCACCTCTCGTGGGACCGGCGCTCCCGCCTGCCGTGGCGCCGCCGCGGCGAGGTGGCCGCCGACGCCGAGCTGGCCGCCCTGCGCAGCCAGGTCCGCGCCCTGCAGTCCGCGGCCACCGACCTGGTCGACGGCGAGGACCTGGAGAGCGTCCTGCCGCGCATCGTCGAGCGCGCCGCCGCCGCGGTGCTGGCCCCCGCCTACCTGCTCGCCGTCTCCTCACCCCGCGGCGGTGCCCCGCTGGTGCACAGCGCCGGCCTCCCCACCGCCGACGTCCCGGTCCTGACCGCCCGGCTGCTCGCCGGGGAGGACCTCGGTCCCGGCGCGGTCGTGGTGGACGTGGCCTCCGCGCGGCGGACCCACGGCCGGCTGGCCGCGCTCGGCCGCTCCGCCGAGGGCGGGCTGGGCGACGAGCACGCGATGCTCGCCGCCTACGCCGGCCACGCCGCGGCCGCGCTCGACCTGGTGATGGCGCTCGAGGGGAGCCGGTCGGAGGCCCGCCGGGCCGGTGCGCTGCTCGAGCTCGCCCACGGCCTGTCCCAGGCGTCCGACGTCGCCGGGATCTGCGAGGTCGTGGCCGGGGCGCTGCCCAGCGTCGTCGGCTGCACCAACGCCGCGGTCATGCTGTGGGACCCCGCCGCCGGGACGCTGGCCACGGCCGCCACCGTGGGGCTGCGCCCGCAGCAGGAGGCCGTCATGCGCGCCACGTCGCTGCGGGCCGAGGACGTCCCCGAGCTGTTCGGCATGCTCACCGACCGCGCCCCGCGGATCGTCAGCGCCACCGGCGCCAGCGTCCCCATGCGCGACCTGCTCACCGCGCTGGACCTCACCGACGTCGTCGCCGTCCCCCTGCTGGCCGGCAGCAGCTTCCTCGGCGTGGTGACCGCCAGCTGGTCGACGGGCGAGGTGAGCGGCGCGCTGGACGCCGACGTGCTCGCCCGCCTGCGCGGCGCCGGCGACCAGGCGTCGACGGCGCTGCAGAAGGCCCGGCTGCTGGAGACCGTCCGCCACCAGGCCACCCACGACGCGCTCACCGGCCTGCCCAACCGGGTGCTCTTCCGGGAGCGGCTGGCCGCCGCGCTGGCCGCCTCGGCCGGGTCCGGGCACGTCGGCGTGCTGTTCTGCGACCTCGACCGGTTCAAGGCGGTCAACGACACCCTGGGTCACGCGGCCGGCGACGAGCTGCTGCGCCAGGTGTCGGCCCGGCTGCGCGCCGCCGTCCGGCCCGGCGACACCATCGGGCGGCTCAGCGGCGACGAGTTCGCCGTCCTGGTGCCGAGGCTGTCGACGGCCGCCGCCGCCGACGCGGTGGTCGCCCGGGTGGCGGAGGCGTTCGCCGTGCCCTTCCGGCTCGAGGGCACCCCGGTCGACGTCGGCACCAGCAGCGGTGTGGCCGTCCACTCCGGCCCGGCCGCCGACCCCTCCGCCGTCGCCGAGCGGCTGCTGCGCGACGCCGACGCCGCCATGTACCGGCACAAGCAGCGCGAGCGTGGGTCGGCGCCGGCTCCACGGAGCGCGGACTAGCGCAGGCGCCTCCGGAGCGCGGCCTGCTCGTCGGGGCCGAAGCCGTGCTCGGTGAGCCAGCCCAGCGGGCCCCCGTGCCGCTCGTCGAGGATCTCCAGCAGCCGCCGCATGGTCTGCGCGCGCGGGGTGTGGCTGGCGACGTCGCGGTTGGTCATGTCCTCGGCGTAGGTGGGCGAGGTCCGCAGCTTGGCCACCAGCGCGTCGATGACCTCGGCGGTGAGCGCGTAGTCGGCGACGATCTCCTCGTCCGGCACACCGGCCGCCGCCAGCGCGAACATCACCACCACGCCGGTCCGGTCCTTGCCCGCGGCGCAGTGCACCACCGTCGCCCCCTCGCCGTCCGCGATCACCCGCAGCGCGGCCAGCACGTTCTCCGGCCGGTGGTGCAGGTAGCCCAGGTAGGAACGCACGGCCGGCGGCTCGACCTCGTCGGCCTCGGTGGTCTGCCGCGGCAGCAGCGTCTCCGCCCAGTCCGCGGGCAGGTCGGGGACGTCGTCCTCCTCGACGGCGAAGACGTCGGTGTGGTGCCCCTTCTCCGGCAGCAGGCTCAGGTGCCGGTGGGTGACGCCCTCGACCGCGCGCAGCGGGCCCCGGCCCTCCAGCAGGACCTCCGCGGTGGTGCGCAGGTCGATGACGTCGCGCAGCGGGAGCTCGGCGAGCCGGCGCAGGTCGTCGTCGCTGAGGGTCTGCAGGTTGTCGCTGCGCAGCACCCGGCCGAACGCGGTCGTGCCGCCGTCGGTGGTCGGCAGGCCGCCGAGGTCGCGCGTGTTGGTCGTCCCGTCGAGTCGCAGCCAGCGGTCGGCGCGGGGTGAGGTCACCCCCCGACCGTACGGCGGCCGGACCGGGGTGTGGCCGGCCGCCACAGGGTCCGCGAGCGGCGTCCGGGCGACGGGGCACGATCAGGTGACCTGATCGTGCGGCGTCCTCCCTCACCGCCCACCGTGAGGGAGGACGCGCTGCGGTGGGGGAGGACGTCGACCGAGTGCCTCAGGACGTCAGCAGGGAGTCGCAGACGTCGACCAGCCGCTGCCGCAGCGGGGCGGCGCGGTGGGCGAACCCGCGCTGCGCGGCCACGTACTCCGCCTTGCCCTCGGGCGTCTCGATCCGCACCGGCGGGTACCCGCGGTCGGCGAGGTCGTACGGCGAGGCCCGCATGTCGAGCTCGCGCACCTCGACGGCGAGCGCGAAGCAGTCGGCCACCAGCTCCCCGGGCACCGCGGGGGAGAGCTTGTACGCCCACTTGTAGAGGTCCATCGTCGCGTGCAGGCAGCCCGGTTGCTCCATCGCGACCTGCGTCTCCCGCGTCGGCCGCAGCCGGTTGAGCGCGACCGCCGACGGCGTGAAGAACCGGTAGGCGTCGACGTGGCTGCACCGGATCGCGTGCGACTCGACGACGGCGTCGGTGCCGGCCCGCCCCAGCCGCAGCGGGACGGCGTGCCGGCGCTCGTCGGCGCGGTGGACCATCGCCCACTCGTGCAGGCCGAAGCAGCCGGTCTGCGGCGGCCGCGACGCGGTGGCCGCCAGCAGGTCCCGCACGAACCGCACGGTGCGCTCGCGGCCGGCGAGGTACGCGGCGACGTCGAGGGACACCGTCCCGTCGTCGCCGGTGGCGTACCAGCGCCAGGCGGCGTGCGGGGCCGGGCCGTCGGCCGACGGCGCCAGCGCGACGCCCGGACCCGGGTGCCAGCGGCGCAGCCGGCTCGGCGTCTCGGAGTAGTAGGTGAACAGGAAGTCGAGCACCGGGTGGCTCTCGCCGCGGCGGCGGCGCCCGCGGTGCGGCCCGGTCCAGCGCTCGACCCGGGCGTCGTGGGCCGCCGCGCGCGCCGTCCACTCCTCGGCGGGCAGCAGGACGGCGACGTCGGGCACCGGACCAGCGTAGGTGCCGCCGGCGCGCGTCCAGGGCTCCCACCGGGAGGCCGGCGGTGCCACCCTGGGCGTCCCGACGAGGAGGCGATCGCCATGGCCGGCGACGCGAGCGCCGTCCGCATGCCCCTGTCGTGCCGGCTGGGGTTCCACGCCTACGTGCAGCGCCATCCCGAGGACGAGCGGCTGCGCGGCCCGGACCACGAGATCTGCCGGCGCTGCGGCAGGGAGCACGACATCCAGAGCACCGTCTTCCCGCCCGGAGGCGCACCTGGCTAGCCGACGGCGCCCTCGGCGGAGGTCAGCCGGTGCAGCCGCAGCGCCAGCTGCACCTCCAGCGCCCGCTCGGGTGCCGACCAGTCGCGGCCGAGCAGCCGGCCGACCCGGTCCAGCCGCTGGGTCACGGTGTTGACGTGCACGCCCAGCGCCTCGGCCGCCCGCGCGGGTGAGCCGCCGGTGTCCGACCACGCCCGCAGGGTGGCGACCAGGTCGGTGCCGCGGCGGGCGTCGTAGTCGAGCACCGGCCCGAGCGTCGCGGTGACGAAGCCCGGGACGTCACGGCCCTCGCCGACGAGCAGGCCGACGAAGCCCAGCTCCTCGGCGCTCGCTGACTGGCCGCTGCGGCCCAGAGCCTCCAGGGTCGAGGCGCAGCGCCCCGCCTCGGCCGCCGCGGGGGCCACCGCGGCCGGGCCCTGCACCGGCCCGGCGCCGCCGGCGGTCACCGGCCTGCCCAGCGCCGCCGCCAGCTCCCGCCGCACCAGGGCCGCAGCCGGGCCGGCGGGCAGATCGGGCAGGCACAGGACGACGCGGCCGTCGCGCAGCCCGGCGAGCCCCGCGCGGGTGGCCGCCAGGTGCCCGGCGGCGGCCAGCGCCCGGCCGCGGCAGCGCTCCTCGACCCGGACGACGACGACCGACAGCGGCCGGTCCAGGTCCGCGCCCAGCCGCCGCGCCCGCTCGCGCAGCCCGTCGGCGTCGCGCAGGGGGACGCCGAGCAGCTCGTCGAGCAGCTCGCCGCGCACCCGCCCCTCGGCCTCGCTGGCGGTGCGCCGGATGAGCAGCAGCAGTGCGGTGACCAGCGCGGCCCGCTCGAGGATGCGCTGGTCGGCGTCGGAGAGGTCGCCCGGGCGGTGCAGCACCAGGCCGCCGATCAGCTCGCTGCCGACCGTGACCGCCGCGGTCCACCACTCGTCGTCGCGGACCGTCCGCCCGGTGGAGCGGGCCAGCGCCAGCGCCCCGGCGGGGTCGGGCGGCAGCGCGTCGTCCCCGTCGGCCGCAGGGGAGGGCCGGCCCTCCTCGTCGAGGACGGTGATCCGCCCGCCCAGGGCCTCCGTCACGGCCGCGGCGACGTCGTCCACCCCACCGCCGCGCAGGACGAGGTCGATGAACCGGTCGTGCGCCCCGGCGGCCCGCTCGACCGACTCGGTGTGCGCCCGCAGTTCCCGGGTGGCCGCGGAGAGCTCCTCCAGCGCCGTCCGGGTCTCCTCGAGCAGCCGGGCGTTGTCGAGCGCGATGGCGGCGTGCGCGGCCAGCGAGCCCAGCAGCGCCACCTCCGAGCGGTCGAAGGTCCGCTCGGTGCGGTCGGCGGCGTAGAGCACGCCGATGACCTGCGACCCGCGGATCAGCGGCACGCCGAGGATGGCGACCAGGCCCTCCTCGCGGACCCCGCCGTCGATCTCGTCGGTGTGGTGGAACCGGGTGTCGGCGGCGTAGCTCGCCGTCCAGTACGACGCCGCCGTCTGGGCCACCAGGCCGCCCAGGCCCGCGCCCATCGGCAGCCGCAGCGCCTGGAACCGCGCCGAGACGGTGCCGTCGGTGACCCGCATGTAGGTGTCGCCGCGGGCGTCGTCGTTGAGCGTCAGGTACGAGACGTCGGTGCCCAGCAGCCGGCGGGCGCGGCGGACGATCGCGGTGAGCACCGAGTCGACCCCGCGCAGCGTGGCGAGGTCGCTGGCGGTCTCGAACAGCGCCGACAGCTCCGACTCGCGACGCCGCCGGGCGGCGAAGGCGGCGCGCACCTGCAGGGCGAGCAGCCGCACCCGCTCCAGCTCGGCCAGCGTCGCGGCGTCGGCGCCGCCGGCCCGGGCGCGCACCAGCGGACCCTCGTACTCGATCGCGGCGGCGTCGTCGAGGACCAGCTGCAGGTACTCGGCCGCTGCAGAGGGGACGCCGGGCGGGCGGCCGGAGCCGTCGGTGGGCCGCGCGGCGCTCCGGGTCACGACCGGCATCCTGCCCGGCCGGACCATCAGTGGGCGGTCCACCCGCCGTCCATGCGCAGGGACGTGCCGGTGACCGACGCGGCCGACGGCGAGCACAGCCAGGCGACGGCGTCGGCGACCTCGGCCGGCTCGATCAGCCGCTTGACCGCCGCCGGGGCCAGCATCACCCGCTCGACCACCTCGTCCTCGGAGATCCCGTGGGTGCGGGCCTGGTCGGCGATCTGCCCCTCCACCAGCGGCGTGCGCACGTAGGCCGGTGCCACGCAGTTGGACGTCACGCCGTGCGGGGCGCCCTCCAGCGCGACCACCTTCGACAGCCCCTCGAGCGCGTGCTTGGCCGTGACGTAGGCGGACTTGTACGGCGAGGCGCGGTGGCCGTGCACCGAGCTGACGTTGACCACCCGTCCCCAGCCGCGGGCGTACATGTGCGGCAGTGCGCCGCGGACCAGCCGGAAGGGCGTCTCCACCATCAGCCGCAGGATCGCCGAGAAGACCTCCGGCGGGAACTCGTGCAGTGGGGACACGTGCTGGAAGCCGGCGTTGTTGACCAGCACGTCGACGTCGAGGTCGAGGCCGCCGAGGGCACCCAGGTCGGAGAGGTCGACGGCGACCGCGGTGCCGCCCACCGCGCGGGCCACGTCCTCGGCCGCGGCGGCGTCCCGGTCGACGACGACCACCGCGGCACCGGCTTCCGCCAGCCGGGCGGCGATCGCCCGGCCGATGCCCGAGCCGCCGCCGGTCACCATCGCCCGCCGCCCCGCGAGGTCCTCCGTGCCCATGGGAGGACGTTAGGGTCCGCTCACCCCGCCTCCCACGGCGTACGGACACACACTCCCCGCCGTCCCCGTGGGTGCCGGGCACACCGTCGGCTGGGGCCGGCGGGGCGGCGTCAGCCCGCCTGGTTGCCGCCGCGCACCACCGAGTCGTCGCGCTGGGCGTCCTCGTCGGTGGTCAGGGTGACGTCGCGCTCGCCGCCGTCGGACCGGTCCTGGCCCGGGACGCCGTCGACCATGTTGGTGTCGGTCGGCCCGTCCGTGGTGTCGGGGGACTCGCCGTAGCCGCTGTCGTCGGTCTGGCTCATCAGTCGGTGCCTCCTCCGGCGCGGGGGGTGGGGCCCGGGACCTCGCCGGACGCACCGGCGCCCCGGGCACGGGCGACGTCGCCGTCGGCGCGGGCCGGCAGGTCGTCGCCCGAGGCCGCGTCCCGCTCGATCGCCTCGTCGGCGGTGAGGGGGACGTCCTCGAAGCCGGACCCGGTGCTGCTGTTGTCGCCGGTGCCCGACGCGGTCGGGATGTCCTGCTGGATGCGGTCACTGCCCTGCGGGTCGGTCATGGTGCCTCCGCTCCGACGACGCCGTCCCCGGGGCCATGCCCGTGCACCCGGCCGAGAAAACGACCCGCACGGGGCTGGATGCGCCCCGCGGTGCCCGACCCCACCCCGCAGCGCGAGGCCGGGCACCACACGGCGACGGCCGCCGTCCCGGATCGGGACGACGGCCGTCGGCAGGTGGGGTGCCGGCGTGCACGTCCGCGGAAGTGCACGGCCTCAGGACGCGGCCTCAGAACGCGGCCTCGGGGACCTCCATGAGCGCGTTGTCGGTGGCCTCGACGATCGCCCGCTCGCCCGCCAGGCGCGGCAGCACCTGGGTCGCGAAGAACCGGGTGGCGGCGAGCTTGCCCTCGTAGAACAGGCGGTCCTTCTCGCCCACCTCGCCGGCCAGGGCGGCCAGCGCCACCTCGGACTGGCGGACCAGCAGCCACCCGGTGACCAGGTCGCCGACGGCGAGCAGCAGCCGGGTGGTGTTCTGGCCGACCTCGTAGAGGCTGGTCATGTCCTCCTGGGCACCGCTGAGCTGCCCGAACATGGCCGTGAGCATCGCCTGGACCTCGCCGAGGGCGGTCGCCAGGTGCGCCCGCTCCTCCTTGAGTCGGCCGTTGCCGGCCTCCGCGTCGATCGTGGCCTGGATCTGGCCGGCCAGCCAGGTCAGCGCGACCCCGCCGTCCTTGACGATCTTGCGGAAGAAGAAGTCCTGGCCCTGGATCGCCGTGGTGCCCTCGTAGAGGGTGTCGATCTTGGAGTCGCGGATGTACTGCTCGATCGGGTAGTCCTGCAGGTAGCCCGAGCCGCCCAGGCACTGCAGCGACTCGCTGGTGAGCAGCTCGGTGGCCCGCTCCGAGCCGAAGCCCTTGACCACCGGCAGCAGCAGGTCGTTGACGCGGGCGGCGAGCCGGGCCTGCTCGCTGTCGGCGGTGCCGGCGGCCTCGGCCTCGGTGACCTGGTCGCGGAAGGTGGCGGTGTAGAGGTAGAGCGCCCGCATCCCCTCGGCGTAGGCCTTCTGCAGCATGAGCGAGCGGCGCACGTCGGGGTGGTGGGTGATGGTGACCCGCGGGGCGTCCTTCGACGTCGCGGTGAGGTCGGCGCCCTGCACGCGGTTGCGCGCGTAGTCCAGGGCCACCTGGTAGCCCGCCGACAGCGTGGCGATGGCCTTCGTGCCCACGAACATCCGGGCGTGCTCGATGACCTTGAACATCTGCGCGATGCCGTCGTGCACGTCGCCGACCAGCCAGCCCCGCGCCGGCACCGGGCCGTCGCCGAAGGTCAGCTCGCAGGTCGTGGAGACCTTCAGGCCCATCTTCTTCTCGACGTTGGTGACGTACACGCCGTTGCGCTCGCCGAGGGCGCCGGTCTCGAGGTCGACGTGGAACTTGGGGACGACGAACAGCGACAGGCCCTTGGTGCCCGGCTTCGCGCCCTCGGGACGGGCCAGCACCAGGTGGACGATGTTGTCGGACAGGTCGTGCTCGGCGGAGGTGATGAACCGCTTCACGCCGGTGAGGTGCCACGAGCCGTCGGGCTGCTGGACCGCCTTCGTGCGGCCGGCGCCCACGTCGGAGCCGGCGTCGGGCTCGGTGAGCACCATGGTGGCGCCCCAGCGGTGCTCGATCATGAGCTCGGCGAGCCGCTTCTGGTCGGCGTTGCCCAGTTCGTGCAGGACGGCGGCGAAGGCGGCCCACGCGCCGTACATGAAGACGGCGGGGTTGGCGCCGAGCACCATCTCGAACGCGCCCCAGGTCAGCGCGTGCGGTGCACCGAAGCCACCGAGCTCCTCGGGCAGGTCCAGGCGGTACCACTCCCCGTCCTCGATGGCCCGCACCGACGCCTTGAAGCTCTCGGGAAGGGTCACCGAGTGGGTGGCCGGGTCGAACACCGGCGGGTTGCGGTCGGCGTCGGCGAAGCTGTCGGCGATCGGGCCCTCGGCCAGCCGGCGGATCTCGGCGAGCACGCCGCGCGCGGTCTCGGCGTCCATCTGCTCGAACGGGCCGGTGCCGAAGCGGTCCTTGGTGTCGAGGAACTCGAACAGGTTGAACTCGAGGTCCCGCAGGTTCGCGGTGTAGTGGCTCATGGCGGTCTGGCTCCGTTGCTCCCGTGCCGATGGGCGACGAGCGCTTGCTACTCGTCGGTAACCAACGTTATTACCGGTCGGTAACCAGGAGCAAGGGAGCGGCCCGGGACACGCTCGCAGGGGTCAGGGGCGAGCGGTCCCGGGCCGTCGGGATGGTGCCGGGTGCGGCCCGGCGCGGGTCAGCGGTTGCGGCGCCGGGCGGCGAGGACCGAGGCGGCGAGCAGGCCGATCAGCGCACCGAGGCCGGCCGCGATGAGCAGCGCCACCACGAGGGGCGCGCGGACGTCGGTGAAGACCAGGCTGATCGGCACCGTCTCGCCGTTGAACACGATGAACAGCACGAGGATCACCGTGACGGCGATCAGCAGGGCCAGCGCCAGGCCCCGGCCCAGCGTGCGGCCGGCCGACCGGGCGCGCGACGGCGTCCGGGCGGGCGGGGTCGCGGGCTGGCCGGTGCCGGGGGTGGACGCCGGGGTGCCCGTCGCGTACGGGTTGGTGCCGGTGGCGAAGGGGTCGGTGCCCGGCGCGGAGGGCCGGGGCTCGGCAGGCGATCCGGGAGCGGTCACGCTCCCGATCTTGTCCGCGCGAGGGCGTGCTCAAACCGCCGCGGGACCCGGCGGCCGGGTGCCCGTCAGTCGCGGCGGTGGGCCGCCGGCTCGGTCTCCGCCGGCGGGTAGGACGGGCCGGCGGCGCCGTCGGCCGGGCCGGTGCCCTCGGGCCCGTCGGAGTCGGGTGCCGGCGGGCCGGACGTGCTGCTGCCGAGGGGCCCGACCGAGCGCGGGGACTCCGGCTCGGGCATCTTCTGCTCGCGCGTGCTCACCGGTCCGAGTCTGGGGCCGGGGGAGCGGGGCGGCGACCGGAGGCGGTCACTCCGCCAGCGCCGGGCCGGCCTCGTGGGCGGGGTGTCCCTGGGTCCGCTCGCGCTGCTTCATGCGGGCCTCGTAGACGTGCCGGTCGCCTCCGGCGAGCTCGTCCCGGGCGCGCTCGTCGAAGGCGCGGAAGACCGACCAGTAGTTCGCGTCGTAGTCCTCGACGATCTGGAACGTCCACCGGTCGGCGATGACGTTGCGGCCGACCAGGTCGCGCTCGAGGTCGTCGGCGAGCTCGGTGTGCCCGGCCTTGCGGAACAGCTCGACGGCGTCCTGCAGGAGCAGGTCGGCCTTCCCCGAGTGCTGGTGGAACCCGTAGAGCTGGCCACGGGCCTGCTCGATCGTCTCGAGGGCCTCGGAGAGCTTGCCCAGGCCCTCGACGGTCGTGTCGTCCAGGTCGGGGCGGCTGCGGTCGACGGTCACCGGCTCATCCTGCGGTCCCGGACCCGCCGTCGCCCGACGAGCCGCGGACAGGGCCGGTCAGGCGGCCGCGGACCGGGCGACGGCGATGTCCACGAGCCGCTCGGCCAGGTCACGGCCGTGCGCGGCCGGGCCGTCGGGGCCCAGCAGCCCGCCCGACAGGTACATCCCGTCGATGATCAGGTGCACCTGCGCGGCGAGGTCCTCACCGCTGCCGGGGGCGACCTCCTCGGCCAGCCGCTCCAGCCGGGCGTGCAGCTCGAACTTGTAGTCGGCGGCGGCGCTGCGGGCGGGGTGCTCCGGGTCGTCGTACTCGCTGCTGACGTTGGTGAACGGGCAGCCGCGGAAGCCGGCCCGGGTGACGTCGGCCTCGACGGACCCGACGACGGCCAGCAGCGCGGCGCGGGGGTCGGGCTCGGACCCGATGATCGCGTCGATCTGGCCGAGCTCCGTGGCGGCCTTGCGGGCCAGGTAGGCGCCGACGAGCTCGTCCTTGCTCCTGAACAGCCGGTACACGGTCATCTTGCCCAGGCCGGTCTCCCGCACGAGCTCGTCCATGCCGACGCTGCGCGAGCTGCGGGTGGCGAACAACCGCTCCGCGGTGTCCAGGACGATCGACTCCCGCTCGGCGCGGCTGCGGCGGACCGGGCCGGGGGCGTCGGTGTCGGCGAGGGAGAGGGCGGCGGCGGTCACGACGGCGATGCTGCCGCCTCCCGTGACGGATCAGTTCGCGGCACGCCGGATCACCGGCACGATCGCTGGCTCCTGGGTGCCGAGAGGCGAACGCGCAGTTCGGGACGCCGGTGGACGGTGGGACCGCTGTGACTGGGCGCCGGCCCGATCGCCCTCCTCCCTCACCGCCGGGCGTCCTCCCCCACGTCCCACCATGAGGGAGGACGCGCCACGATCAGGTCACCTGATCCCGGACGGACGCGGCGGACCGGTCCGTTCCGCCGTCAGGAGCCGGGGGTGTCCGCTCCGGCGCCGCCGGCGTCGCCCCCCTCCGCGGGGTCCTCGGCGCGGGGCGTGCGGCCGTCGTCGGTCTGCGGGTCGCCGGGGTCGCCCTCCGCGCGCTCGGGCGTGCGCGGCGGCCGTTCGGGCTCGGTCACGTCGTCCTCCTCGGGTCCGGGACTCGGTCGCCGGGAGCCTTGCCCAGCCCGGTCGGCGTCGAACCGGGTCAGCCCACCGGTGTGGCCGCGGGCAGCCGGGGCAGCAGCGTGCGGACGGCGTCGGCGTCGGGGAGGGCCCCGCGCGCACCGGGCCCCGTGGTCGACAGCGCCGCGGCCGCCACCGCCTCGCGCACCGCGTCGGCCGGCTCCGCGCCGCGGGCGAGGGCGGCACCGAGCGCGCCGGTGAAGCAGTCACCGGCCCCGGTGGTGTCCACGGCCTCGACCGGAGGCGGCGCCTGCAGCGACGCCGGGCCCTCGCCGGGCACGAGCAGCGCGCCGCGGTCGCCGAGGGTCACCACGACCGCGGGCACGCCGAGGGTGCGGGCCAGGGCGGCCAGCTCCTGCGGGGAGCGCGCGCCCGGCTCGGCGCCGGCCAGCTGCACCAGCTCGTGCTCGTTGGGCACCAGCACCGCCACCCGCTGCAGCAGCCCGGGCGGCAGCGGCCGGGGCGGGGCGGGGGTGAGCACCACCGTCCCCGCGGCGGCGTCGGCGGCTGCCTGCACCGCGGCCAGCGGCACCTCGAGCTGCAGCAGGACGACGGCGGCGCGCCGCACGGCCGGGACGTCGACGTCGGCCGGCGCCAGGGCGGCGTTGGCCCCGGGGACGACGACGATCAGGTTCTCACCGCTGCCGTCCTCCACCGGGATCGTGGCCGAGCCGGTCGGGGCGCCCGGGGTGCGCTGCACGTGCGCGGTGTCGACGCCCGCCTCCTCCAGGGCGGCCACCTGGCGCTCCCCGGCCGGGTCGTCGCCCACCCGGCCGACCATCGCGACCCCGGCCCGCGCCAGGCGGGCAGCGGCCGCGGCCTGGTTGGCACCCTTCCCCCCGGCGGCGAGGACGGCGCCGCGGCCGACGACGGTCTCCCCGCGACGGGGCAGCCGCTCGACGGCGACCAGCACGTCCTCGTTCAGGCTGCCGACGACGGTGACGGACACGGGGACCCCCGGGGGACGCAGGTGGGCGGGCCCTCATCCTGCGGAGTCGTCGACCGTCCCCCGCGGGTCGGGGGCCCCCGCGCCCGGCGCGCGCCGGGCCCAGACCGGCATCCCGTACCAGGTCACCGCCGCCACCAGCAGCACCGCGCCGCCGGCCACGAGGCCCGGGCCGCGCCCGAGGACGACGTCGAGGACGAGCAGCACGCCGCTGCAGATGGCGAGCACGAGCAGCGCCAGACCCGCGACCAGCATCCGGTCGGCCACCGTGATCAGCGCGGCCTTGAGCCGCCGCCGGAACACCAGCCGGTGGAAGGAGACCGGCGCGATGAGCAGCACCGTGGCCAGCGCCGTGGCCAGCAGCGTGACGGTGTAGACGGTCCGGGCGAAGTCGTCGAGGTCGGCGAAGCGCTGGGTGAAGGCCAGGCCGAGCAGGAAGGCGAAGAGCACCTGCACCCCGGTGATCGCCACCCGCAGCTCCTGCAGCAGCTCGGCGAGGTTCCGGTCGAGCAGCTGGTCGACGGTCTCCCCGCGCGCCTCGGCGCTGCGGACGGCGGCCGCCGGGGCCGTCGGGGCGATCGGCTCCTGCGGGATCCTCGTCACCTCCACTCCGTTCGCGGTCACCCTCCCCCGGTACCCACCGCGCGGCTGCTCCGACACCCGTTTCCCGAGGTCGTGATGGAGGTACCGCCGGGGCAGGCGATCGAGGAGGAACCGTGGCCGACGACGACCCGAGGACGATCGAGAAGGACTTCGCCGAGGCGGTCAACATGAGCGCCTCGGAGCTGGAGGAGTGGCTCGAGAGCGACGAGTCGCAGTCGGTGGGGCAGAAGAGCGGCGGGTCGGGCGAGTCGACGGGACACGCGTCGGGACGGCGGATCGTCGAGTTGCTGCGGAAGAAGAAGGGAGACCTGACCGAGGACGACCACGCGCACATGCGGAAGGTCCACGGGTACGTCCGGCGTCACCTCGCGCAGGAGCCGGCGAAGGAGGACGTCGAGACCTCGAAGTGGCGCTACTCGCTGATGAACTGGGGCCACGACCCGCTCAAGAGGAAGTAGTGCGCACCGGCGAGCTCCGGCGCAACGACCCCGCCCAGTACGACGGGCTGGCCGACCAGTGGTGGGAGGCCTCCGGCGGGTTCGCCGCGCTCCACTGGCTGGCCGCCTCGCGCGCCGAGCACATCCCGTCCGCGGAGGGCCCCGACGCGGTACTGGTCGACCTCGCCTGCGGCGGCGGGCTCATGGCCCCGCACGTCGAGCGTCTGGGCTACCGGCACGTCGGGGTCGACCTCGGCGCCGCCGGGCTGGCGGTCGCCGCGGCGCACGGGGTCACCGCCGTCCGGGCGTCGGTGCTCACCGTCCCGCTGCGCGACGGCTGCGCCGACGTCGTCGTCGCCGGGGAGATCCTCGAGCACGTCGAGGACGACGTCGGCGTGCTCGCCGAGTGCGCCCGGCTGCTGCGCCCCGGCGGCACGCTGGTCATCGACGCCCTGGCCGACACCCGGATCGGGCGGTTCCTCATGGTCACCGTCGGCGAGCGGCTGCCGGGTGGCCCGCCCCCGGGCATCCACGACCCCGAGCTCTTCGTCGACCGCGCGCGGCTGCTCGCCGCCGCCGACGACCTCGGCCTGGACCTGCGGCTGGTCGGGTTGCGGCCGTCGGTGCGCGACGCGGTCGCCTGGCGGCTGGGCCGGCGTCCGGCGGTCCGCATGAAGCCGGTCCGCTCGACCGCCGTCGTCTTCGCCGGCTACGGCCGCAAGCGCGGGCTCCCGCCGGCCGGCGAGGGCCCGCCCCCCGCGGGAGCGGACCGGGCTGCCCGGCCGTACGGTCGGGCGATGACCCCGCACGTGAGCAGCACGTTCGTCCCGGGTCCGCGCGGGTGAGCGCCGCACTGCTGACCGGGGCGGGTGCCGCCCTGCCGGCGCCGCTCGACCAGGACGCCGCGTGGGAGGGGTTCTTCGCCCGCCACTACGAGGGCGTCCGCGCCGCCCGCCGCATCTGGTCCAGTGCCGGGGTGCGCACGCGGCACGCGGTGGCGAACCCGATCGACGAGGACCTCAGCTCCTGGACCACCGGTGCTCGCATGGCCCGCTACGTCGAGGAGGCGCTGCCGCTGGGCAAGCAGGCGGTCGCCGGCGCGCTCGACGCCGCCGGCCTCGCGCCGGGCGACGTGGGCCTGTTCGCCGTCGCCACCTGCACCGGCTACGCCACCCCCGGCCTGGACATCCGGCTGGCCAGCGACCTCGGCATGCCGCCGGGGCTGCAGCGGCTGCTGGTCGGGCACATGGGCTGCTACGCGGCGATCCCGGGCCTGGCGGCGGTGGGCGACTTCGTCACCGCCCGGTCCCGCCCCGCGGTGCTGCTGTGCTGCGAGCTGACCAGCCTGCACGTGCAGCCGGCGCAGCGGGACCTCGACCAGGTCGTCGCGCACGCGCTGTTCTCCGACGCCGCCGCGGCCGTCGTCGTCGAGCCCGCCGCCGGGCGCGGCCGGCGGCTGGCCGGTGTGGTCGCCCGGACCGACCCGTCGACCGCCGACCACATGACCTGGGACGTCACCGATCTCGGGTTCCGCATGGGGCTGTCCCCGCGGGTGCCCGACGTGCTCTCCCGGCACGTCGGCGACGTCGTGACCGAGCTGCTCGGGGGAGCGGGTCTGCGGGCCGAGGACGTCGCCGGCTGGGCGGTGCACCCGGGCGGCCCGCGGATCCTCGACGTCGTCCGCGACGAGCTGGGGCTGACCGAGGAGCAGGTCGGCGCCTCCCGCCGGGTGCTGGCCGAGCACGGCAACTGCTCGTCGGCCACCGTGCTGCTGGTGCTGCAGGAACTGGCCGACGTCGACGGCCCGGTGGTGGCCATGGCCTTCGGCCCGGGGCTGACCCTGTACGCAGCGTTGCTCGTGCCGGAGTAACGGCCCAGGACCCCTCGTCGGCGCTACCCTCTGTGACCGCCGGCACGGTCAGGGAGGGAGGCGCCCATGGCCGCAGCGTTGCCGCTCATCCGGGTGTTCCTCGTCGACGACCACGAGGTGGTCCGCCGCGGCGTGGCCGAGCTGCTCGAGGACGACCCCGCGCTGGTGGTCGTCGGCGAGGCCGGGACCGCCGCGGAGGCGCTGGCCCGCGGCCCCGCGGTCCGGCCCGACGTCGCCATCGTCGACATGCGGCTGCCCGACGGGGACGGCGCCGACGTCGTCCGCTCCCTGCGCGAGCGGGTGCCCGGCTGCTCCTGCCTGGTGCTGTCGAGCTACGCCGACGAGGAGGCGGTCGCCTCGGCGCTGGGCGCCGGAGCCGCCGGGTACCTGGTCAAGCAGGTGCGCGGCGCCGACCTCGTGTCGGCGGTGCACACCGTCGCGGCCGGCGGCACGCTGAGCGGGACCCCCGGCCGCCCGGCCCGGCCCGGCACCGACCGCCGGCTGGCCGGGCTCACCGAGCAGGAGCGCACGGTGCTCGGGCTCATCGGCGAGGGGCTGACCAACCGGCAGATCGGTGACCGCATGGGCCTGGCCGAGAAGACGGTGAAGAACTACACCAGCCACCTGCTGGCCAAGCTCGGGCTCGAGCGACGCACCCAGGCCGCGATCCTCGCCACCGAGCTGCGCGGACGGCGCCCCCGCGGCTGATCCGGCGCGGTCAGCGCCCGCCGGCCCGGGGCGCCCGCCAGGTCACCGTGGTGCCGCCCGCATCGCCGGTGACCGCGAGCCCGCCCCCGCGGCGGCGGGCCCGCTGCTCGAGGTTGGCCAGGCCGCTGCGGACGGGGACCGCGGGCAGGCCCCGGCCGTCGTCGGTCACCACGACCGCGACGTCGTCCCCGGAGCGGCGGCCGGCGTCCACGGTGACCGTCACCCGGGTCGCCGCCGCGTGCCGCACGACGTTGCTCACCAGCTCGCGCACCACCGCGAGCAGGTCGTGGGCCAGCGCGCCGGACACCCCGTCGACGTCGCCGTGCAGCGCCACCCGGCAGTCGACGCCCGAGCCCTCGGTCACCCGCGACACGACGTCGGCCAGCCGCCGGCCCAGCGCCTCCGGGACCGCGTCACGGTCGTTGAGCTCGAAGATGGCCGAGCGGATCTGCGTGATGGTCTCGTCGAGCTCGTCGACGCTGCGCTCCACCCGGCGGGCCGCGTAGGGGTCGACCTCCTCCAGCGACCGGGCGACGCGGTCGAGGCTCAGCGCCGTCGCGTAGATCCGCTGCACGACGTGGTCGTGCAGGTCGCGGGCGATGCGCTCGCGGTCGGCCTGCACCTGCAGCCGCCGCTCGCGGCGCTGGCTGCGGGCCAGTTCGAGGGCCAGGGCGACCTGCGCGGCGAAGGAGGCCAGCGCGTCGAGGACCTCGGCGTCGAAGGGCTCCCGCTCGGCCGCGCGCAGGCACACGATCGTCCCGACGGCCGGGCCGAGCGGCACGACGAGCGCCGAGCGGGTGCCGGCGGTCAGCTCCACGGCCACCTCGGCGTGCCGGCCCAGCACCGGCTGCACGCGGACGTCGTCGAGCAGCTCGGCGGTGCCGGAGCGGTGCACCCGGCCGACGTGGGTGTCGGCCAGCGGCACCCGGACGCCCTCCAGGTCCCCGGACAGGGGACCGGCCACCGCGGCGATGGTCAGGGCGCCGGTGTCGTCCTCCCGCGGGACGAGCAGCGCGGCGCCGTCGGCGTCGCTGAGCGCGGCCACCCGGTGCACCAGCGCCGGCAGCACCTCGTCGAGCTCGTCGCCCGAGAGCAGGGCCGTGGACACCTCCGTCGCCGCCTGCACCCATGCGCGCCGCCGCTCGGCGGCCTCGGCGAGCCGGGCGTTCTCGATGGCCAGCCCGGCGACCTCCGCCAGCGCCTCGACCGCCTCCTCGTCGGCGGGGGTGAAGGAGCCTCCGGAGCGCTTCTCGGTCAGGTAGAGGTTGCCGAAGACCGCGTCGCGGACGCGGACCGGCACGCCCAGGAACGAGGTCATCGGCGGGTGCCCCTCGGGGAAGCCGACCGACGCCGGGTGCGTCCCCAGGTCGTCGAGCCGGAGGGGCACCGGCCGCTCCACCAGCAGGCCGAGGATGCCGGCGCCGGCCGGCGGGCGGCCGATGGCCACCTGCGTCTCGGCGTCGATGCCCACGATGACGAAACGGTCCACCCGCCGGCCGTCGGGCGAAAGCACCCCGAGGGCGCCGTAGGTGGCGTCGGCCCGCGCCACCGCCGCCTCGACGACGTCGCGCAGCGTCGCCTCCAGGCGGCCGCCCGCCGCGACGGCGCGGACGGCGCGGACGGCAGCGGCGAACGCGGGCTCACCGGCCCCGGCGTCCTCCGGGCCGGGCGGGGTCAGGGCCCGTCCCGAGGAGGCCGGGCGTGGGGCGGGAGCGCTCACGCGCCGGGGGCGAGGCGGCGGCCCGGGAAGCGCGGCGCCACCGGCCGCAGGAGGGTGCGGCCGGTGGCGCCGACGAGGACCAGGTCCCCGCCCCGGCACGCGTTGGCCAGCGTGTCCAGCAGCGGCCGCTCGACGGCGACGGTGCGGACGCGACCGGTCACGCCGGTCTCGGCGATGGCGCGGACCACCGACGCCTCGGCCTGGGCGAGCGCCGCGGTGCGGGCGGCCTCGGCCGACGGACGCCCGGTCAGCGGGTCCTCGGCGGGCACGTCGACGGCGGCGGCGGCCAGCACGGTGCCCTCCCGGCGGGCGGCCTCGCGCAGCGCCCACACGAGGGCGCGGTGGGCGGTCGCGGACCCGTCGACGTCCACCAGGAAGGACGGCCCGGGGCGGCGAGGCAGCAGGGGGACCAGCCTGATCGACTCGAGGGGTGGCTCGACGGGGGGTTCGGCGGCCATGACCGGATCATGACCCGGCACTCTCCGACCGGACAGGGCACAAGGGCCCAGATACCGGAACTCAGTCGCACGAAATCCTGGGGAGCGTCCCGGTGACCACGGTCGTCCCGTCCTCCTGGGGCGGGCTCGTGTCGGCCCGCAGGCCCGCCCGCGCCAGCAGCCCGGCGAGCACCGGCGCCTGGTCCGCGCCGACCTCCGCCAGCAGCACCCCGCCGGGCGCCAGCCAGCCCGGTGCGCCGGCGACGATCCGCCGGTGCACGTCCAGCCCGTCCCCGCCGCCGTCGAGGGCGCGGCGCGGCTCGTGCAGCCGTGCCTCGGGCGGCAGGAGGCCGATCGCCCCGGTGGGCACGTAGGGGGCGTTGGCGACCAGGACGTCGACCCGGCCGCGCAGCCGCGCCGGCAGGGCGTCGTAGAGGTCCCCGCCGTGCACGACCCCGCCGACCGGACCGAGGTTGCGGCGGGCCCACGGCAGCGCCGCGGGGTCGACGTCGGCGGCGTGCAGCTCGGCGAGGTCCACGGCGGTGGCCAGCGCCAGGCCGACGGCGCCGCTGCCGCAGCACAGGTCCACGACGACCGGGCGGCGTGCGGGTACGGCCCGGGCCACCGCCACCGCCCGCGCGACGAGGGCGGCGGTGCGCTGCCGGGGCACGAAGACGCCCGGGCCGACGGCCACCCGCAGGCCGCAGAACCCGGCAGCGCCCACCACGTGCTCCAGGGGCTCGCCGGCGACGCGGCGGGCCGCGGTCGCCGCCAGCTCCGCGGGGGTGGTGGCGGCGTCGGCGAGCACGCGGGCCTCGTCCTCGGCGAACACGCAGCCTGCGGCGCGCAGCCGGGCGGCGAGCGCGTCGAGGACGGCTGGGGTCGGCTGCACGCGGTCCAGGCTGCCAGCGGGGTGGGCCGTCGCGACGGGGGCGGTCGCGACGGCCCGGTCCGGGGGCGGTGACTACCCCGCCAGCGCGGCCAGCGCCTGCTGGATGACCTCGGTGACCGCCTTGGGCTGGGTCACCATGATCACGTGCGAGCCCTCGGCCTCGGTGATGGTCGCCCCGGCCCGCTCGGCCATCCGGCGCACGACGTCGCTGCCGGCGGCCCGGTCGGAGGTCGGCACGATCGCCCACGAGGGCAGGCTGCGCCAGGCCGGGGTGCCGGTCCGCTCGGTGAAGCCGCGGGCGGAGATCGGCCGCTGGGTGGCCGCCATGACCCGCGCCTGCTGCTCGGAGACGTCGGCCGCGAAGGCGTCGTGGTACTGCTCGGGGTCGATGGCGAACTCGACCTCGGTCTGCCCGCCCTCGCCCGGGTACTGCCACTGGAGGAGCGCCGAGTTGAGGACGCTGTCCTTGGAGTCGGCCTCGATCTCCTGCAGGGCCTCGCCCTCGTCCGGGGCGAAGGCGGCCACGAAGACCAGGCCGACGACGTTGCTGGCCCGGAGCGCGGCGTTGGTGATGACGGCGCCCCCGTAGGAGTGGCCGACCGCCAGCACGGGCCCCGGTATCTGGCCGAGGGCGCTGGCGACGTACGCGGCGTCGTACTCGATCCCCCGGAGGGGGTTCGAGACGGCCTGGACGCGCACCCCGGCGGCGAGCAGGGCGCTCACCACGTCGTTCCAGCCGGCGCTGTCGGCGAAGGCGCCGTGGACGAGCGCGACGGTCGGGGCCTGGCCCGCGGCGGACGATGCCTCGGTCATGGTGGTCTCCATCCTCGATCGGGCGACGAGGACGAGCCTGGGGACCCGCAGGAGGGCCGGGCATCGGTCGTTCGACTCTCGACCGGCCCGGGACCGGGGGTGGGGCCGGGGACCCGGGGATCGGTGCCACGCGCACCGCGTCTCCCGGCGCCCGTGCCGGCTTGAGTCATCTGACTGTGCCGCCCGGTGTGTCGTCGCCGGGCGGCCACGGCCGTGCCGGCACGCAGGAGGGACCGGTGGAGGATGCCGCTCGCCGAAGACGCCGGCGGGGCGGTGAGAGCGGGTGACGAGAATCGAACTCGCACTGTCAGCTTGGGAAGCTGATGTTCTGCCATTGAACTACACCCGCGGTGGCCCAGGGCCGATCGTCAGAGTAGCAAGACCGGACCCCGTCCGGTCAGGACCCACCCCTCGGTGGGGTGTGGTCAGCGCTCGGGGCGGGGGCTGCGGATCGTGACCGTGGTGCCGGCCGGACCGGGGACGGCGGTGACGTCGGCGAAGGCGCTCATGAGCATCGAGCCGCGGCCGCGGTCCATGCTCGACGTCCGCTCCCGCCACTGGCCGGTGTCCCGCACCTCGAGCTCGACCGCGCCGTCGCGCACCGTCGCCCGGACCGTGACCACCGGCTCGGCCGGGTCCTGCGCGTGCTCGATGGCGTTGGTGGCCGCCTCGCAGGCTGCCAGCACGAGGTCGTAGGCGCGGTCCTCTGCCAGGCCGGCCTCGGCCAGCAGCGCCCTCAGCCGCCGCCGCAACGGCGGGATCGAGGAGGCGCTGGACGGAAAGCGCCAGGTCCGGGTCACCCCGTCCGCCTCGTCTCCCGCCTCGGCGGACGGGGCAGCGGGGACGTCCACCGGACCGGCCGGCTCACCGGCGCGCGGGCGCGGTGGGGGAGCGGCCGCGACCGGGCGGGCGCCGGTCACGACGGGGGGCGGCGGTCCGGCCTCCCGGCGTCCCCGCGCGCGCTCGAGCACCGACCGCAGCCGGCCGAGCAGCTCGGCGGACTCGAACGGCTTGGGCAGGTAGTCGTCGACGCCCGCGTCGAAGCCCTCGACCGCGGCCTCCTGGCCGGCCCGCGCGGTGAGCATGACCACCGGGACCGCCCGGGTCGCCGGCTCCGCACGCAGCGCCTTGAGCAGGGCGAAGCCGTCCAGCCCCGGCATCATCACGTCGGTCAGCACCACGTCGGGCCGGTCCGTGATCGCGTCGGCCAGCGCCTCCGCGCCGTCGGTCGCCGTCCGCACCACCCACGACGGCGACAGCAGCCGGGTCAGGTAGGCCCGCATGTCGGCGTTGTCGTCGACGACGAGGACGGTCCCCAGCGGCTGCGCCGGGACGGGGGTGCCGGCCTGCCAGCCCAGGTCGTCGTCCCACGGGGTGAGCGCGGCGGCCCGCACCGGGGCCGTGGTGGGCAGGGGCGGCGCGTCGGTGTCCGGCTCGCCGAAGGGCAACCGGACGGTGAACGTGCTGCCGACCCCGGGCCGGCTCGCCACCGCGACGGTGCCGCCGTGCAGCTCGACCAGCTCGCGCACCATGGCCAGGCCCAGGCCGGTGCCCTCGCGGCTGCGCGCCGGGGAGTCGGCGACCCGGTGGAACCGGTCGAACAGGTGCGGCAGCTCGTCCGCGGGGATGCCCACGCCGGTGTCGGAGACGCGCAGCACCACCTCGTCGTCCTCGGCGGTGAGCGCCACGGTGATGCCGCCGACGAAGGTGTACTTGACGGCGTTGGCCACGAGGTTGAGGACGACCTTCTCCCACATCCGGGGGTCGACCGCGGCGGGGCGGCCCAGCGGCGGGCAGTCCACGGTCAGCGTCAGCCCGGCCCGCTCGGCCGCGGCGCGCAGCACGCCGGCCAGCTCGGCGGTGTCGGCCGCGAGGTCGGTGGCGACCCGCACCGGCGCGGTGCGCCCGGCCTCGATGCTCACGAACTCCAGCAGGTCGTTGACCAGCCGCTGCAGGCGCTGGCCGTTGCGCAGGGCGAGGGTCAGCTGGTCGTGGACGGCGGACGGGAGCTCCGCGCCGGACTCGGCGAGGACGTCGGCGATCGGCCCCAGCAGCAGGGTCAGCGGCGTGCGCAGCTCGTGGCTGACGTTGGCGAAGAACGTCGTCTTGGCGCGGTCGAGCTCGGCCAGCGCCTCGGCCCGGGCGCGCTCGCTGGCGTAGGCCCGGGCGTCGGCGACGGCGCCGGCGAGCTGCCCGGCCAGCAGCTCGTGGAAGGTGCGGTACTCCGCGTCCAGCGCCCGGGCGGGGCTGACGCCGACCAGCAGCGCACCCACCGGCTCGCGGCCCGCCCCGGCGGTCAGCGGCAGCACGACGGCGTCGGTGACCGGGTCCCCGAACGGGCCGCCGGTGACGCCGAGACCCGCGACGGCGACGTCGTCGAGGTCCCCGGCGTGCCGGGTGGACGCGGGCACCCGGGCGGCGTCGACCCCGACCGTGGCCACCCGCCGCAGCTGCGTCCCGCCGTCCTCGGTGAGGTAGACCGCGGCGAAGGGCACGTCGAGCGGGTCGGTGGCCAGCGCCGCGCAGACCCGGACGGCGAGGTCGTGCTCGTCCTCGCGGCGGCCGGCCGCGGCGGACACCTCGTGGAGCAGCTGCTGCCGGCGCTCGGCGACCACCTGGCGGGTGACCTCGGTGCACACCGCGTGCATGCCGGCCACCTCGCCGTCGTCACCGAAGGCGGGGGCGTGGGAGACGGTGAAGTAGGTCTCCTCGCGGTACCCGGCCCGCTCCAGGAGCAGCAGCAGCTGCGGGATCCAGGACGCCTCACGGGTGGCCATGGCCCGCTCGACCGGCTCCTGCAGCGCGGCCCAGCCCTCGGCCAGGGTGACCCGCAGGTCCTCGCCGAGCGCGGCGGGGTGCTTGGCGCCGATGAGCGTGGCGTAGGCGTCGTTGTAGAACTGGGTGTACCGCGGACCCCAGGTGAGGATCATCGGGAACCGCGAGACCAGCACCGTGCGGATGGCGTAGCGCAGGCTCGCCGGCCAGGTGTCCACCGGCCCGACCGGCGTCGCCGCCCAGTCCAGCGCCGCCATGAGCCGGCCGTTCTCGCTGCCGCCGGCGAACACGTCCTCGACGGCGGGTGCCCCGGTGCCGTGGGTCCCGGTCCCCGCGGCGGGATCCGGGGTCACGCGCACCTCCCAGGACACGACGGCGCCGGCGGCGGAGGGGAGCTCCGCGGCGGCGCCAGGGCCTGGTGGCCGCACCGGCCACCGACTTCCTGCACCGTACATGCGGGAGCTGGGGGTCCGCCCGGGAGCGCCCGGACGGGGGACGGCCCCGTCGGCCCGGCTCAGCGCCGCATCTCCGCGAGGAACCCGGTGGCCTCCGAGCGCAGCTGCTCGGCCATCCGGGACAGCCCGGTGACGTCGGTGCCCGCGACGCCCAGGGACGCGGTGCCGTCGACCGCCGCGGCGATGCCGTCCACGAGGCCGTTCATCTCGCCCACCGTCGTCCCCACCGAGCCGATGACCGCCGTGACCTCGTCGCAGGCGGCGCGGATGGCCTCGACCTGCGCGGTCACCCGCTCGGTGGCCCGGGCGGTCTGGTCGGCGAGGTCCTTGACCTCCGAGGCCACGACGGCGAAGCCCGTGCCGGCCTCGCCCGCCCGGGCCGCCTCGATGGTGGCGTTGAGCGCCAGCAGCCGGGTCTGCGCGGCGACCGACTCGATGAGCGCGATGACCTGGCGGATCTCCGCGGAGGTGCGGGTCAGGGAGGTCAGCGTGGTGGAGGCGGCGCCGACCGCGTCCGACGCCGCCGACGACGCCGTCGTCAGGCCGGAAGCCGAGGCGCTCATCTCCGTCGCCGCCGTCGCCACCTGCTCGCTCATCGCGAGCACGACGGACTCGAACTCGTCGGCCAGCCGCAGCCGCGAGGTCTGGGCGTCGGTGACCCGGCCGGCGGTCGCGCGCATGGCGTCGCGGGCGGCGTTGATGTCGGTGGCCGCCTGGCGGTAGGCGCCGTGCAGGCCGGTGAGCAGCACCCTGCGGTGGTAGCGGCCCTCGGCGGCGGAGGTCAGCGCGGCACCGGACTCGCGGACGAAGGCGTCGCTGACGTCGAGCGCCCGGTCCACGCCGTGCTGCAGCGCGACCAGGTCGGGGACCGCCTCGGAGCCGGCGACGGGGACGGCGCGGGCCTCGAGGTCGCCGCGGGCGGCGGCCTCGCAGGTCTCGGTCAGCCCGCGGACGAAGGCGCGGTAGACCTCGAGCTCCTCGGCGTCGGAGCGGTTCCGGGAGCGGCCCACGTCAGTTCTCCTCCTGGCTGATGATCGCCCAGACCAGGTCCTCGTAGGACGCGGCCTGCTCGGCGACGAGCCGGTCGAGCAGCGCCGAGGACGCCGCGACGGCGGCCCGGGCGGTGGGGTGGCGCCGCTCCTCGGCCAGCAGGCTCCGGTAGAGCGGGCGGACCCGGTCCACCGCCCGGCGCGAGGGCCGGCGGCGGTTGGAGTGGTAGCCGACCACCGCGCCGTCGGGCCCGTAGGAGGGGGTGACGTGCGCGAGCACCCAGTAGTGCGCCCCGTCGGCGGCGAGGTTGACGACGTAGGCGAACAGCTCCTGCCGGGCGGCCAGGGTGTCCCACAGCAGCGTGAACACCGCTCGCGGCATCTCGGGGTGCCGGATGAGGTTGTGCGGCTGCCCGATCACCTCGTCGCGGGTGTAGGCCCCCACGCGGAGGAAGACGTCGTTGGCGTAGGTGATGACGCCGCGGGTGTCGGTCTTGGAGACGATGACCTCCTCGGGCGCGAAGAACCGCTCCTCACCGGTCGGCCGGACGGCGGGGCGGCCGGCGCGCGGTGTCCCGGTCCGGGGGTGGGTGTCCAGCACCGCGGTGTCCTCCTGGGTCGATCGGTCCTCTCCCGGGTATCGGCAGGGCCGGTCCGGGCGCGACCCGAGACCCGCAGGAGGGGACCAAGGTCCCGACCCGCCGCTGCGGCGGACCGCGGCGGTCCCCTCCCTAGACTCCGCGCCATGCTGCTGTCCGACCGCGACATCCGCGCCGCGATCGCCGAGGGGCGTCTCGGCATCGAGCCGCACGACGCGGGGCTGGTGCAGCCCTCGAGCATCGACGTCCGGCTCGACCGCTACTTCCGGGTGTTCAACAACGCCCGCTACACCCACATCGACCCCGCGCAGCAGCAGGACGACCTGACCACGCTGGTCGAGCCGGACGGCGACGAGCCGTTCGTGCTGCACCCGGGCGAGTTCGTGCTCGGCTCCACGCTCGAGGTGGTCTCGATCCCCGACGACCTGGCAGCGAGACTCGAGGGGAAGAGCTCGTTGGGCCGTCTGGGACTGCTCACGCACTCGACCGCGGGCTTCGTCGACCCGGGTTTCTCCGGCCACATCACGCTGGAGCTGTCCAACGTGGCCAACCTGCCGATCACCCTGTGGCCGGGCATGAAGATCGGTCAGCTGTGCCTGTTCCGGCTCACCACGGCGGCCGAGCACCCGTACGGCTCGGCGGTGTACGGCTCCCGCTACCAGGACCAGCGCGGCCCGACGCCGTCCCGGTCGTTCCGCAACTTCACCCGCGCGGCGACGCAGCGTCCGCAGGGCTGACCCCCGCCGGCGACCAGCCGGGCAGCTCGTCGTCGACGAAGCGGGCCCGGGTGGCCAGCAGGCCGGTGACGGTGAGCCCGACCGTGGCGACGGCGACCAGCGCGAACATGCCGGTGTAGCCGCCGGTGACGCCGCGCAGCACGCCGACGAGCAGCGGGCCGGTGCCGGCGAGGACGTAGCCCCAGCCCTGGGTGACCGTGGAGAGCGCGGCCACCGTCTCCGGCGTGCGGGCGCGCATGCCCAGCAGCGTGAGCACCATCGAGAAGGTGCCCATGCCGACGGCGAGCACGCTCATCCACAGCCACGGCGCGGTGCGCGGGGCCAGCCACAGGCCGGTCCAGCCGACGGCGTAGCAGGCCATGAAGCCCAGCAGGAGCGGCCGCTGCCACCGCTGGCGCACGGTGAGCGAGGGGACCACGGCGTTGATCGGGATGACGACGACCGAGTTGACGCCCAGCAGCAGGCCGGCGGTCGCCGCGCTGAGGCCGGAGTCGCGCAGGTACTGGGCCGACCAGCCCATGACCACGTAGGCCTGCATCGCCTGCAGGCCGAAGAAGGCGGCCAGGGTGAGCGCCAGCGGACTGCGCAGCAGCGGCGCCATCGGCACCGACCGGTGGGCGCTCCGGGAGGCGCCCGGCCGGTGCGGGGTGAGGAACCACGGCAGCGCGGCGAGCAGCGCGAGCACCGCCCAGATCCCCAGCGCCCAGCGCCAGCCGCCGGGCCCCACCGCGGCGGCGATCGGTGCGGTGCTCACCGCGGCGACCGCACCGCCGATGGCCATGCTCGCGCTGTAGGCGCCCACCAGCAGCCCGGTGCGCTCGGGGAACCAGCGCTTGACCAGGCCGGGCAGCAGCACGTTGCCCAGCGCGCCGCCGGCCATCGCCAGCGTCGTCCCCACGAGGAACAGCGGGAAGGAGTCGACGACGGCGCGCAGCACCAGCCCGGCGGCCATCGTGAGCAGTGCGCCGGCGAGCACGTGCGCGTCGCGGAACCGGGCGGCCAGCGGAGGACCGGCGAAGCCGATCGCCGCGAAGCAGACCACCGGCATCGTCGTCACCACGCCGGCCGCCGCGCTGGAGACCCCCAGGCCCCGCTCGAGCTCCTCCAGCACCGGCCCCACCGAGCTGACCGCCGTCCGCAGGTTCGCGGCGGTGAGCACGATGGCCACCGCGATCAGCAGCAGGCCGCGCCGGCGGTCGCTCGCGGTCGGCGCCGGGGCGGGTGCGGGGGCGGTGCGGGTCACCCGTCGATGGTGCGCCCCGCCCCGTTCCCACCCGCAAGCGGATGCACTGTGCAACCAGTCACGTGTCAGGCGCGCAGCCGGGTCCGCTCCACCGGCTCCAGGCGCGGCGCGACCTGGGGAACGCGCTGCCACAGGGACCGCTGCAGCGCCAGGGTGACCACCGCGGCCACGAGGATGCCGACCACGTTGATGCCCAGCTGGAGGGTGGCGCTGCCGAACTCGTCCCAGCCGCCGAGGGCCAGCGCGACGGCCATGTCCGCGGCGGCCGGCACGGTGGTCACCGAGATGAAGACGCCGACCAGGGCGCCGCTCTTGGCCGAGGTGAGCGACAGCACGCCGGCGATCCCGGCGAGCACCGCGACCACGGCCGACCAGTGGTCCGGCGCGGTGATGAAGCCGGTCTGCGGCCGGTCCATGGTCAGCACCCCGGTGCCGACCCAGCCCAGCCACCGGGCGACCAGGGTGGCGACGGCGGTCACCACGACGGCGACGGCGAACCCGGTGCCCAGCGCGCGCGCCGCGGCCCGCGCGACCCCGCGGCGGTGGTGCACCAGCGCGACGGCGAGGCCGGCCAGCGGTCCGAACTCGGGCCCGAGCACCATCGCGCCGATCAGCAGGATCGCCGAGTCGTTGACGATGGCCACGGCGCACAGCAGCGTCGAGATGGCCAGGAAGGACAGGTAGGCCACCGACAGCGAGGAGTCGGCGGCCGTCGTCCGCACCACCTGCTCCCACACGACGGCGTCCGAGCCGTCCCCGGGTGCGGCGTCCTCGGCCCGCTCGGCGGTCGCCGACACCGCGGTGTCCACGGCCTCGATCACGATCGCGCCGTCCCGGTCGACGTGCAGCTCGCGCAGCCCGGCCACCAGGGCGTCGGCGGACTCGCGGGCGACGTCGGCGAGCACCAGGTCTCCGAGCGGGCTGACCGAGGCGCCCGGGAGCACGGCCAGGTGGGCGGTCCCGGGACAGCGGTCGAACAGGTCGCGGACGTCGTCGGTCCGGTCGGGCGGCACGGTCACCCGCAGCTGCAGCAGCACGGCGCGTGTTCTACCGGAGGGAACGGCCCCGCAGACGGCGAACGCCACCGGCGAGGAGTGCCTCGCCGGTGGCGTCCGTCTCGTGGACGCGCTCGGTCTACTGGGCCGGGCGGTGTCCCGTGGCGGCCGAGCCGGTGCCCGCGACGTCGTCGTCGGCGGTGCCGACCTCGGCGCCGTGCTCGGTGCCCGGGGTGCCGGCCGGCGCCATCGAGCGGAGCAGGATCTGGCTGACGTCGAGGACCTCGACGTGCTCGGCGGCCTCGCCGTTCTGCTTCTTCGACGTGAGGGCGTCCGACAGCATCGTGATGCAGAACGGGCACGCGGTGGAGATGACGTCCGGGTCGAGGCCGAGGGCCTCCTCGGTGCGCTCCACGTTGATCCGCTTGCCGATCTTCTCCTCCATCCACATGCGCGCGCCGCCGGCGCCGCAGCAGAAGCCGCGGTCCTTGCAGCGGTGCATCTCCTGGGTGGAGAGGCCCTGCACGCTGTCGAGGATCTCCCGCGGCGGCGTGTAGACCTTGTTGTGCCGGCCGAGGAAGCACGGGTCGTGGTAGGTGACCTTGCGGTCGACCGGCCTCACCGGGGTGAGCCGGCCCTCCTCCACCAGCTGGCTGAGCAGCTGGGTGTGGTGCACGACCTCGTACTCGCCGCCGACCTGGGGGTACTCGCGGCCCAGCGAGTTGAAGCAGTGCGGGCAGGTGGTGACGATCTTGCGGGTGCCCGGGACGCGGCCCTCGAAGACGCCGTTGAGGGTCTCGACGTTCTCCTGGGCCATCATCTGGAAGACGAACTCGTTGCCCATGCGGCGGGCGGGGTCGCCCGAGCAGGTCTCGCCGGAGCCCAGGACGGCGAACTCGACGCCGGCGGTGTGCAGCAGCTCGGCGACGGCCTTGGTGACCTTCTTGGCGCGGTCGTCGATGGCGCCGGCGCAGCCGACCCAGAACAGGTACTCGACGTCGTAGGGCAGCGGGCCGTCGGCCATGCGGACCTCGAAGTCGACCTCCTTGATCCAGTCCTCGCGGGTGCTCGGGCTCACGCCCCAGGGGTTGCCGCGGTTCTCGAGGTTGCGCAGCATCACGCCGGCCTCGGACGGGAAGTTCGACTCGATGAGCACCTGGTAGCGGCGCATGTCGTCGATGTGGTCGACGTGCTCGATGTCGACCGGGCACTGCTCGACGCAGGCGCCGCAGTTCGTGCAGCTCCACAGGACGTCGGGGTCGATGACCCCGCCCTCCTCGAGGGTGCCGACGAGCGGGCGGTGCGCCTGCGCGTCGTTGGTGCCCTCGATGCGGGCGTAGCCCGACGCCCAGACCTGCTCGTCGCTGGGCTTGAGGACGTCGAAGTCCGGGGCGGTCTCGGCCGCGGTCTTCTCACCGAGCAGGTACGGGGCCTTGGCGTACAGGTGGTCCCGCAGGTCCATGATCACCATCTTGGGAGACAGCGGCTTGCCCGTGTTCCAGGCAGGGCACTGGCTCTGGCACCGCCCGCACTCGGTGCAGGTGGTGAAGTCGAGCATCCCCTTCCAGGTGAAGTCCTCGATCTTGCCGCGGCCGAAGACGTCGTCCTCGCCGGGGTCCTCGAAGTCGATCGGCTTGCCGTTCGAGGTCATCGGCTGCAGCGGGCCGAGCGCCACGCCGCCGTCGGCCTCCCGCTTGAAGTAGATGTTCGGGAAGGCGCTGAACCGGTGCCAGGCGACGCCCATGTTGAGCGTGCGGCTGATGACCACGAGCCACACCAGCGAGACGACGATCTTGACGAAGGCGACGACGCTGAGCAGGTCGGGGCTGTCGGGCAGGACGGTGGCCAGCAGGCCCGAGACCGGGTGCGACCAGGCCGGGGCGTCGGTGAGGTCCGAGGAGATCTTCAGCGCGCGGATCAGCAGGATGCAGACGCCGACGGTGAGGACGACGGCCTCGACGAAGTAGCCGCGGCCCTCGTTGGAGCCGGCGAAGCGGCTGGTGCGGCCCTGGCGGCGCGGGTGGTCCTTCTGGCGCCGGTAGATCAGGTAGAGGATGCCGATGATCGTGCCGGTGCCGATGAGGTCGGCGAAGAGGTTCCACAGGCTCCACTCGCCGATCAGCGGCAGGTGGAAGGCCGGGTTCCAGACCTCGCCGAAGGCCTCGACCAGCGTGAGGAACAGGCCGTAGAAGCCGACGAAGACGAACCAGTGGGCGGCGCCGATGGCCGACCACTTGAGCATCCGGGTGTGGCCGAGCGACTCGACGGCGAGCGTCTTGAGCCGCGTGCCGAGTGGCCCGTTGCGGGTGGAGTCCGGCTGGCCGGTGCGGATGATCCGCACCATCGCCCGCACCGCCCGGTAGGCCAGGACGACCGACACGATGAGGAACAGCACGCTGATCGTGCCCAGCACGACCTGCAGGGGGCCCGTCATGATTCCCTCTCCCCACGCCTCGCGGCGTCGGTTGGTCCCGTCCGCACGGACGGCGCGAGAGGGGTCTCGCCGCCGTCGTCGACCGGTCCGCGGACCGGCGGCGGATCCGCGCGGGCGCCTGTGCCCGCGCGACCAGCACGATAGCTGGCACGGGCAGAGGTTACCCGTCGGTAACCAGGGTGCCGCCCGCTGACCTGCGGTCCTCCCGTGGGGCGCGCCGCCCGCCGACCGGGCCGCTGAGCGGCCCGTTCACGTCCGCCACCAGCGGTGGGACGCCGTCGACCGACGTGCGGGGCGCGACGCGGCCGGGGTCGGGGTGACGGGGCTCACCTCGTGCGGGCGTCCGACCGTCCTCGTCCCGCGGTGCCCGACCTCGTCCCGCGGTGCCCGACCTCACCGGAAGTCCGTGCCGCCCTCGCCCCGGGGGGGGGGGGGGGGGGGGGGGGGGGGGGGGGGGGGGGGGGGGCGGGGGGCGGGGGGGGGGGGGGGGGGGGGGGGGGGGGGCGCG
>NZ_JBJGZA010000027.1:0-61391 GCF_054050255.1 Geodermatophilus sp. SYSU D00700 | reverse complement strand
GGTCCGGGCCGTCCCCTGACCCGGACGGCCCGGCCGCCGCTGTGCCGTTCCCGGCCGAGCGCGACGCCGGGCGCGGGGATCCTCCCGACGAGCCGGGCGATCCCGAGTCGGTGGCCCGGGCCATCTGCCTGCGGGCGCTCACCGGCGCGGCCCGGACGCGGCAGCAGCTGGCCGACCTGCTGGCCCGCCGGGGGATCCCCGAGGACGCGGCGACCGCGGTCCTCGACCGGTTCGGCGAGGTCGGGCTCATCGACGACGCCGCCTTCGCCCGGGCCTGGGTGACCTCGCGGCAGGCCGGCCGCGGCCTGGCCCGGCGGGCGCTGCGCGCCGAGCTGCGCGCCAAGGGCGTCGACGGCGAGGAGGCCGAGCAGGCCCTCGCCGAGGTCGACGACGACGACGAGCGCGCCGCCGCCCGCCGGCTGGTGGAGCGCCGCCTGCCCGCGCTCCGCCGGGTCGACCAGGCCACCGCCACCCGCCGCCTGATCGGCATGCTGGCCCGCAAGGGATACAGCGGCGGCCTGGCGGCGGCCGTGGTCCGCGACGTGATGGACGAGACCGGCTTCGGCACCGAGGATCCCGACCTCGACGGACCGACCTGGCACCCCGAGGGCGACTGACCCGGCACGGGTCGTTCGCGCTCACCGCGGACGACACCCGCACGGTGCGTCCCGGGGCCTAGCTTCCCCCCATAAGCGCGACCGAGATCGTCCCGGGGCTGCACCTGCTGGCGCTCGGGATCAGCAAGGCCTACCTCTGGCGCGGCGAGTCCGGCCTCACCGTCGTGGACACCGGCCCGGCCGGCAGCGCTCCGGTCATCGCCGACGCACTGGCCGACCTGGGCCTGCGACGCGAGGACGTGCGCCGGATAGTGCTCACCCACTTCCACGACGACCACATGGGCTCGGCCGACGCGGTGCGTGCCTGGAGCGGTGCGCCGGTGCTCGCCGGGGCGGCGGACGTGCCGGTCGTCCAGCGCGACCGGCCGGGCCCAGCGGCGGTGGTCACGCCCGCCGAGCAGGAGCTGTACGCGATCGCCTCGGCGGAGGTGCCGCCGGCGCCCGCCTGCAGGCCCGTCGATCCGGTCGCCGACGGCGACGTCCTCGACAGCGGTGTGGTCGTGGTCGGCGTCCCGGGGCACACGCCGGGCAGCATCGCGGTGCACCTGCCCGAGGCGGGCGTGCTGATCACCGGCGACACGGTCGTCGAATTCCACGGCGAGCTCGTCCTGGGGCCGTTCAACGTCGACCGACCCCAGGCCTGGTCGTCCCTGCAGCGCCTGGCCGCGCTCGAGGCCGACGTCGTCTGCCCCGGCCACGGCCTGCCCGTCGTCGGTGGTGCTGCCGCGGCGCTGCGGGCGGCCACCGACCCCTTCGGCTGAGCGGACCGGTCAGCCGGCCGCGGGCACGGCCGCCATCGGCTCGGCTGGCAGCCCGGCGGTCCCGGCGCGGCCCGCGCCGGGAGGTGTCGGGCTCAGCACCGGCATGGCCGCCGTCGGCAGGTGCGTGACCGTGGCCGGCGGCGCGGTCCAGGCGGTCAGGTCGACCGCGCGCCCGTCCGGGGCCTCGTCGTCGCTGACCCAGCCGGCGGCCTGGTCGGCGGAGGCGGCGGCCAGCCACTGCTGGATCTGTGCCTCGAAGGTGCGGTCGGGCAGCACGGCGGGACGGCTCACCGGCCCGAGGAAGGTGACGTCGCGCTCGCCGCCGTCCGTGAGGCGCAGGACCACCCGGCAGCGGGCCCGGCGGTGCCGCGCCGGGGGCACGACCTCCCGGACCACGGCGGACCCCGCGTCGGCCGCGTCGGCGAACCGCGGCGCGGCTGCCCGGAGCCGGTTCACGAACTCCTGCGCGGCGTCGGCCTGCCCGCCGGGCAGGCGCACCATCGAGGGCAGCGGCGGCACGACGGGGCGGAGAGCGGTGTCCACGGGACTGTCATCGGCAGACCTGCGGACCGGCGGTACCACCGGTCCGCGGTCCGGAGCCGGGTCCTACCGGCCGCCCGCCTCGGTCACCAGCCCCCCGCCGCTGCCGTCCATCTGCACCTCGGCCAGTCCGGCATCGCCGGCGCCCGCGGTCTTGCGGTTGCTGCGGGTGCGCTTCTCGACGTACTTGGCCAGCTGCGAGAGCAGCACGTTGACGATGATGTAGATGAGGCCGGCGGCCACGTAGAGCTGGAACGTGTAGATGTTGCCGAACTGGAAGTTGAAGAACTCGACGAGGCTGCGCGCCTGCCGCAGCAACTCGACGTAGCCGACGATGAAGCCCAGCGAGCTGTCCTTGAGCAGCACCACGAGCTGGGCCACCAGCACCGGCAGCATCCGGCGGACGGCCTGGGGGAGCAGGACGAGGGTCATCACCTGCGTCTTGCGCATGCCCAGCGCGAAGGCGGCCTCCCGCTGGCCGCGGTCGACCGACAGGATGCCCGCCCGGAAGATCTCCGCGAGCACGGCCATGTTGTAGAGCGTCAGCCCGAGCGCCAGGGCGCGGAACGCGGTCATGGGGACGCCGATGGTGGGCAGGAACAGCAGGCAGAAGAGGATCAGCACCAGCAGCGGGACGGCGCGGAAGAACTCGATGACCACGGCCACCGGCCCGCGCACCCACGCGTGGTCGGAGAGCCGGCCGACCGCGAGCAGCGCACCCAGGACGGTGGCCGCGACCATGCCGACGGCCGCGACGGCGAGGGTGTTGAGCAGTGCCTCGCCCAGGGCCTGCGGCACGCCGGCGGCCGGGTCGAACAGGATCGCCCAGCGGTCGGGGTCCAGCTGGCCGTTGGCGCCCAGCCGCCACAGCGCCAGCGCGACCAGGCCGGCGATCAGCAGCGCGCCGACGACCGTGCCGATGCGCTGGCGGCGGCGGGCCCGCGGCCCCGGGAGGTCGAACAGGACGGTCGGCGCGCTCATCGGACGATCGCCACCCTCTTCTCGATGACCCGGATGACCCACGCGGAGGGCAGGGTGATCACCAGGTAGCCGGCGACGATGGCGGCGAAGACCAGCAGCAGCTGGTCGGCGTTGGCGTTGGACAGCCGCTGCAGCGCCGCGGTGAGGTCGGCGACGGCGAAGCCGGCGGCGATGGAGGTGTTCTTCGCCAGCGCGATCCAGACGTTGCCCAGCGGCGGCACGACGGTGCGGAAGGCCTGCGGCAGCACGATGGTCCGCAGGCTCTGCCCGAAGTCCAGTCCCAGGGCGCGGGCGGCCTCGGCCTGGCCCGGCGGGACGGCGTTGATGCCTGAGCGCAGCGCCTCGCACACGAACGCGGCGGTGTAGGTCGACAGCGCGGCGACCGCGGCGATGAAGCGGCTCGGGAACGACAGGTCGATCTGGACGATGCCGAAGACGAGGAAGAAGAAGACCACCGTGAGCGGGGTGTTGCGGAACACCTCGACGTAGAAGGTGGCCAGCCCCCGCAGCGGCGGGACCGGGCTGACCCGCATGCCGGCGAGCACGGTGCCGATCACCAGCGCGCACAGGCCGCTGACGACGGCCAGGGACAGCGTCGTCAGGAACGCGCTCCACAGCAGGTCGGCGTTGTCTCTCAGGAAGCCCATGGCGCCTCGCCGTCAGGTCGTCGGTCGTCGGGGACGGTCGTCGGGGACACGGCGGGACGCCGCCGGGCGGGAGGTCCCGCCCGGCGGCGTCCCGGTGCTCAGTAGCGGTCGACCGTCGGGGGCTCGGGGGCCTCCTCGCCGGTGATCGACCCGGCGGTGCGGTCCCAGGCCTCGGCCCAGCGGCCGTCCTCGAAGGCCTCCTCGAGCACGTCGTTGACGAAGGTGCGGAACTCCTCGTCACCCTTGGGCAGGCCGATGCCGTAGGGCTCCTCGGTGAAGGGGTTGCCCACCAGCTCGAAGCCCTCGGGGTTGCCGGCCACCAGGCCGGTGAGGATGACGTTGTCCGTGGTCACGGCCTGCACCGCGCCGTTGGCGAGGTCGTCGGCGCACTTGGAGTAGACGTCGTAGGTGACCAGGTTCGCCTCCGGGAAGTTGTCCCGGATGTTCTGGGCGGGCGTGGAGCCCTCGACCGAGCACACCGTCTTGCCGGCGAGGTCCTCCGGGCCCTGGATCCCCTCGGGGTTGCCGGCGGCGACCATGATGTCCTGGCCGGCGATGTAGTACGGGCCGGCGAAGTCGACGACCTGCTTGCGGGTGTCGTTGATGGTGTAGGTCGCCACCACCATGTCCACCTGGCCGTTCTGGATGAACGGCTCGCGGTTGGCCGACACCGTCTCGGTCCACTCGATGTCCTCGGGCGCGATGCCGAGCTCACCGGCGATGATCTTCGCGATCTCCACGTCGAAGCCCTCGGGCTCGCCGTCGGGGTTGAGCAGGCCGAAGCCCGGCTGGTCGTACTTGGTGCCGACGGTGATGCTGCCCGCCTCCGACAGCTCGGCCATCGTCGTGCCCGGCTCGAAGTCGACCTCCTCGGCGACGGTGGGCGCGCTGGCCTCCTCCTCGGCGGCCTGGTTGCCCGCCTCGCTGGAACAGGCCGCGAGGGTCAGGCCGAGTGCGGCGAACGCCGCCAGCTTCCGGGTGCTGCGCATGGGTTCCTCCCGTGGGTCAGTGCTCGAGGATCTTGGACAGGAAGTCACGGGCCCGGTCCGAACGCGGGCTGGTGAAGAAGGTGTGCGGGTCGGCGGCCTCGACGATCCGGCCGCCGTCCATGAAGACGACCCGGTTGGCCGCCCGGCGGGCGAAGCCCATCTCGTGGGTGACGACCACCATCGTCATGCCCTCGCGGGCGAGGGAGGTCATGACGTCGAGGACCTCGTTGATCATCTCCGGGTCGAGCGCCGAGGTCGGCTCGTCGAAGAGGATGACCTTGGGGTCCATCGCCAGCGCGCGGGCGATGGCCACGCGCTGCTGCTGGCCGCCCGACAGCTGCGCGGGGTACTTGTCCGCCTGGTGCCCGACGCCCACCCGGTCGAGCAGCTCACGCGCCCGCCGCTCGGCCTCGGACCGCGACTGCCGGCGCACCTTCACCGGCGCGAGCGTGACGTTCTCGAGGATCGTCTTGTGCGCGAAGAGGTTGAAGCTCTGGAAGACCATCCCGACGTCGCTGCGCAGCCGGGCCAGCGCCTTGCCCTCCTCGGGCAGCCGCTGGCCGTCGATGCGGATCTCGCCCTTCTGGATGCTCTCCAGCCGGTTGATGGCGCGGCACAGCGTGGACTTGCCCGAGCCGGACGGTCCGATGACGACGACGACCTCGCCGCGGTCGATCGAGAGGTCGATGTCCTGCAGCACGTGCAGGTCGCCGAACCACTTGTTGACGCCGGTCAGCTCCACGAGCGGTGCTCCGGTCTGCTGGCTGGTCACCGGGGCACCCTATTGCCGCCCGGGCGCAGCAGCGTCCCGGGACCGTCACGAACCAGTAACGAGTGCCGTCACCGCCCGTGACCGCCGGGGCCGGGCGCGGCGCCGTACCCTCGCAGGCGACATGGGAACCGAGTTCGACAGCCCGCAGCGCACCTACCGGGTGCGCACCTACGGGTGCCAGATGAACGTGCACGACTCCGAGCGGCTGTCCGGGTTGCTCGAGGCCGCGGGCTACGCCGCCGCCCCCGACGGCGAGGACGCCGACGTCGTCGTGCTCAACACCTGCGCGGTGCGGGAGAACGCCGACAACCGCCTCTACGGCAACCTCGGCCACCTGCGCCCGGTGAAGGACGCCCACCCGGGGATGCAGATCGCCGTCGGCGGCTGCCTGGCGCAGAAGGACCGCGGCGAGATCGTGCGGCGGGCGCCGTGGGTCGACGTCGTCTTCGGCACGCACAACGTCGGGTCGCTGCCGGCGCTGCTCGAGCGCGCGCGGCACAACGCCGAGGCCCAGGTGGAGATCGCCGAGGCGCTCGAGGTGTTCCCGTCGACGCTGCCGGCGAAGCGGGACTCCGCCTACGCCGGCTGGGTGTCGATCAGCGTCGGGTGCAACAACACCTGCACGTTCTGCATCGTCCCGGCGCTGCGCGGCAAGGAGAAGGACCGCCGTCCCGGCGAGATCCTGGCCGAGGTGCAGGCGCTGGTCGACCAGGGCGTGCTCGAGGTGACGCTGCTCGGCCAGAACGTCAACGCCTACGGGGTGGAGTTCCGCGACCGGGGTGCGTTCGCCGACCTGCTGCGCGCGACCGGCCGGATCGAGGGCCTGGAGCGGGTCCGCTTCACCAGCCCGCACCCGCGCGAGTTCACCGACGACGTCATCGACGCGATGGCCGAGACCCCGGCGGTCTGCCACCAGCTGCACATGCCGCTGCAGAGCGGGTCCGACGAGGTGCTGCGCCGGATGCGCCGCGGCTACCGGCAGGAGCGCTACCTCGGGATCATCGACCGCGTCCGCGCGGCGATGCCCGACGCGGCGATCACCACCGACGTCATCGTGGGTTTCCCCGGCGAGACCGAGGCCGACTTCGAGCAGACCCTCGAGGTGGTCCGCCGGGCCCGGTTCGCCGGCGCCTTCACCTTCCAGTACTCCCAGCGCCCCGGGACGCCGGCCGCCACGATGGACGGGCAGCTGCCCAAGGAGGTCGTGCAGGAGCGGTACCTGCGGCTGACCGCGCTGCAGGACGAGATCGGCTGGGCGGAGAACCGCGCGCAGGTCGGCCGCACCGTCGAGCTGCTGGTCGCGGCGGGGGAGGGCAGCAAGGACGCCCGCACCGGCCGGATGAGCGGCCGGGCCCGCGACGGCCGGCTGGTGCACTTCGCCGGCGGCACCGAGGCCCGCGTGCGCCCGGGCGACGTCGTCGAGACCGTCGTCACCGCCGCCGCGCCGCACCACCTGGTCGCCGACGGCCCGCTGTTGTCGCACCGGCGCACCCGCGCCGGGGGCGCCCACGAGGCCGGCACCCGGCCGACGACGCCCGGCGTGCTGCTGGGCATGCCGCGGATCGGTGCCCCGGCCTGAGGCCGCCACACGCCTCGCGTCAGGCGAGCTCGAGCAGCAGCTCGGCGAGCTCGCGCGGCCGGTTCTGCGCGACGAGGTGGGTCGTGGCGATCTCCCGGTAGTTCCAGGAGCCCGAGGCCCGGGCGCGGGCGGCGGCGGCGTCGAACGCCGCGTTCGTCACCGCGGCCGGCTCGACCGCGGTCGCCCGGACGTACGTGCGCCGGAACGGCCAGTCCTCCAGCGGCCGGGACATCCGCACCGGCTCGGTGAAGCAGGCGACCGGCTGCGGCGTCCGCCGAGGAGCGGAGAACGCCTCCTCCGCCGGGTCGTCGTAGGCCCGCGCCGGGCCCTCGACCAGCCAGGGAGTCCCCGGCCCGGCACCGGGGGCGGGCAGGCCGAGCAGCCCGTACACCGTGTCGCCGTCCGACGGGACGAACGCGTCCAGGTACACCAGTGACCGCACCCGGTCGCCCACCGTCTCCAGCGCCCCGGCCACCACCATGCCGCCGTAGGAGAACCCGAGCAGCACCACCTCGTCGAGGTCCTCGTAGAGGACCTGGTTCACCACGTCGGTGACGTGCGTGGTGAGGTCCACCTGCGCGCTCGCCAGGTGCACCCGCTCCCCCACGCCAGTCAGGGCCGGGGTGAACACCTCGTGCCCCGCCGCGGCGAGCAGGCGGCGCACGTGCCGGAACCCGTGGGCGCCGCCCCACGCCCCGTGCACGAGGACGAAGACCGCCACCGCCGCTCCCGCCCGGTGCGCGTCAGCGGCGGGAAGCGGACCGCTCCGCCTCGGCCAGCCACTCACGCCGGGTGGCCAGGTTCGCCCGGGCCTCCTCGATCCGGCGGGCGTCGCCGGCGGCCTCGGCCTTGGCCAGCTGCTCCTCGGCCTTGGTGACCGCCGCCCGCATCGAGGTGACCATCGGGTTCTCCGGGGCGGTGCGCACCCGGCCGGAGTCGGCGGCACCGCGGATCCGCTGCTCGACGGCCTGCATGCGGTCCTCCAGCGAGCGCATGGCCCCGCGCGGCACGTGGCCGATCGCGTCGTAGCGCTCCTGGATGCGCCGCAGCGCCGCCTGGGCGCCGCGCAGGTCGGTCGCGGGGTCGAGCTTCTCGGCCTCGGCGAGCAGCTCCTCCTTGGCCTGCTGGTTGGCCAGCTGCTCGGAGGAGCGGGCCTTGTCGGACTCGGCGCGGGCGGTGAAGAAGACGTCCTGGGCGGCGCGGAACTGCTTCCACAGGTCGTCGTCGCCGTCGCGGCCGGTGCGCGGCACGGCCTTCCAGCGGTCCATCAGCGAGCGCATGGCCGCGCTGGTCGGGCCCCACTCGGTGGACGTGGACAGCCGCTGCGCCTCGGCGATGAGCTCCTGCTTGGCCGCGCGGGCCTCGCCGCGCTGCACGTCGAGCGCCGCGAAGTGGGCGCCGCGCCGCCGGCCGAACGCGTCGCGGGCCGCGGCGAACCGCGACCACAGCGCCTCGTCGGTCTTGCGGTCGATGCCGCGGATGGTCTTCCACTCCTCGACGATCGCCTTGAGCCGGTCGCCGGCGGCCTTCCACGACGTCGACTCCGCGGCGATCTGCTCGGCCTCGGCGGCCAGCGCCTCCTTGCGGGCGACCTGCGCGGCGCGGGCGGCGGCCTTCTCGGCGCGGGACTCGGCGGCCGCGGTGTCGGCGGCCCCGATCATGGCGCGGGCCCGGGCGGCGAGGCCGTCGAGGTCGCCGACGGCGGTGGCGGTCGGGATGGAGTCGGCCAGGGCCTGCACCTTGGCCTTGATCTCCGCCGGGTTGCCGGTGTGCGCCCGCAGCCGCGCCTCGAGCAGCGACACCTCGGTGGCGAGGTCGTCGAAGCGGCGGGCGAAGTGCGCCAGGCCCGCGGCGGGGTCACCGGCCTGCCACGAGCCGACCGCGCGCTCGCCGTCGGCGGTGCGCACGTACACGGTGCCGTCCTCGTCGACCCGGCCCCAGCGCGAGGGGTCGGAGGTGGCGGCCACGGCCGGCTCGGGCGCGGTGGGGACGGGAGCGGCCCGCTCGGGGACGGCCGGGGTCTCCGGCGTCGCGGCCTCCTCGGTCTCCGGCGTCGCGGCCTCCTCGGTCTCCGGCGTCGCGGCCGCCGCCTCGGTCGCCGGAAGCTCGGCCGCCGCCTCGGTCGCGGGGCCGTCGGCCGTCGGGTCGGCCAGCGCGGCCGCCTCGGGGGTGGGCGCGGTGGGCGTCCCGGCCTCGGGGGTGACCGCGTCCGGGCCGGCCGTCTCGGGCGAGGGGACCTGCTGCGACCCGGTTCCGGGGTTCTCCGTGCTCGACACGCACCGCAGTGTCCCACGCCGCATCGGCGACACTGCTGCGGTGAGCAGCCCGCCCGCCGGACCGGTCTCGGTCGCCTTCTGCCCGTGCCCCCCGCTGCTGCTCCCGCAGGTAGCCGGCCGGGCCGCCGCCGACACCGCGGGCCTGCGCGCTGCCTGCGCGGACGCGGTCGACGCGGTCCTCGCCGCCCGCCCCGAGATGGTCGTCCTCGTCGCGCCGGACGCCGAGGGCCGCTACGGCCCCGGCGACGGCGGGGACCTGCGCGGCTACGGCGTCGACCTCGAGGTGCCGCTGTCCGGGCGGGTGCGCCCGGGCGGCCGGCGGACCCCGCTGGGCCTGACCGTCGGCGCCTGGCTGCTCGACGCCGCCGGGCACACCGGCGCCCGGGTCGGCGTCGGCCCGCGCGACCTCGCCGCGGTGGTGGCCGGGCTCGCCGGCCCGGTGGGCGTGCTGGCGATGGGCGACGGCTCGGCCCGCCGCAGCGTCAAGGCGCCCGGGCACCTCGACGCCGCCGCCGCCCCGTTCGACGCCGCCGTCGCCGCGGCCCTGGCAGCCGGGGGCGCCGCCGCGCTCGCCGCCCTGGACGCCGCCGAGGGCGAGCGGCTGCTGGCCGCCGGCGTCCCGGTCTGGCGGGCGGTGGGCGCGCTGCTGGCCGGCGGCGGTGTGGACGCGCGGCTGCTCGCCGACGAGGCGCCCTTCGGCGTCGGCTACCTGGTGGCCTCGTGGCAGGGCCGGTGACCCTCCCGCCCGTCCTCGCCGTGGTCGGGCCCACCGCCACCGGCAAGACCGCGCTGGCCGTCGAGCTCGCCCTGGCGCTGGGCGGCGAGGTGGTCAACGCCGACTCGATGCAGCTCTACCGCGGCATGGACATCGGCACGGCCAAGCCCGACGCGGCCGAACGGCGCGGCGTGCCCCACCACCTGCTCGACGTCTGGCCGGTGCGCCGGACCGCGTCGGTGGCCGAGTACGCACGGATGGCCCGCGCCGAGATCGACCGGCTGCGCGGGACCGGCGTGCTGCCGTTGCTGGTGGGCGGGTCGGGCCTGTACGTGCGGGCCGTCCTCGACGACCTCGACATCCCCGGCACCGACCCCGCCGTCCGGGCGCGGCTGCAGGCCGAGCTCGACGACCTCGGGCCGGCCGCGCTGCACGCCCGCCTGGCCGCGCTCGACCCCGCCGCGGCCGCCGCGGTCCTCCCGTCCAACGGACGGCGGATCGTGCGGGCGCTGGAGGTCGTCGAGCTCACCGGCGGGCCGTTCCGGGCCACGCTGCCCGAGCCGCGGCCGCACTACCCGGCGGTCGTGGTCGGCCTCGACCGGGAGCCCGCCGAGCTGGACCGGCGCGTGGCCGACCGCGTGGACCGCATGTGGGCCGCCGGGTTCGTCGCCGAGGTCGAGGCGCTGGCGGAGCAGGGGCTGCGCGAGGGCCCCACCGCCTCCCGCGCACTGGGCTACGCGCAGGTGCTGGCCCAGCTCGACGGCAGGCTCACCCCCGACGAGGCGCGGGAGCGCACGGTCGGCGCCACCCGCCGCTTCGTGCGGCGGCAGCGCTCCTGGTTCCGCCGCCACGCGACGACGACGTGGTTCGACGCCGGCCGGCCCGACCTCGCCGACGCCGTCGGCGCGCTGCTCGCCGGCCGTACGATCGGCCGGTGAGCGACCGGTTCCTCCTCGGGCACGGCACCGAGAACGACTTCGTCGTGCTGCCCGACCCCGACGGGGACCGCTGGCCCGAGGACCGTCTCGACGCCGCGCTGGTCCGCCGGCTGTGCGAGCGCCGCTCGGGCCTCGGCGGCGACGGCGTGCTGCGGGTGGTCCGCAGCGTGCACGTGCCCGACGCCCCCGCCGTCCTCGGCGAGCAGCTCGGCGCGTGCGAGTGGTTCATGGACCACCGCAACGCCGACGGTTCGCACGCGGAGATGTGCGGCAACGGCATCCGGCTGTTCCTGCACGCGCTGGTGACCGAGGGCCTGCTCGACCGCGCGGCCTGCGCCGAGGGGGTCCTCGTGGGCACCCGCGGCGGGCCGCGACGGGTCGGCGCGGGTCCCGACGGCACCTACTGGGTGGACATGGGCCCGGCGCGCCCGTTCGGCCGCGGCGAGGCGACCGTGGCCGGCCAGGTGTTCGCCGGCCAGGCGGTGTCGATGGGCAACCCGCACCTGGTCTGCCTGACCGACGCCGACCTCGACGCGCTCGACCTCACCGCGCAGCCCGGGTTCGACCCCGCGCTGTTCCCCGACGGCGTCAACGTCGAGTTCGTGCGGGTGCTCGCCGCCGACGTCGAGGGCGCCGACGCGCACGTACGGCTGCGGGTGCACGAGCGCGGGGTGGGGGAGACCCGCTCGTGCGGGACGGGCGCCTGCGCCACCGCCTACGCCGCGCTGGCCGCCGGGTCCGACGGGCCCCAGCGCGGCACGGTCGTCGTCGACGTCCCCGGCGGCCGGCTGACCGTCGACGTCACCCCCGAGACGACCGTGCTGCGCGGTCCCGCCGTCGTGGTGGCCACCGGCGAGCTGACCCGGGAGTGGCTCGCGAGCTAGGGGTTGTCCGGGGTGTCGGCGCGGGTCTCCGGCTCGTCGGTGGGCGCCTCGGGCTTGTCGCCGGGCCCGACGTTGCCGGTGCCACGCGGCGTGCCGGCCCCGGTGTCCTGGTCGGCGCCGCCGAAGAGGTTGCGCGGGACCTCGAGGCCGGCCGGGTCGCGGCCCGGGTCCTCGACGCCGGCGTCACTGCTGGTGCTCACGGGGTGCCCCTCTCGTCGGTGCTGCGGACGGTCCCGACCTACCCGGCTCCCGGCGGGATGCACCTGACCCGTTCCGGTGTTGCACCCGGTGTATGACGACTGCACAGACGACAACCCAGGTGACCACTGACGACGCGCGTGTCACGCTGGACGCGATGACGACCGCCCCCCGCAGCACCCCGATCGACGACCAGCAGGCCGTCGACCCCCGTCCCGCGCCGGCCGGCCAGTGGGACGACGACACCGACGACACCACCGGCTCCTACGACCTGGAGGCCCGCGGCGCGCTGCGCCGGGTGGCGGGCCTGTCCACCGAGCTCGCCGACATCAGCGAGGTCGAGTACCGGCAGCTGCGCCTCGAGCGCGTCGTGCTGGTCGGCGTGTGGACCGAGGGCACCCAGGCCGACGCCGACCGGTCGCTGGCCGAGCTGGCCGCGCTCGCCGAGACGGCGGGCTCGGAGGTGCTCGAGGCGGTGAGCCAGCGGCGGGACAAGCCCGACGCCGGCACCTACGTGGGCTCGGGCAAGGCCGGCGAGATCCGCGACATCGTGGCCGCGACCGGCGCCGACACCGTGATCTGCGACGGCGAGCTGACCCCCGGCCAGCTCAACGCGCTGGAGCGGATCCTCAAGGTCAAGGTGGTCGACCGGACCGCGCTGATCCTCGACATCTTCGCCCAGCACGCCACCAGCCGGGAGGGCAAGGCCCAGGTCGAGCTCGCGCAGATGCAGTACATGCTGCCGCGCCTGCGCGGCTGGGGTGAGTCGCTGTCCCGGCAGGCCGGTGGCCGCGTCGCCGGTGGTGGCGGCATCGGTACCCGCGGTCCCGGTGAGACGAAGATCGAGACCGACCGGCGGCGGATCCGGTCGCGGGTCAGCAGGCTGCGCCGCGAGATCGCCGGCATGGCCACCGCGCGGGCGACCCAGCGCTCGGCGCGCGGCCGCAACGCCGTCCCGAGCGTGGCGATCGCCGGCTACACCAACGCCGGCAAGTCCAGCCTGCTCAACCGGCTCACCGGTGCCGGCGTGCTGGTGGAGAACGCGTTGTTCGCCACCCTCGACCCGACGGTGCGCCGCGCGCAGTCGCCCGACGGCCGCGAGTACACCCTCACCGACACCGTCGGGTTCGTGCGGCACCTGCCGCACCAGCTCGTCGACGCCTTCCGCTCGACGCTGGAGGAGGTGGCCGGCGCCGACCTGCTGCTGCACGTCGTCGACGGCTCCGACCCCGACCCGCTCGGCCAGATCGACGCGGTGCACGTGGTGCTGCGCGAGATCGACGCCGCGGCGGTGCCCGAGCTGATCGTCGTCAACAAGGTCGACGCCATGACCGAGGACGACGTGCTGACCCTGCGCCGGGCGCTCCCCGGCGCGGTGTGGGTCTCGGCGCGGACCGGCGAGGGCATCGAGCGGCTCCGCGAGGTCGTCGCCGCCCGGCTGCCGCACCCGGACGTCGAGGTCGAGGTGCTCGTGCCCTACGACCGCGGCGACCTGGTGGCCCGCGTCCACCGCGACGGCGAGGTCTTGAGCGAGCAGCACGAGGCGGACGGCACCCGGCTGAGTGCGCGGGTCGACGGCGGCCTGGCCGCGGCGCTGGAGCGGTTCGCCGTCCCGGTCGGCTGACCGGCCGCGGCGCTCGCCCGCCCGGGTGACGGGCTGCCCGCCGGTCACCCGGGCGGCTCGCCGTCCCCCGCGGCGAGGTCACGGCCGGGTCACGGCCCGGTACCGTGGCCGCGTGACCAGCGGCGTGGTGCGTCGGGGGAGGGGAGCGCCGGCCGACGGCGACCCGTCGGCCCCCGTCCCCGCCGTCGTGACCCCAGGACGGCCGCCGTGGTGGCTGATGATCCTGTCGCTCGTGGTGACCGTGGGCGTCACCGTCGACCTGCTCAGCCGGGGTGTCCTGGAGCGGCTCGACCTCGAGGTCTCCGAGATCGTCAGCCAGTGGGGGCTGCGCGACTCCCCGGCCTACTGGCCGGTCTGGGCGGTCACCCAGATCGGCGGACGGGGCACGATCCTCGTCGTCCTGGCCGGCCTGGTCGGCTGGCTGTGCATCCGCCGGCGGACGCTGCTGCCCCTGGTGCGGGTGCTCGTCGCCCTCGCCCTGCTGACCGTCGTGGTCTACGCGTTCAAGTTCGGCACCGGTCGCACGGCGCCCGCCTATCCCGGCTCGTTCTTCCACCGCGACGGCGCCAGCTACCCCTCGGGGCACGTGGCCAACGCCGTGCTCATGTGGGGCGTGGCCCGCTGGCAGGCCGTCGAGTACCGGCTCGCGCCGCCGGTGCAGCGGACGCTGTGGTGGCTCAGCGTCGTCGGGCCGGTGGCCACCGGGATCGCCATGGTCTCGCTGGACTTCCACTGGGTCACCGACGCGGTCGTCGGGGCCTCGGTCGGGATCCTGCTGCTGGGCGTGGTGCACGCACTCGACGCAGTCGTGCTGTCACGCTGGGCGGGTGCCCGCGCCGGCCGTCCTCCCGCGTAGCGCGCGGGCGTGCGCCCCGCGCGCACCGGCCGCCGTCCTCGGGCTCGCGCTGGGGCTCGCCCCGGTCCTGCTGCCATCGGCCTCCGCGGCCGCCGAGGAGGCCACGCCCGCACGGCGCTGCCAGGTGACCGACCCCCGGCTCGCGGAGCTCTCCGGTCTCGTCGACGTCGGCGACCGGATGCTGGCCGTCGCCGACGGCGGTGAGCGGGTGACCGTCGCGGTCCTCGACCAGACCTGCCGGGTCGTCGACGAGACCGTCGCGCCGCTGGACCCCTACGACCCCGAGGACCTCGGCGTCGGACCCGACGGCACCGTGTGGCTGGCCGACACCGGGGACAACAACGCCACCCGGGAGACCGTCGCCCTCATCGCGCTGCGGCCCGACGGCGCCACGGCGCTGCACCGGCTCACCTATCCCGACGGCCCGCACGACGCCGAGGCACTGCTGGTCGCGCCCGACGGCACGCCGTACCTGGTCACCAAGGAGGTGCTCGGGGCCAGTCACGTCTACCGGCCGGCGGCACCGCTGGTCGACGGCGGCACGGTCGAGCTGGCCGACGTGGGCACCGTGGCCTTCACGCTCACCGGGACGCCGGGCGGCCCGGTGGGGCGTGCCGGCCAGTTGCTGGTGACCGGGGGCGCGGTCGCCCGCGACGGCAGCCGGATCGCGCTGCGGACCTACACCGACGCCTACGTCTGGCCGCTCGCCGGGTCCGACGTCCCGGCCGCGCTGGCGGGCGAGCCGGTGCGCATCGCGCTGCCCGAGGCGCCGCAGGGCGAGGCGGTGTCGTTCACCGCCGACGGCGCCGCGCTGCTCGTCGCCGGGGAGGGACCGCCCGGCGACGTCACGGTCGTGCCGATCCCGGCCGGGGCCGCCGCGTCGTCGTCACCGGCGGGGACCTCGACGGCGACCGCGCCCGCCGACGGCGGCACGGACATCCCCCCGGTCACCGCCGGGCTGGTGGCGGCCGCCGTCGCCACGGTGGCGGTGTGGATCGGCGGCCGCCTGCGCCGCCGGCGGGCGGCCGCGCCACCCACCGGCTGAACCCGCGACCCCGGGGCCTGGCTCCTGCCGCGCCGGTCGGCGGGAGCCGGGCCCGCGTGGGTCGGGCGGTGGGTCAGACGCGGCGCAGGACGGACACCACGCGGCCGAGGACGGTGGCCTCGTCACCCGGGATGGGCTCGTAGGCCGGGTTGTGCGGCAGCAGCCACACGTGCCCGTCGCGCCGCTTGTAGGTCTTGACCGTGGCCTCGCCATCGAGCATGGCGGCGACGATCTCGCCGTTCTCGGCGGTGGGCTGCTGGCGCACGACCACCCAGTCGCCGTCGCAGATCGCCGCGTCGACCATCGAGTCGCCGGCGACGCGGAGCATGAAGAGGGTGCCCTCGCCGACCAGCTCGCGCGGCAGCGGGAAGACGTCCTCGACGGCCTGCTCGGCCAGCACCGGGCCACCGGCGGCGATCCTGCCGACCAGCGGCACGTAGGTGGGCGCGGTGCTGCCGTCGGCGGCGGCCGGCGCGGCCGGTGCGCCCTCGGCGGCCGTGTCCCCGGGCAGCCGCACGTCGAGTGCGCGCGGGCGGTTGGGGTCGCGCCGCAGCCATCCCTTCTTCTGCAGCACCGAGAGCTGGTGGGCGACCGACGACGCCGAGGACAGGCCCACCGCCTCGCCGATCTCCCGGACCGAGGGCGGGTAACCGCGGCGGTCGATCGAGTCGCGGATGACCTCGAGGACCCGGCGCTGCCGCTGGCTCAGCCCGTCGCCGGCGTCGCCCCGATCGGGGAACGACCGCACCGCGGCGGTCTGCCCCCCGGCGCCGTCGGCAGCGGTGTCCGTCCCCCGCCGGCCTCCTCGCCGGGTGGCCGTGCCCCCGCGCGTGCCCTGGCCGGTGCCGCTCGTGCCCGCCACGTCTCCTCCTCGCCGGCCGTGTCGCCACGGCCCTCGTGTCCCGCCCGCCACCCGGAGGACCCGGCCCCCGGACGCCGGGAGGTGCCGGCGTCCGGGGGAACGGGCGGACGGCTGCTGATCGGACCGTAGCGCCTCGGGCCCGGTACTTCAAACGTGTGTTCGAAACCCGTCGGAGGTGTCGGGTCGACCCCGTCGGTCCCATGCGGTAGACATCGCACAGACGTTCGATCGAACGCGTGTTCGACGGCGGTGGGGTGACGAGGAGGAGTGGTCATGGGCAGCGTGCACCAGGCGGTTCTGGAGTTCGACGCGGCGGTCCGGGTCCCCTGGCGGCCGCTGCTGGCGGAGGGGGCCGCGCGCGGGACCGCGGCCCCGCGCCGGCAGGCACCTCCCCCGGCTCCGCGTCGCCCGGCCCAGGGCACTCCGGCGTCGCCGCGGGCGGCCCTGCCGGGCTCGGGTCCGCGGATCACCGGGCACCTGCGGCCGGTGCCCGACCGCCCGGCCGCGGCGCCCGTCCGCGCCACCGGTCCCGCCGCGGGGCCGGCCGCCGAGGCGCCCCGCACCCGCCGGGCACCGGCGCGGCCGGGGGGCCGGCCGGTGCGCTGCGAGCCGGCCCGGGCCGGCCGCGGTCCGGCGGCGCCGGCCCCCGGGCCCGTGCGGCTGACCCGCCGCGGGCGCCGCCTGGTGGCCGTGCTGGTCCTCGCCGCGGGCGTCGGCGGCGCGGTCCTGGGGCGGGAGGTGCTCGCTCCCGAGCAGGGCCTGCGGCTCGCCGGGGAGAGCAGTGTCGTCGTGCAGCCGGGTGACACCGTGTGGTCGATCGCCGGCGAGGTCGCCGGCCCGGAGCAGGACGTGCGGGTCGTCGTCGACGCGATCGAGGAGCTCAACGACCTCGACGACTCGGCGGTGGTCGCCGGTCAGGTGCTGCGCCTGCCGTGACCGGGACGGGAGCACTCCTCGGACAAGTGACGAGACCGCCCCGCCCGGTTCGTCAACCATCGGTGTCCGGTCGCTCACGCATTCGGCTTGAACGAACACATACGGTGAGGACGTGTCAGCAGCCGTGAACAGCAGGGCAGCGGTGTCGTTCGGGTCGCCGCAGGACGTCGAGGTGCTCGTGGACGGCGCCTGGGTCGCGGGCGCGATGCTCGGCTGGCGGCACGACGAGACCGGCGCGTGCGAGGTCTGGGTGCGACTGCGCACCGAGGTCCCGGGCGTCGTCGAGGGCGCCGGGACCTGGGTCGATCTGGCCGCCGTCCGGCTGCCGGAGCGCCGGCTCACGCTGGCGCCGGCGGTCGCCACGGCGGTCGCTGCCACGGCCGCGATGTCCGTCGTCCGCCCGGTCGGCGTGCCGGCTGCTGACCGCCCGCGCCGTTCCCGCCGGCACTGTGCCGACGTGACCGCCGAGCAGCCCGCCGTCGGCGTGGCCGGGCCCGGCCGGCACCGGGCTCCCTCCGCGGCCGGCGCCGGCCGGCACCGCGCGGTCACCGCCGAGATGCCGGCCGTCGCCGGGTCCGCCGGGGCACCCGTCGCGGTGTCCGTGGGCACCTCTGGCGCCACCCTCGTTCCCGACGCGGAGCCCGACCTGCTCACCCGGCCGATCCGTCTGGGCGACCTGGTGCCGAACCCGCGCGGCAGGCGTCCCGCGGTGCGCCCGTCGGTCTGAGCGACCCCTCTCGGGCGTCCCGCGCCCTCCCGGACCCGCCGGCGGCGTCCCCGGCCGTGCCGGGCACCGCGCGGTGGCGGCGGTCCTGGTCGTGGCCGGCGTGTACACCCGGCAGCCGTGTCCCGCGCGCGGACGCGCGGGCGCCGCGGCGTGTCGTGTGACGGGTGGGAGAGGTGGTCGCGCCTGGTCACCGCGAGGTCACGACCGCATCTCGGGGGAAGAGACACGCCCGGCGTCGGCTTGCAGATGTTGTGGAGCCAGGCCTACTGTCCCCCTACATCTAGTGGTCACGACGGAGGGAGTCCTCCACAGGGCCGTCCTCAGGTCATCCCCGGGGTGTCCACCGGATGTCCCCAGAGGGGTCCACAGCAGAGGGCGGCGAGGCGTGGTGGCCGGTGGCATCCGGCCGTCCGCCGGCACGTCCCACCCGGCGCCGGGGAGACCGGTACCGAGCTCGTCCGCAGAGGGAGGTGAACCGCAGTGCGCTGCCCCTTCTGCCACAACCCCGACAGCCGGGTGATCGACTCGCGCGAGGCCGACGAGGGTGCCACCACCCGTCGCCGTCGTTCCTGTCCCGCCTGCGGCCGCCGGTTCACCACGGTGGAGGAGGCCGTCCTCGCCGTCGTCAAGCGCAGCGGGGTCAGCGAGCCGTTCAACCGCTCGAAGGTCGTCGCGGGCGTGCGCCGGGCCTGCCAGGGCCGGCCGGTCGACGAGGACCAGCTCCAGCAGCTCGCCCAGCAGGTGGAGGACGCCATCCGCGCCAGCGGGGTGGCCGAGGTGCCCAGCCACGAGGTGGGCCTGGCGATCCTGCGGCCGCTGCGGGAGCTCGACGAGGTCGCGTACCTGCGCTTCGCCAGCGTCTACCGCGCCTTCAGCTCGGTCGAGGACTTCGAGAAGGAGATCACCGAGCTGCGCGCGCGGCACCACACCGGGGGCACGCCACCGCTGCCCGGCATGCAGCTCGACCCGCCGCCGCGCCGTCGTGGCGGGCGCGGCCAGGCCGGCACCAGCGGCGCTGCCACCCCCTGACCACCGGCCGGCAGCGTCGCCGGACCGTCCAGCACCACCTCAGAAACCGTCAGCACCAACCGCTAGGAACAGGGTGGCTCTCTTCCCCAGCCGCCTGGACCACTCACCGAGGGAGAGCTCGTGACCGAGATCGAGGACCGTCCGGCAGGCCGCACGCGTCGTGCCCCTAAGGCGCCGACCCGGGGGAAGGGCCTGAAGGTCAAGCGCGTCTACACGACCGCCGGCGTCCACCCCTACGACGAGGTGGCCTGGGAGCGCCGCGACGTCGTCATGACCAACTGGCGTGACGGCTCGGTCAACTTCGAGCAGCGCGGTGTCGAGTTCCCCGCCGAGTGGAGCATCAACGCCACCAACATCGTCACGACCAAGTACTTCCGTGGCGCCGTGGGCACCCCGCAGCGGGAGACCAGCCTGCGCCAGCTCATCGACCGGGTCGTCCTGACCTACGGCGCCGCCGGCCGTGAGCACGGCTACTTCGCCACCGAGGGCGACGCCGAGGTCTTCGAGCACGAGCTGACGTGGATGCTGCTGCACCAGGTGTTCAGCTTCAACAGCCCCGTGTGGTTCAACGTCGGCACCAGCGCCCCGCAGCAGGTCAGCGCCTGCTTCATCCTCGCCGTCGACGACACGATGGACTCGATCCTCAACTGGTACCGCGAGGAGGGGCTGATCTTCAAGGGCGGCTCCGGCGCCGGTCTGAACCTCTCGCGCATCCGCTCGTCCAGGGAGCTGCTCTCCTCCGGCGGCACCGCCTCGGGTCCGGTCAGCTTCATGCGCGGCGCCGACGCCTCCGCCGGGACGATCAAGTCCGGCGGCGCGACCCGGCGCGCGGCCAAGATGGTCGTCCTCGACATCGACCACCCCGACATCGAGGAGTTCATCGAGACCAAGGCGCGCGAGGAGGACAAGATCCGCGCGCTGCGCGACGCCGGGTACGACATGGACCTCGGCGGCAAGGACATCACCAGCGTCCAGTACCAGAACGCGAACAACTCGGTCCGCGTCTCCGACGAGTTCATGCGCGCGGTCGAGGACGGCACCGGCTTCGGCCTGCGTGCCCGCCTCGACGGCTCGGTGATCGAGACCGTCGACGCCAAGGACCTGTTCCGCAAGGTCACCCAGGCCGCGTGGGAGTGCGCCGACCCCGGCATCCAGTACGACGACACGATCAACGACTGGCACACCAACCCCGAGACGGGTCGGATCAACGCGTCCAACCCCTGCTCGGAGTACATGAGCCTGGACAACAGCTCGTGCAACCTGGCGTCGCTGAACCTCATGAAGTTCCTGAAGGACGACGGGACCTTCGACGCCCGCACGTTCGTCAAGGCCGTCGAACTGGTCATCACGGCGATGGACATCTCCATCTGCTTCGCCGACTTCCCGACCGAGCCGATCGGTGAGACCACCCGGGCCTACCGGCAGCTGGGCGTCGGCTACGCCAACCTGGGCGCGCTGCTCATGGCCACCGGCCACGCCTACGACTCGCGCGGCGGCCAGACCCTCGCCGCGGCGATCACCTCGCTGATGACCGGCACCGCCTACCGGCGCTCGGCCGAGCTGGCGGGCATCGTCGGCGCCTACGAGGGCTTCGCCCGCAACGCCGACGCCCACGCCCGGGTCATGCGCAAGCACGCCGCGGCCAACGACGCCATCCGCCCGGTCGGCGCCGATGACGCCGACGTGCTCCGCGCGGCCACCGCCCAGTGGCAGGAGTGCCTGGACCTCGGTGCCGAGAACGGCTGGCGCAACGCCCAGGCCTCGGTGCTCGCCCCCACCGGCACCATCGGCTTCATGATGGACTGCGACACGACCGGCATCGAGCCGGACTTCTCGCTGGTCAAGTACAAGAAGCTGGTCGGCGGCGGGTCCATGCAGATCGTCAACCAGACGGTCCCGCGGGCGCTCAAGAGCCTCGGCTACCAGGACGAGCAGGTCGAGGCGATCGTCGAGTACATCGCCGAGCACGGCCACGTCGTCGACGCCCCGAGCCTGCGCCCGGAGCACTACGAGGTCTTCGACTGCGCGATGGGCGAGCGGGCCATCTCCCCGATGGGCCACGTGCGGATGATGGCCGCGGTGCAGCCGTTCATCTCCGGTGCCATCAGCAAGACGGTCAACATGCCGGAGACGGCGACCGTCGAGGACGTCGAGAACATCTACTTCCAGGGCTGGAAACTCGGCCTCAAGGCGCTGGCGATCTACCGCGACAACTGCAAGGTCGGCCAGCCGCTCTCCGACGCCAAGGCCAAGAAGACCACGGCCGATGGTGGGGCCAAGGCGGAGGTGGAGGCGGCTCCGGTCGCCGCGACGTCGCACCCGGTCCGCCGCCGCCTGCCCAAGAAGCGGCAGAGCATGACGACGTCGTTCAGCGTCGCCGGCGCCGAGGGCTACATGACCGCCGGGATGTACGAGGACGGCAGCCTCGGCGAGGTGTTCCTCAAGCTCGGCAAGCAGGGCTCGACCCTGGCCGGTGTCATGGACGCCTTCTCGATCGGCATCTCGATCGCGCTGCAGCACGGTGTGCCGCTGGAGACCTACATCCAGAAGTTCACCAACATGCGGTTCGAGCCGGCCGGCATGACCGACGACCCGGACATCCGGATCGCCCAGTCGGTGATGGACTACATCTTCCGCCGCCTGGCCCTCGACCACCTGCCGGTCGAGACCCGCGCCACCCTCGGCATCTTCACCGCCGAGGAGCGGGCGGCGCAGGTGTCGGGCAGCTACGGCGGCTCGGCCTCGACGGCGGAGGTCGTCGAGGAGGAGGTCGACGTCGAGGCGCTGCGCGGCTCGGTGCCGACCGAGGCGCCGGCCAAGCCCGAGCCCGCCGCGGACAAGCCGGTCAAGGAGGCCCACTCCTCGGCCGAGCTGCTCGAGCTGGTCACCGGCAACGTCACCGACGCGCCGCTGTGCATGACCTGCGGCACGAAGATGCGCCCGGCCGGCAGCTGCTACGTCTGCGAGGGCTGCGGCTCCACCAGCGGCTGCAGCTGACCCTGACCGGTCAGGGACGTCCCTGACCACCGAGGTCGTCACCGGCCCGGTCCCCTGCAGGGGGCCGGGCCGGTGACGTCTCGCGGGGGCGACGCGTCAGGGCAGCCGCGCGAGCAGTGCCCGGGCGAACGCCTCGGCGGCCGGGTCGACCGGCCCGTGCGTCGCCGCGGCGCGCAGCCAGCCCGCCAGCGGCGCGGCCAGCTCGGGGGAGAGGGCCGCGATCCACGCACCGGTCCCGGCCCGTGCCTCGGCCACGTGCTCGGTGCCGCCGTCGGGGGAGTGCGCGACCACCTCGGGACGGGTCGCCAGCAGTCCGCCGGTGCGCCAGTCGCCGGGGGTCGTCCGGGCGGCGAGCGCGTCCAGCCGGTCGGCCGTCGTCCGCAGCAGCTGCTCGGGGTCCACCGCGCGATCGTGCCCGACCCGCGGTCGGGCCGAGGAGGTCCCGCCGAGCGCGGTGCCCGCCCTCAGGCCGGGGCCGCCGCCGTCGGTGCGATCGCGGCCGTGAGGCTCAGCCGCAGGTCGAGCAACGCGTCGAGCGCGTCCTGGGCCGCCTGGCACAGGCCGAAGGCGCGGCCGCTCGGGGCGCTCTGGAAGTCGTCGCGGGCGGTGCCGAGTTCTCGGTAGGCGGCCACGATGCGACGGTCGACGTCGGGAACGGGGGGACGAGAGGGCGACACGTCGCCTCCAGCGGATCGGCGGCGCCGGGAGTGGATGCCCGGTCGTCACGGGTCCCTCTACCCACCGCGGGGCGGGCGCACGCGCGCTCCGGCGACACCGGTCGTCCGCGGGTCAGTCGATCCCGCACTCCTCGCGCAGGTAGGTGTCGACGTTCTCGCTCGCGGTGTCCAGCCCGCTGCCGGCGTCCTCGAGCGCGGCGACCGAGTCCTGGTCGGTGAGGTCGAGGTCGGCCATCGCGTCGGCCATCCGGTCCAGGCCGGCCTGCATGGCCTCCCAGTCGTCAGCGATCGCTTCCGGTGCGCTCATGGCGCGCATCTCGTCCCCGAGCCGGCGGAACACCTCGGGGACCGAGGCGTCGCCCTCGGCCTCCGCGAGGGCGTCCTCCACCCGCTGGTCGAGGTCGGCGGCCTGGGCGCAGAAGTCGTCCCCGGCCGCCGAGTCCTCCGCGGGGGAGTCGGTCGCCGGGGTGTCGGCGGCCGACCCGCCGCCGTCGCCGGAGCCCTCGTCGCCGGAGCACGCGGCGAGCAGGACGACGCCGAGGAGGGTGACCACCCCGGCTCGGACGGAACGCATCTGCTGGCGCATGGACCGACCCTCCCGCCGCCGCGGCGGCGCGGGCAGAGGCGAAGGACCGTCGCCGGCGGCGGGCCCGGACGGACCACCGGCCCGGTCCCTCGTCGAGGGGCCGGGCCGGTGGCCGTGCGAGCGGGGACCGCGGCGGAGCGGCGCGGCCGGGTCAGCCGACCTCGACGGCCCGGGCGGTCGGCTGCTGCTCCGGGCGGCCCAGGTACCGGTCGACGAGGGGACCGGTCATGCCGGTGGTGATCAGCGCCATGACCACCGCGCCGGCCTGCAACTGGGGGCTGATGACCCCGGCGTTGAGCGCCACCAGGGCGACGACGAGCACCATCAGGCCGCGGCAGTTCATCAGGATGCCCAGCGCGTTGCTCTCGGCCCAGGTGAGCCCACCGAGCCGCCCGCTGACCAGGCCGCCGCCCCACTTGCCGATGATCGCCACGACCACGAACAGCGCGATGCCGGGCACCACGGCCCAGGTCAGCGTGGTGAAGTCGGTGCGCAGCCCGCTGTAGGCCAGGAAGATCGGCAGCAGGAACACGATCGCCACGTCGGAGAGCCGCGAGGTCAGCGCCGTGGTGAGGACGGCGTGCCGCGGCACGACCAGGCCGGCGACGAAGCCACCGACGAGCGCGTGGATGCCGATCCGGTCGGCGGCGTACGCGGCCAGCACGACCATGCCCATGACGACGGCGAACTGGGTGCCGGTGAGCGGGTCGCCGGCCTCGCCACCACGGAACAGCCGCGCTAGAGCCGGCCGCACGACCAGCCACATCACCGCGAGGAAGACGAGCGTCCCGGTCAGCCGCCACAGGTGCGAGGACGCCGGCTCCCCGGTGGCCACGCCGCGGGCGACGCCCACCGTGAGGAACATGAGGATGGTGACCAGCGCCGCCGCCGCGATGCCGACGATGCCGAGCGGCGAGGTCGCCAGCCCCTTCTCCTGGAGGATGCGCGCGGCCACCGGGAACGCGGTCACCGCCAGCATCGCGCCCACCATGAGGGTGAAGCCGATCCGGGACGGGTCGCCGACGCCGGTGAACCGGTCGGTGAAGAGGACCGGCGCGATGAGGAACCCCAGCGCGACCGGGATGGCCACGACCCCGACGGCCACGGTGACGATGCCGGCGGCCCGGCCGCGCAGGCGGTCGGTGTCGAGCTCGAGCCCGACCAGGAACATGAACAGGACCAGGGCGATCGTGCCGAGCAGGGCCAGCCCGCTCTGCGCCTGGGCCGGGAACAGGCACGAGCTGATGCTCGGCGCCACCCCCTCCGGGAGGGACCGGTCGCAGGCCAGGAACGACGGCGCGTCGTCCCAGACGAACGTCGTGGCGCCCAGCAGGGAGGGGCCGAGGAGGACGCCCGCGACGATCTCGCCGACGACACGGGGCTGGCCGACGCGCAGGGCGAGCGCGCCGACGAGACGGGCGGCGATCAGGATGATCGCGATGTCCAGCAGGACGAAGGCGATCACCTGGTCCCCGGGCAGGGACGGTGCGGGCATGGGGGTCTCCGGAGGTGGGGGCTGAGCGGCGGCACATGGTGGCGCAGCCCCCCGGTCCCCGTCACCGGTTCCGTGCGCGGCACTTTCACGCCTGTGGAAACCGGAGCTGCTCAGCCCTGCGCCGTCGTCGAGGCAGCCGCCCCCGGCTGCGCCTGCTGCCGGCGGGGGAGCGGCACCGGCCCGGCCTCGACCTCCTGCCAGAAGGCGTCGACCCGGGCGTTCCAGCGCTCGGGCACCTCCTGGAACGGCTGGTGCGACTCGGTCTCCCACACCTCGAAGCGGGCGCCGGGGATGGCGTCGGCCACCACCCGGCCCAGCGCCGGACGCGCACCGGGGTCGACGCCGCCGGCGAGGACCAGCGTCGGCACCGCGATCTGCGGGAGCCGGGCGGTCGTGTCGTGGTCGGGCAGCGGGTCGAGGTAGCGCTGCAGGTCCCGCGCCGACTGCTTGTGCGGGAACGCCAGCGCGTCGTCGACCAGCGCGGCGACCGTGCCGTCCGCGTACGCCCGGGGTGTGTAGATGTCGAGGAAGAACCCCTCGAGGAACGCCCGCTCGCTCGGGGCGGCCTCGACCAGCCACTGCACGAAGCGCACCCAGGACCGGTAGTAGGGGTCCATCGCGGCCCAGGTGCTCTGCAGGACGAGGCTGCGCACCCGGTGGGGGTGGCGCAGCGCGAGCTCCTGGACGGCGATGCTGCCGCCGGAGTAGCCCACCACGTGCGCGGCGGCGATCCCGAGCCCGTCCAGCACCGCGGCGGCGTCGTCCGCCATCGCCTCGATGGTGACCGGCTCGTCCGGCATCGCGGTGCGGCCGGCGCCCCGGTTGTCGAAGGCCGTCAGCCGGTAGCGGCCGGCCAGCCTGTCGAGCTGCGCCTGCCACGCCTCGACGGTGTCCCCGGCGCCGCAGACGAGCAGGACGTCGGGTCCCGCGCCGGCCTGCTCGGTCCAGATGTCCAGGCCGTTGCCGGCCACGTACCCGCCCACGGTCAGCCCTCCTCGGCGTGCCACCGGTCCATGTGCTCGGCGTGCGTGCGCAGGTACGCGTTCGCGGTGAAGAACCGGTCGTAGAACTCCAGGTCCAGGTGGTGGGCCTGCAGGTAGTTGAGGATGAACAGGGTCGGCACCGTCCCCGGGAACTTGCCGAACGTGTCGAACACGTACTGCGCCTGCAGGGCGATCAGCGCCCGGAAGCGCTCGTCGTGCACCTGCGCGCTCCCGCGGAAGCCGGGGCTGTCGGTCCACGCGCCCGGGGTGTCGCGGTGGAACGGCCCGCCCGGGCCGAACTTGCGCACCACGAACGCGTCGACCGCGGCGGCCATGTCGGCGTGGTGCGGCGGGCAGAACGCCTCGAACACCCCGGGCAGGCCGGTCGGGTTCGGCGTCGACCAGCGCTCGTCCTCGTCGTAGCGGAACCCCAGCCCCGGGACCTCGGGGTTCCCCGACGCGCCGAGCACGGTGAACCGGTCGATCCCGTCGAACATCCAGCCGCCGAGGCCCATCGCCTGCAGCACGAGCGCGCCCGCGTAGCAGCTCGTCGCCAGCTCCGCGGTCGCCTCGGTCAGGGCGTACTGCTCGACGAAGGTCAGCGGCAGGGGCTCCTCGACGTCGACCAGGTCGGCGAAGGCCTCGACGCCCGGGATCCGGCGGCGGTGGACGTCGTCGCTGACGCTGTACCCGTTCTGTGCGAGGAAACAGAGGATCGCGATCATGTGCTGGGCGATGTCGGCCACCGGGATGACCAGCAGCGATCCCGGCACGTTGACGCACCAGGTGTTGTGGCCCTCCATGTAGGGCTCCTCGGCCGGCAGGTGGAGCCGGCGGTCGGAGAGCCGCCGCACCCGGTCGCGGTGCCGCTCGACCATCAGCCGCGGCGTGACCTCCTCGGTGGCGGGGTCGACCAGCGCTCCCGCGTCCCGGGTCGGGAAGAACCAGACGCCGGAGTCGTCGGTGAAGAACAGCTCCGCGGTGTGGAAGCCGGCCGCCGACGGGAAGGTCCGCCCGGCCGCTCCTCCGGCGTAGTTCGCGGCGTGCGGCGCGTACCGGGCGTTGCGGGTGATCGAGTAGTGCCAGCCCGTCGTGCCGCCCGCCGCGCTGACGACCAGCATCCGCTCGAGGTCGGTGAGCGGGACCGGGTCGTGCCGGGACCGGTATGCGAGCGGGCCGTCCGGGATCTCGTCGCCCAGCGCGAAACGCCGGGAGCGCCGCCCGTAGAGCGCCTCCAGCAGCGGGAAGGCGGCGAGGTCGGCCAGCGGGTCGGACCGCGGCGGCGCCTCCTCGGACCTGCGGGCGGACGGGATCCCCCCGGCCGGGGTGGTCGTCGGTCGCTGCGTGGTGCTCATCGCGTTCGTCCTCGCTGTGCTCGGCCCCCGCGCGGGGCGAGGCTCCCGCCGGCGGGCACCCGGGTCAACGGAGACCGCCGCGTCCGCCCGGCGACCGCCGGGCACGTCCGGGAGGGGCGATAGCGGGACGTGATCGGCTTCGGTATTGGCCTCCCGCCCTCCCCCGCGTCACCGTGGACGCGCCCGGCCGGAGCCCCCGCCGGCCGGGCCCCTCGCTCCGTCGTCCCGCCCCGCCGTGGAGAGCGACATGACCGCTGCACCGCCGATGCCCGTGCGGACGGCGACCGCGCCGGCCCGGGTCCGCGACGAGCGGCGCCGCCGCGCCGACGGCGTGACGGCCGAGGCCGTCGTCTTCCCCGCCCACGGCACCCCGCTGGCCGGGGTGCTCTACCGGCCGGCGGGGGTCAGCGGTCCGCTGCCCGGTGTGGTGGTCACCGGCACCTGGACCAGCGTCCGGGAGCAGATGGCCGACCGGTACGCCGCCCGGCTGGCCGCCCGCGGTCACGCCGCGCTGGCCTTCGACCACACCGGTTACGGCACCAGCGGGGGAGCGCTGCGCGACTACGAGTCACCGGGGCTCAAGGCCCGCGACATCGGTGACGCGGTGGGCTACCTGGCCGGCCGCACCGACGTCGTCGACCCGGGGCGGATCGGTGCGCTCGGGGTCTGTGCCTCGGCGGGGTACACGGTCAGCAACGCCGTGGCCGACCCGCGGGTACGGGCGCTGGCCCTGGTGGCCCCCTGGTTGCACGACGCGGAGGTCGTGGCGGACACCTACGGCGGCGCCGAGGGCGTCGCGATGCGGATGGCCGCCGGTGCCCGGGCGCGCAGCCACCACGAGGCGACCGGCGAGGTGACCTACGTGCCGGCGGTCGGTGTCGGCGACCCGCTGACCGCGATGCCGTTCGACATCGACTTCTACCAGGACCCGCTGCGGGGAGGGGTACCCGCCTGGAGCAACCGCTTCGCCGTCATGGCCTGGCCTGGGTGGCTCACCTACGACCCGATCTCCCTGGCCCCGCGGGTGCGGCAGCCGGTGCTGCTCGTGCACAGCGAGGACGCCGCCATCCCGCAGGGCGCGCACCGGTTCGCCGCGTCGGTGGCCGGGACGATCGACCAGTACTGGGACGACGGCACCCAGTTCGACTTCTACGACGGCGACGCCCACGTCGACCGCGCCGTCTCCCTGGCCGGCGCCCACTTCGCCGAGCACCTGTGAGCACCCTGCTCGTCGTCGGCGGCTCGGGGCGCACCGGCCGGCGGGTCGTCCAGGGGCTGCTCGCCGCCGGGCAGCCCGTGACGGTCCTCAGCCGCCGGCCGCGGCCGGTCGCCGGGGTGGGGACGACCGTCGGAGACCTCGCCGACCCCGCCACGTGGCCGGCGGCCCTGGAGGGGGTCGGCGGGGTCGCGGTGTCGGTCGAACCGCCCTACGACGCCGACGGCGCCGAGGCGGTCATGCACCGCGGCGTGGCCGCCCTCGCCGCCGCCGCGGCGGACCGGGGGACCCGGGTCGTGCTGGTGAGCCAGATCTACGTCACCCGCCCGCAGGCGTACCCGGCGATGGCGCACGTGACCGAGGCCCGGTGGCGCGGTGAGCAGGCACTGCGGGCCAGCGGCGCCGACCACGCCGTCGTGCGGCCCGGCTGGCTCACCGACCGGCCCGCCACCGGCGTCCGGCTCGAGCAGGGCGACACCGGTGACGGGGAGACCAGCCGAGACACCGTGGCGGCGGCGTGCGTGCACCTGCTGCTGCGCCCACCCGGCGCGCCGGTCACCTTCGAGGTGTTCGACGACCCGGCGGCGGGGGCCGTGGACTGGACGGCGGCGCTGGCCGCCCTGGCCCCCGACCGCGTGGCGGGTGCGCGGTGAGGACCAGCGGCGTCGCGGTCGTCACCGGCGCCAACCGGGGGATCGGCCGGGAGGTGGTGGCCCGGCTCGCCGCCCGCGGGGTGACCACCGTCCTCGGGTCCCGTGACGAGGCGCGCGGCCGGGACGCCGCCCGTGGCATGACCGGTCCGGTCGTCGTCCGGCAGCTCGACGTCGCCGACCCGGCCAGCGTGGAGGCGCTGGTGTCCTGGCTGCGGATCGAGCACGGCGGCGTCGACGTGCTCGTCAACAACGCCGCCGTCCACTACGACACCTGGCAGACCGCGGTCGACGCCGACCTCGGCGTGGTCGCCGAGGCGCTGGCGGTCAACGTCGTGGGCGCCTGGCGGATGGCGGTGGCGCTGGCCCCGCTGCTTCGGCCGGGGGGCCGCCTGGTCAACGTCTCCAGCGGCGCCGGGTCCTTCGGGGAGACCGACGGCGCCGGCGGGGCGCCGGCCTACTCCGTGTCCAAGGCCGCCCTCGACATGCTCACCGTGAAGCTGGCCGCCGACCTGCGCCGCCGTCGCGTCCTGGTCAACGCCGTCTGCCCGGGCTGGGTGGCCACCGACATGGGCGGCGCGGGCGGCCGCCCGGTGGCCGACGGCGCGGCCAGCGTGCTGTTCGCCGTCGACGTCGGCGACGACGGGCCCAGCGGCGGCTTCTTCCGCGACGGCCGGCCGATCCCCTGGTGACCCGGTCGGGCGGTCGGACTCACCCGGCCGCGGCGGTCGGGGGGCCGGGCACTCCCGCGCCGGGCGTCGACCCCGCGGCCTCCACGCAGGCGGCCACGAAGTCATGGACGGCCGGCCGGGGGTCGCCGTCGCGCCACGCGATGGCCAGCTCACCGGGCGGCAGCCCGCGCACCGGACGGACCACGTACTCGGGACGGCGGTAGATCGCCGCGTTGCCGGCGCTGATCAGCGCGACGCCCAGGCCCCGGCCGAGGGCCTCCACCGTCTCCTCGGGGCCGTGCACCACCGCGCCGATCCGCACGGGGTGGCCGTCGCGGGCCTCGACCGCCAGCCAGTAGTCCCGCAGGCTGCCCGTCGACTCGGGCAGCGCGAGGAACGGCTCGTCGTAGAGGTCGGCCATCGTGAGCTCGGCCCGCTCGGTGAGGGGGTGGGCGGCGGGCAGCGCCAGGTGCCGCTCCTCCCGGACGAGCACCCGGTGGGCCAGCCCGCTGTCCTCGGGCAGGGGCAGCCAGCAGAACGCGAGGTCGGCGGCGCCCGAGGTCAGGCCGGCGGTGCGGTCGTCGAACGTCGTCTGCTGGAACTGGACGGTGAAGCCCGGGTGGCGCTGCTCGAACGCCTCGACCGCGGCCGGGATCAGGCCGCGGCCCACGCCCACCGACATCCCGACCGTGATCGTCCGGCTCGCGGCGGCGACCGCCTCGGCGACGGCGTGCTGGGCCTCGTCCCACGTCGCGACCGTCGCCCGGGCGTAGGGGACCAGGGCCCGGCCGGCGGTGGTCAGGGTGACCCCGCGCGGCCCGCGGGCGAACAGCGGCGCGCGGACGTGCTGCTCGAGCACCTGGATCTGCCGGCTCAGCGCGGGCTGGGAGACGAACAACCGCTGGGCGGCGCGGGTGAAGTGCAGCTCGTCGGCCACCGCGAGGAAGTACCGGAGGTCCCGCAGGTGCACGTCCATGAGGGGGTGCTATCACGCCCGGCATTGGACCGACAGTTCTGCAGGTCCTGCACTGACGGAGGACGGTCGGCGGTGACCGACCGCGACGAGTGGAGGGTCACGTGCAGGGACGACCCACCGTGGCCGCACGGCCTCCGGCAGCGTCCCGGGTGCCGCCGGCGGTGGTCGTGGTGACCGGCGCCAACCGCGGCATCGGGTTCGAGCTCGTGCGCCGGCTCGCGCTCCGCGGTGACACCCCCGTCATGGCCGTGCGCGACCTGCGCCGCGGGCTGACCGCGGCCCGGGAGCTCGGGGCGCGCGACGGCGTCCGCCTCGACGTCGTCCGGCTCGACGTGACCGACCCGTCCAGCTGCACCCGGGCCGCCGAGGAGGTGCGCCGCTGCCACGGCCGGGTCGACGCCCTCGTGAACAACGCCGCGGCGCCCCGTGACGTGCGCGGCACCGCCGCCGCGGCGGACCTCGAGCAGGTCCAGCGGGCGTGGGAGGCCAACGTGCTGGGCGCCTGGCGGACCACGCAGGCCTTCCTCCCCCTGCTGCGGCGGAGCTCCGCCGGACGGGTGGTCAACGTGTCCGCGGAGGCCGCGTCGCTGGTCAACATGGGCGGGGGAGCGCCCGCGTTCCGCGTCTCGAAGGCCGCCCTCAACGCCCTGACCCGCATGCTGGCCGCCGAGCTCGGGCGCGAGGGCATCGCGGTGAACTCCGTCTGCCCCGGCTGGGTGGCGACCGACGACCGCGGCACCGGCGGACGGTCGGCGGACGACGCGGCCGCCAGCATCCTGCGGGCGGTCGACCTGCCGCCCGGGGGCACCACCGGCGACTTCCTCCGGGACGGCCGCCGCCTGCCCTGGTGATGCCGACGCGGCGCCGTCGACACCATTTCGCCATCGGCGCAAGAAATGCGCGGAAAGCGTAATGGTGCCATTTCGCTGCGCATTTCCGCGGATCTCCCGATTGACTGCGACCGTCCGGTCCCGGCGGTCCCCAGGAGGTCTGAGAACGATGACGACGAACGGCCACGGCTCGCTGCAGGACGCCGTCCTCGACCGGCTGCTGCAGGAGCGCATCGTCGTCCTGGGCAGCCAGGTCGACGACGACGTCGCCAACCAGCTGTGCGCGCGGATGCTGCTGCTGGCGGCCGACGACCCCACCCGGGACGTGCACCTCTACGTCAACTCACCCGGTGGCTCGGTCACCGCGGGGATGGCCGTGTACGACACGATGCAGTTCATCGCCTGCGACGTCGCCACCTACGCGTTCGGCATGGCGGCCTCGATGGGCCAGTTCCTGCTGACGGCCGGCACGCCGGGCAAGCGGTACGCCCTGCCGCGCACCCGGATCCTCGTCCACCAGCCCTCGGCCGGCGTCGGGGGCACGCAGTCCGACATCGCCGTCCAGGCCGACATGCTGCGCCGCCTCAAGCGCGAGGTGAACGAGCTGCAGGCGCGGCACACCGGGCAGACCGTGGAGCGGATCGAGCGCGACTCCGACCGCGACCGGTGGTTCACCGCGGAGCAGGCCGTCGAGTACGGGCTGGTCGACCACGTCGTCGGGTCGGCGGCGGCCCTGCCCGGCCCGGCCCTCGTCCCCGCCGGCGGGGGCGCGCGGTGACCGACTGGCTGAGCGCGGCGCTGCACGAGGACCGGTCGGCGGAGCTGCGGCGCTCGGTGCTGCACCACCGCCGGGTCGCCGCGGCGCGGCGCCGGGCGCACGCCCGGGAGCTGGCGCGCCGGGCCGCCGCGCTGGCCGAGCGCTCCGCCGTCCTCGCCGCCCGTGCGGCGCTGCTGTCGACGGGCCCGCACGCCGTGGCGGATCCTCCGGCGAGGGGGCGGGTCGCCGCGCGGTGATCCCGCGGGCGGGGTCCCGCTGCGCGGCCGTGCCAGGGTGGGGCCGTGCGCGTCCTGGTCACCGGCAGCTCGGGACACCTCGGTGAGGCGCTGGTCCGCGTGCTGCGCGCCGCCGGCGACGACGTCGTCGGCCTGGACCTGCTGCCCTCGCCGTGGACCGACGCCGTCGCCTCGGTCGGTGACCGGGGCGCGGTCCGCGCCGCGCTGGCCGGCGTCGAGGCCGTGCTGCACACCGCCACGCTGCACAAGCCGCACGTCGGCACGCACGACCGCCAGGCGTTCGTCGACACCAACGTCACGGGCACGCTCACCGTGCTGGAGGAGGCGGTGGCCGCCGGCGTCGGCCGGGTCGTGGTCACCAGCACGACCTCGGCCTTCGGTCGCGCGCTGACCCCGGCGCCGGGGGAGCCCGCCGCGTGGGTCACCGAGGTGGTGGCCCCGCGGGTGCGCAACGTCTACGGCGCCACCAAGGTCGCTGCCGAGGACCTCTGCGAGCTGCTCGCCCGCGACACCGGCCTGCCCGTGGTCGTGCTGCGCACCTCCCGGTTCTTCCCCGAGGGCGACGACGCCGACGACGTCCGCCGCGCGTACGACGACGACAACGTCAAGGTCAACGAGCTGCTGCACCGGCGCGTGGACCTCGCCGACGTGGTCTCCGCCCACCGCGCCGCACTCGACCGGGCACCGGCGCTCGGGTTCGGCCGCTACGTCGTCAGCGCCACCACGCCGTTCCTCCGCGAGGACCTCGCCGGGCTGCGCACCGACGCCCCGGCCGTCGTCGCCCGCCTCTTCCCCGACGCGCCGGCCCTGTACGAGCGGCTGGGCTGGCGGCTGTTCCCCTCGATCGACCGGGTGTACGTCAACGCCGCCGCCCGCGCCGACCTCGGCTGGACGCCGGAGTACGACTTCCGCGCCGCCCTCGACCTGCTCGCCGCCGGGCGCCCGCCGCGCAGCGAGCTGGCCCGGACCGTCGGCGCGAAGGGCTACCACGCGGAGCCGACCGGGCCGTACACCGTGCGCTGACGCCGCGATCGTCGGTGGGCCGTGCCAGGGTGACCCGACCGGCGGACGACCCGAGGGGACGGCATGACCACGTTGCAGGACAGGCCCCACAGCGCGCTGCTCGTCGTCGACGTGCAGAACGGCGTCGTCGGCGGAGCCCACGCGCGCGACGAGGTCGTCGCCACGATCGCCGGGCTGGTCGACCGGGCGCGCGGTGAGCGGGTCCCGGTCGTGTGGGTGCAGCACGACGACGAGGAGCTGGCGCGCGACAGCGACGAGTGGCGGATCGTCCCCGAGCTCGCCCCGGCCGAGGCCGAGCCGCGGATCGAGAAGCACTACGGCGACTCGTTCGAGGGCACCGACCTCGAGCAGGTGCTGGCCGGGCTCGGCGTCGGCCGGCTCGTGGTCACCGGCGCGGAGACCGACGCCTGCATCCGCGCTACGCTGCACGGCGCGGTGGTCCGCGGCTACGACGCGCTGCTGGTCGGGGACGCGCACACCTGCGGCGACAAGACGCAGTGGGGCGCGCCGCCGCCCGAGCAGGTCGTCGCGCACACCAACCTGTACTGGGGCTTCTCGGGTGCGCCCGGGCGCACCGCCGGCACGGTCGCTGCGGCCGAGGTCGACCTGCGGGGGACGCCCACCGCCTGACGAGTGCGTGTGCACGGCGACCCATTGCCGCTCTGAGCTGCGGGTTCTGTCGTACCCCGGCCGTAGGTTCGCTGTCGTGGAGGTCGTGGAGCACCGGTCGCCGGTGGAGCAGGCGTTGCTCGATGCGGTGATCGCGACGCCCGCGCCGTTCCGCCGGCTACCGGTGTCCCTGTTGTCGCGGGAGCAGAAGGCCGCCGAGCTGCAGCGGGTCGCCGCACTCAAGGCGATGACGGCGGCCTACGAGGCGGAGCTGGTCCTGGGCCTGGCCGACGACTCTCCCGATGACGACGATCCGCCGCCGGGCACGCCGGGTGCGCGGTCGTGGAAGCCCGACACCGAGCTGCCGGGGGTGTCGGAGTTCTTCACCGCCGAGCTGGCGCTGGTGCTCAACTGCGGCCGCGGCACCGCCAACCACCTGGCCCACCGCGCCTGGACCTACCGGGAGAAGCTGCCCGCCACCTGGGCGGCGCTGGCCGCCGGTGAGCTGGACGAGACCCGCGCCAAGGCGCTGGTGGATGTGCTCGAACACGCCCCGGCGGGGATCGCCCGGCGGATCGAGGCGGCGCTGCTCCCGGAGGCCGGGCAGTGGACGGTGGGCCGGCTCAAGCAGCGGGCGCTGGCGCTGCTGCTCGACCTGGACGCCGACGCCGTCGGACAGCGGAAGGAGCAGGCGCGGCGCCGGGCGGACGTGCGGGTGGATCCCTCCCCGTTGGAGGGCATGGCCACGCTGGCCGCCGAGCTACCTGCCGAGGTGGCCGCCGCCTGCCACGCGCTGGTCGACTCACTCGCCGGGATGCTCAAGGCCGACGGCGACCCCCGGCCGATCGGCGAGCTGCGCTGCGCGGTGCTCGCCGACCTGCTCCAGCGCCCGTGGGAGGCCGCCCGTCCGGCGGTGACCGCGCACCTGACCATCATCGCCGGCCTCGCCGCGCTGGCCGGCCACTCGGCGGAGGCCGGGGAGGTCAACGGGCTGCCCATCACCGCCACCCACCTGCGCGGGCTGCTGGCCGAGTTGGACGCGCTCGGCGTGCGGGCGCCCGACGGCGGGTCGGTGACGGTGGCGCTGACCGACGCCGACGGCACGCTGCGCGCCACCGGCACGCTGGACCGGCTGCGCCGGCTGGCCGCCCGCGGCTGCCCCGCCCACCCCGACGAGCCGGACTGCGGATGCCCGGTGCTCGACCGGCCCGACCCGGTCGACCGCTACACCCCCACCGCGGCGCAGCAGGCGTTCGTGCGCACCCGCGACCGCACCTGCCGGTTCCCCACCTGCGGGCAGCGGGTCGGCTGGGCCGACGCCGACCATGTCCTCCCCCACGCCGACGGCGGGGTCACCGACTGCGCCAACCTGTGCTGCCTGTGCCGCTCCCACCACCGGCTCAAGACCTTCGCCCGCGGCTGGCGCTTCCACCTGCACCCCGACGGGACCCTCACCGTCACCACACCCTCCGGCATCACGAGAACGACCCGCCCACCCGGGGTGCGACCACCCCCGGCAGCACCCGACCCACCACCGGACGACACCAGGCCACTCCCGCCATCCGCCGACCCGGTCGACGACCCACCGCCGTTCTGACGGGCTGGGCACACTCCGCGACCGGGCGCGACCGTCCGCTCAGGCCCGGACGGCGGGGCGGACCTGGGCGAGCACGAACGCGGCGACGACGTCGTGCACGGTCTCCCGGTCGTGCTCGTTGAGGACGTCGTGCAGGTCGCCGGGGAACGTGCGCAGCGTGGCCCGGGGCAACCGCGCGACCAGCGCGCGCGAGTGCTCGACCGGCACCATCGGGTCCGACTCGCCGTGCAGGAACAGCGTCGGGATCGACGGCTGCCCCGCGGCGACCCCCGCCTCCACCTCGGGCCAGGCGGCCTCGATCGCCACCATCGTCTGCCGGGGGACGGGCCCGCGGTGCACCAGCGGGTCGTGCAGCAGCCGGTCCAGGTACTCGGGGTGGGTGCTGAACATCCGGCTGGGGTCGGGGTCCTCGACGTCCTCGGCCTCCGCGGCCATCAGGGCCTCGACCCAGGGCAGGCACTGGGCCGGTGGCGCGGAGACCACCAGGGCCTGCGCCAGGTCGGGGGACCGCTGGGCCAGCAGCAAGGCGGCCACCCCGCCGCCGGAGTGCCCCATCAGCACCAGCGGGCGGCCGGGGTGCTCGGCCTGGGCGATGCCGGCCAGGGTCCGGGCGTCGTCGACGTAGTCGTCCCACGAGACCATGAGGTCGCGCTCGCCGTCGCTGCGGCCGTGGCCGATGGCGTCCAGGGCGTGCACGGCGATGCCGTCGGCGGCCAGCCGCCGGCCGAGGGGCTCGTACAGGCCCACGTGCTCGCCGAAGCCGCCGTGGCAGAAGACGACGACGGCGCGCACCTCGCCGTCGGGGAGCCACGCGGTGTGGTGGATGCGGCCGCGGGAGCCGTCGAAGAAGGGCATCGCGCCCCTCCCTCCAGGTCGGGTGGACGTGACCCCCGCGGCCGCGCATCCTCCTCGCCGCCGGCCCGCCGCAGCGCGGCTCCGCGCACCGCTGGGCGGCGACCCCGGCGCAGCGTCACCGGCCGGCGTCCGATCGCCTACGCAGCGCGGTCGCAGCTCGGCGGCTCCCCGGTTCGGGTCCTCGCGCGCCGGGCAGGACAGCGGCCATGGCCCACACCGCAGCGCAGGACCGCTACGACTCCATGACCTACCGCCGCACCGGCCGCAGCGGCCTGGACCTCCCCGCGATCAGCCTCGGGCTGTGGCACAACTTCGGCGACGACGTCCCGCTGGAGCGGCAGCGCGCGGTGCTGCGGAGGGCCTTCGACCTGGGCATCACCCACTTCGACCTGGCCAACAACTACGGGCCGCCCTACGGCAGCGCCGAGACCAACTTCGGCCGGCACCTGCGCGACGACCTCCACCCCTACCGCGACGAGCTGGTGCTCTCCACCAAGGCCGGCTACGACATGTGGCCCGGCCCCTACGGGCAGGGCGGCGGCTCGCGGAAGTACCTGCTCGCCAGCCTCGACCAGTCGCTGCGCCGGATGGGTGTCGAGTACGTCGACGTCTTCTACTCCCACCGGCCCGACCCCACGACGGCGCTGGAGGAGACGATGGGCGCGCTCGACACCGCCGTCCGGTCGGGCAAGGCGCTCTACGCCGGCATCTCGTCGTACTCGCCGCAGGACACCGCGCGGGCCGCGGCTGTCCTCGACGATCTCGGCACGCCCCTGCTCATCCACCAGCCCAGTTACTCGATGCTCAACCGCTGGATCGAGACCGAGGGCCTGCTCGACACGCTCGCCGAGGTCGGCGCCGGCTGCATCGCGTTCTCACCGCTGGCCCAGGGGATGCTCACCGACAAGTACCTGTCCGGCATCCCCGAGGGCTCGCGCGCCAGCCAGGGCAAGTCGCTGTCGACCGACCTGCTCACCGAGGAGGCGCTGGGCCGCATCCGGGAGCTGGACGGGATGGCGCGGGAGCGCGGGCAGTCCCTCGCCCAGATGGCGCTGGCCTGGGCGCTGCGCGACCCGCGGGTGACCAGCGTGCTCGTCGGCGCCAGCAGCGTCGCCCAGCTCGAGCAGAACGTCGCCGCCCTCGACCGCCTCGACTTCTCCGCCGACGAGCTCGCCCGCATCGACCGGCACGCCGTCGACACCGGCGTCGACCTGTGGGAGGGCCCCCGCACCGCCTGAGCCCGCAGCGCCTGAGCCCGCCCTGCCTGGGACCGGGGCGGTGTCGCGGGCACGGGCTCCGCGGGTCACACCGTCTCGGCGGCCGCCCGCACGGCGTCTCGCACGACCCCGAGCACCTCCTCCTGCTCGGGGGTCGTCGGGTGCCCGGCGGCGCGCGCGATGCCATCGGTGTGCGCGATCAGGGGGATGTCCCGGTCGCCGTCGTCGGACACCCGGGCCATCGCCCAGCGGGCGAAGCGCCGGTTCGGGACCCGCTGGCCGTGGAGGAGCGTCACGAACTCGTGGCGCCGATCGCGCGCGATCGTGGCGTAGAGCGACCGTACGGTGGCCTCCTCGCCCTCGAGCACCTGGACGAACCAGTCGGCGTGGACCAGCAGTGCGCCGGTGACCCCGCGGCCCTTGTCGTCCCGGCGCGCCTGGCTGAACAGCCGGCCGAGCTCCTCCTTGCGCTCCTCGGCCGGGATCAGGTTGCGGCTGCGGTACACCAGGCGGAAGACGTCGCCGGATGCGGTGTCACGCGCGGCATCTGTCATGGCGTCCCCTCGGTTCGACGGAGTCCTCCACCGTCATCCTGTGAGGGGCGAGCGGGCCGGCTGTCTCGATGTGAGACGCCCGCCCGGCCGGAGAGTTCAGCGCCGGCGACGGCGGGCGAGCAGCACCACCGCCACGAGGACGAGCGCCGCGACCGGCGCGGCCGGCCCGCCGCTGAGCAGCGTGCCCGCCGGGTGCAGCCGCGCGTGCCGCGTGCCGAGCAGCGCCGAGCCCGCCGCCGAGTCGACGTCGGCGCCCAGGCTGAGCACCCGGCCGCCGGGACCGTCGAGCCGCGCGGTCAGCCCCCGGCCGGCCAGGGTGTCGGCCACCCGGGCGAGTTCCGCCCGGCCGGGCGGGCCCTGCGTGGCCGCCCCGCCCGCCACCCGCACCGCGGAGAACAGCCGCCGGACGTCGGGGGAGGCGGCGGTGATCTCTGACCCGGACGCCCACACCCGCAGCGGGAGGCCGTCGACCTCGAGGGACAGGTCGGCGGAGACCTCGAGCGCCGGGTCGCCCTCCGGGGTCATCCCCGGCTGGCGTTCTCGGCGGTGGTGATGCGCAGCGTGCCGTTGAGCTTCCAGGTGGCGCGCGGGGAGTCCGGGCCGGTCTCGCGCGGCACCTCGACGGTCATGTCGACGAACTCGTAGTTGATCGCCGCGCCCTTGCCGGTGAGGTAGGACCACATCTCCTTGCCGAGGTCGGCGAAGCTCGTCGACTCGTGCGACTTGATGTCGCGCGGGCCGGTGGCGGCGTCGCGGGTGGTCGTGTCGGGAACGGTCATCGCAGGTCTCCCTCGTCTCGGCGGTGTGCGACTCGGCGGCGCACTACCCGTGTCCCCGCGGCCACACACGACCCCCGGCGGACGGCTCCGTTTCCAGAGACCGGCCGCGACGTCGCGCAGCGCGGTCGCGGTCGGCGGCGCGCTCGCCGGCCACACCGTGCTCGACCGGCTGCGTCCGCACCGCCTGCCGACGCTGGTGCTCACCGCCGTCCTCGACCGGTGCGAGCAGGGCTGAGCGGCTCTAGCGTGCGCGGCGTGGACCCCCGGGTGGTGGCGTGGCGGCGCAGCGACGAGGAGCAGGGGCACAGCCTGGCCCGGGTCGAGCGGCGCGGGGACGGCTGGCTGCTCCACGGCACCGAGGTGCTGGCCGGACCGACGCTGCTCGCCTGCGCGTTCCGGGTCGAGGTCGACGGCGCCTGGGCGACCCGGGCGGTCGAGGTGACCGCGGTGTCCGCCGCCGGGGAGCGGCGGTTGACGCTCACGGCCGACGGCGACCGGCGCTGGTGGCGCGACGGCGCCCGCGCACCGGAGCTCGACGGCTGCGTCGACGTCGACGTCGCCGCGACCCCGCTGACCAACACCTTCCCGATCCGGCGGCTCGCGGCGCTGGAGGTCGGTCGGCAGGTGACCTCGCCGGTGGCGTGGGTCGACGTCCCGGCGCTCGGCGTGACCCGCGTCGACCAGACCTACCGCCGGCTGGGACCGCGGCGGTGGGAGTACGCGGACGCCGCGCACGGCGCCTTCAAGCTCACCGTCGACGACGACGGCCTCGTCGTCGACTACACCGGCTTCGCCACCCGCGTCGCCGGGTGACGGCATCCTCACGCGCCGACGAGGACCACCCGGTTGCCCTCGGGGTCGCCCAGCCGCAGGACGCGGCTGCCCCCGCCGGGCTGCGGGCCGTCGTGCGTGATCCCGGCGGCCGTCAGGTCGCGCGCGACAACGTCGGAGTCGGCGACCTCGAGCACCACGGTCGACCGGCCGCTGCGCCCGGGCTCCCGCCACACCTGGACGCCGCCGGAGTCGGTGAGGTGCCACTCGAGCAGGCCGTCCATGGGACGGCTGTCGGGGGCACGGCCGAACAGCGTGGCGTACCAGCGCTCGGCGCGGTCGAGGTCGGCGACGGTGGCCTGGGCCAGGACGCGGGTGGCCTGCACCGGGATCTCCTCGCGGTCGGGCCGCGGCGGCACCGCGGCGCGTCGGTCTGTCCGCAGGGCAGACCGCCCGGCGGCCGGGGACTCATCGGTGTCGTCGAGGACCGCCGCGCGGCCGGCGGCGGACCGGGGTAGGGAGGGAGGCATGCAGCTCCAGGACGCCGTCACCGTCGTCACCGGGGGCCGGCAGCGGCATCGGCGCCGCGCTGGCCCGCCGTTTCGCCGCCGAGGGCGCGGCCGCCCTCGTGGTCAGCGACCGCGACGGCGCGGCCGCGGAGCGCGTCGCCGGGGAGATCGGCGGGACGGCCGACACCACCGACGTCAGCGACGAGGCCGCCGTCACGGCGCTGGTCGAGCGGACGCTGGCCGAGCACGGCCGCATCGACCTGTTCTGCTCCAACGCCGGCGTCTTCGCCGGCGGCGGGCTCGAGGTCGCCACCGATGACTGGCAGCGGGTGTTCGCCGTCAACGTGCTCGCCCACGTGTACGCCGCCCGCGCGGTGCTGCCCTCGATGCTCGAGCGCGGCTCGGGGTACCTGCTCAACGTGGCCTCCTCGGCGGGGCTGCTCACCACGCCGGGCGACGCCCCGTACACGGTGACCAAGCACGGCGCGGTCGCGCTGGCCGAGTGGCTGGCGGTGACCTACGGCGACCGGGGCATCGGTGTCAGCGTGGTCTGCCCGCTCGGCGTGGCGACCCCGCTGCTGCTCGACCCGCTGGAGCAGGGCAACCCGTCGGCGTCGGTCGTGGTCGCCTCGGGGGAGGTCATCGCAGCCGAGGACGTCGCGCGGTCGGTGGTCGAGGCGCTGGCCGAGGAGCGGTTCCTGGTCCTGCCGCACCCCGAGGTGGGCACCTACTGGGCGCAGAAGGCCGCCGACCCGGAGCGGTGGCTGGCCGGCGTGCGGAAGCTGGTGCGACGCACGGTCAGCTGACCGTGCGCACCCGCTCGGCGACGAGGTCGGCGACGGCGTCCGGGCGGGTGACGAGCGGGCTGTGCCCGCAGGCCCACGCCACGGTGCGGGTGGCGCGGGCGGCCATGGCGCGCTGCCGCTCCGGGTGGACGACCTCGTCGGCGGTGCAGACGACGTAGGTCGACGGCACGGTCCGCCACGCGACCGCCTCCGGGACCCCGCGGAACACCGCCCGGCCCACCGGGCGCAGCCGGGCGGCGCACGCCGACGCGGTGTCCGGGTCGGCGTCCCCGTACAGCAGCCGCGGGCCGAGCGCGGGGTCGAGGCCGACCTCGTCCCCGGACACGACCATCGCCTCGCCGAGCCGGGTGTCGGGCAGGTCGCCGAACCGGGTCCGGCTCACCGACTCGCCCTCGTCGAGGGCGAACGCCGCCAGGTAGACCAGCTCCCGCACCAGCGGGTGGGCGCCGGCGGCGGTGACCACCGCGCCGCCGTAGGAGTGCCCGACCAGGACGGCGGGGCGGCCGGCGGCGTCCAGCGCGTCGCGCGCGGCCGCGGTGTCGGCCGGCAGGTCGGTGAGCGGCAGCTCCACGGCCACGCTGTCGACGCCGCGGTCGTCCAGCGCCGCGCGGACGGCGTCCCAGCACCAGGCGCCGTGCCAGAGGCCGTGCACCAGCACGGCGAGGGGAGTGCTCATCCGGTCCAGCATGGCGGGTGCTCCCCGGCCCGGTTCACCCGCCGGTGGCGCGCCTGCCGTGCCCGGCGGCCAGCCGGCCCTCCGGGTCGAGCCGCTCGAGCAGCGCGCCGGCGATCTCGGCGAGCTGGCCGACCTGCTCCGGGGTGAGCGCGTCGACGACGTGCTCGCGGACGGTGGCCACGTGACCGGGCGCCGTGGCGCGGACCGTCGCCCAGCCCTCGTCGGTCAGGCGCGCGTTGGTGGCGCGGCCGTCGGAGGGGCACGGCGCCCGCTCGACCAGCCCGCGGTCCTCGAGCCGGCGCACGACGTGGGACAGCCGGGGCAGCGTGGCGTTGGTGCGGGTGGCCAGCTCGGTCATGCGCAGGGTCCGCCGCGGGGCCTCCGACAGCATCGCGAGCACGTGGTAGTCGAAGTGGGTCAGCCCGGCGTCGCGGCGCAGCTGGCCGTCGAGGACGCCCGGCAGCAGCTCGACGACGGCGACCAGGCGCACCCACGCCGTCATCTCCGCCTCGCTCAGCCACCGGGGTTCCACGACGACATCGTCCCACCCGGTCACTTGTAGGTTCAACTTCCTGGGGCTAGGGTCGTCACTTGTAGGTACAAGTGATCGGAGGTCGCGATGACCCTCTCCCTCGACGCCGACGTGGTGTCCCCGGCTCCCGCGGCCACCGTGCGCACCCGCGTGACGGTGCCGCTGCGCTTCGCCGACGGGTACGCCACGACGGCGGAGGTGCTGACCTTCGACGGGCTCGCCGACGGCCGCGAGCACCTGCTGCTCGGGCTGGGCGACTGGCGCGCCGCGCTCGCCGGGTCGGCCGCCGGGGGAGCGGCGCCGCTCGTCCGCCCGCACAGCGAGTGCCTCACCGGCGACGTCTTCGGCTCGGAGCGCTGCGACTGCGGCCCGCAGCTGCGCGAGGCCGCCGAGCGGATCACCGATGCCGGCGGGTTCCTGCTCTACCTGCGCCAGGAGGGCCGCGGCATCGGCCTGTACGCCAAGCTCGACGCCTACGCGCTGCAGGACGCCGGCCTCGACACCTACGAGGCCAACCGGGCGCTGGGCCGCGGCGAGGACGAGCGCGACTACACCGCCGCCGCGCAGATGCTGCAGGCGGTGGGCGCCGACCGCGTCCGGCTGCTGTCGAACAACCCCGACAAGGCCGCCGCGCTCGAGCTGCTCGGCGTCGCGGTGACCGAGCGGGTGCCCACCGGCGTCCACCTGTCGGCGGCCAACGCCCGCTACCTCGCCGTCAAGCGGGACCACACCGCGCACACCCTCGACCTGCCGCTGGCGGGCTGACCCGCGCACCCGGCCCCGCGAGTGGTCACCGGCCGTGGTCGTGGCACGGGGGTGACCACGTCAGGTGACCACTCGGCGCCCGTTGTCGACCTGGTGCTCTCTCCGCGTCCGGGAGACCGCGCCAGGTCGACACGGGGCGGGGTCAGGCGCGGCCGCGGGCCAGCTCGGCGAAGGTGTCGGCCACCCAGTCGGCGACGAAGGTGCTCACGTACGGCAGGTGGTCCAGGCCGATGTGCTCGGTGGCGCCCTCCTCGGGGGTGAACACCCGCAGCTCCCGCTTGGGGGAGTTGACCGCCTGGTCGTGGGAGCGGTGCGCCATCTCCAGCGGGATCTGCCGGTCGTTGGCGCCGTGCGCGACCAGGAACGGCACGGTGATGTTCTCGACGACGCCCTCGAGGTTCACCGCGTCGGCGAACTCGATGAACTCGTCGAGGTCGGTGTGGCCCCACACCCACAGCACGTGCTCCCAGTAGTGCGGCACCGGCCGCTCGCCCTCGCGGTGCCGCCGGCGCCGCTGCACCGCGCCCCAGTCGTGGTTGGCCCCCCACGCCACGCAGAGGGCGAACCGCTTCTCGAACGCCGCGGCGCGCGGGGCGTAGTAACCGCCCAGCGACCAGCCCACGATCCCGATCCGGGAGGCGTCGACGTCGTCGCGGGTCTCCAGCCAGTCGACGGCGGCCGCGCCCCACGCCTCGGTGTCGACCCGCGCGGTGAGCCCCTGCAGCCGCAGCGCCTCGCCGGTGCCGGGCTGGTCGAGCATCAGGCAGGAGATGCCGCGGGCGGCCAGCTCCTCCCAGTGGTTCGAGGCGTACATGTGCTCCTTGGTCGAGTCCAGCCCGTTGACCAGCACGACCACCGGCACCGGGCCGTCGTCGGCGGCCGGCGCGGCAGAGAAGTAGGCCGGCAGCGTCGTCCCCTCGTAGGGGACCTCCACCCGGGAGACGCGCGGGCTGTGCGTCTCGAAGGCCTTCTGCGCGATCTCGAGCATCCGGCGGTAGGTGGGCACCCGGTTCGGGTCGGAGTGGGCGAGCATCCGCTCGGCCTGGGCGAGGTAGTTCGACGCCCGGAACCACAGCTGCCCGGCGGTGCGGGTGTGCCCGGCCTTCTCCGCCGCCTCGGCCTGCTCGACGAGCTGGTCGGTCAGCGCGGTCCAGGCGCGCAGGAAGTCCGGCGTGCCGGCGTCCTCGCCGGCGTCGGCGGCGTCCTTGATCGGCCGGCAGGCGCGGTCGACCTCGTCGATGAGCCCGCCGGAGTTCAGCGTGGCGACCACGCTGAGGTTCCAGGTGTACGGGCCGGTGGGGAAGTACTCGAACACTGCGGGGTCCTCTCAGGCGGTACGGACGGCGTCGCTGATCGACTTCACGCCGCCGTGCGCGGTCATCCCGCCGTCGACGGGGATCTCGGCGCCGGTGACGAAGGAGGCGCCGTCGCCGAGGAGGAAGGCGACCAGCGGCGCCACCTCCTCGACGGTGCCGGTGCGGCCGAGCGGGGTCTCGGCGACGTTGGCGGCGCGGAACGCCGGCGCCGCCGAGGCGGTCATCGGCGTCTCGACGTAGCCGGGGTGGATCGTGTTGACCCTGATGCCGCGCGGGCCGAGCTCCAGGCAGGCGGCCTTCGCCAGCCCGCGCAGCGCCCACTTCGACGCGGTGTAGGCGACCGGGAAGTGCCCGGTCAGCGCGGCCACCGAGCCGACGACGACGATCGACCCGCCGCCGGTCATCAGCGGGGTGAGCGCCTGGATGCCCAGCAGGGTGCCGGTGACGTTGACCTCGGTGACGCGGGCGAGGTCGGCGGGGTCGAGGTCGGCCAGCCGCGCCCGCCAGGTGATGCCGGCGTTGGCGACCAGCCCGTGCACGCGGCCGTGCCGGCTCTGCAGGTCGTCGGCCAGCGCGGCCCAGCCGGCGGCGTCGGTGACGTCGAGCCGCCGGTAGGCGGCGCCGCCGAGGTCCTCGGCGGCCTGCTCCTGCACGTCGGTGGCCACGACGACGGCGCCCTCGGCGGCCAGCAGCCGGGCCTCCGCTGCGCCCTGGCCCTGGGCCGCGCCGGTCACCACGACCACCCGCCCCGCGAGGCTCATGCCGGACGCTCGCGGGTCCGCGGGCGTGGCCGGGCGGCCCGGACCGGCGGCAGGGCGACCCCGGCGACGACCCGGTTGCGGATGGTCCCGATGCCCTCGACGGTCATCTCCACGACGTCGCCGGGCCGCAGCGGGGGAGGGGCCGCCGCGCCGCGCCGTCCCCAGAGCTCGGCGAGGCACCCGCCGTTGCCGCAGGTGCCCGAGCCGAGGACGTCGCCGGCGCGGACCCAGGTGCCGCGCGACGCGTAGGCGACGAGCTCCTCGAACGGCCAGCCCATGTTGGACAGCAGGTCCTGGCCGATCTCGACGTCGTTCACCGACACCCGCATGTCCAGCGCCAGGAAGCCGTCGGCGTCGCGGTAGGGCTCGAGCTCGTCGGCGGTGACCAGCCACGGGCCGAGCGTGGTGGCCGAGTCCTTGCCCTTGGCCGGGCCGAGGTTGACCCGCATCTCGCGGGCCTGCAGGTCGCGGGCGGACCAGTCGTTGAGGACCGTGTAGCCGAACACGTGGTCGCGGGCCTCCTCGGGGGTGAGGGAGGTGCCGTCCTCCCCGACGACGACGGCGACCTCGAGCTCGAAGTCGAACCGCTGCGAGCCCGGGGGCACCGCGACGTCGTCGTGCGCGCCGACGAGCGCGTAGGGGTTGGTGAAGTAGAACGTCGGCGCCTGGTACCACTCCTCGACCACGCCGGCCTGCCCGTCGATGGCCTTGCGGACCCCCTCGACGTGCTCCTCGAACGCGACGAAGTCGCGCACCGTCGGGGCCTGCAGCGGGGGCAGCAGCCGCACCTCCGACACCGGGACCGCCGGCGCCGACAGCGCCGCCAGCCCCGCGTCGAGCGCCGCGGGCAGCCCGGCGCGCACGAGGTCCAGGACGGTGACGTCCGCTGGCAGGGCGTGCAGCCCGTGCTCGCCGACGACGCCGGCGCTGACCACGCCGCCGTCCTCCCAGGTGGCGAACCGCATCAGACCGGAGGAGCGACGAACAGCCCCTTGTCGGGGTCGTTGAACGATTTCTTGGCGACGAACTCGTTCATCTGGTTCGCGGTGCCCCACTGGTCGCTGACCTCGGGCTGGGTGAAGTCGTAGACGTGCGGGTGCCAGGTGTCCTCGTCGATCGTCTCGAGCTCGGTCGTGTACTCGACGGTGTTGCCGTGCGGGTCGAGGAAGTAGGAGAACGAGTTGTTGCCGGCCATGTGGCGGCCCGGGCCCCAGATCTTCTCGATGCCCTGGCGCAGCAGCCGGCCGGTGCCGCGCATGTACTCGTCGATGCCGCGCATCTCGAACGAGGCGTGGTGCAGCGCCGCGTGCGGGCCGCGGGCGATCGCCATCGAGTGGTGCCACTCGTTGGTCCGCAGGAACCACATCATGTTCCCCATCCGGGGGTGCATGAGCGTGTCCGACAGCGAGAACGCCAGGTAGTTCTCGTAGAAGGCGAGGGTGCCCTCGGGGTCGGCCGAGTTGACGACCACGTGCGACAGGCGCACCGGGATCGACTCGCCCTCCTCGATCCGGCGGTGCTGCCGCACGGCGACGTCGGAGCTGACCTCGATGGTGCGGCCCTCGTTGTCGAAGAACCGGAACCCGTAGCCGCCGCCGGGGGTCTGCAGGTCGCGCGGCTCGTGGACCAGCCGCACGCCGTCGCGGGCCAGGGTGCCGGCGAGGGTGTCGACGTCGGCCCGGTCCTCCGCCCCGAAGGAGATGAGGTCGATCCGCTTGTCGGGGGCCTCACGCAGCCGGACGACGTACTGCTCCGGGCTGCCCTCGGCGGCGAGGAAGGTCAGGCCCGAGTCGGTGTGCTCGGCCGTGAGGCCCCAGGTGTGGGTGAAGAAGTCCTGCTGCGTGCGCAGGTCGGGCACGGCGAGGTCGACGTGCCGCAGGTGGGTGATCAGGCGCTGGGTCATGTCTCTCTCCGGGAGGGGAGAGCCTTTATCGCGATAAAGGCTGTTCAGGCGGGCTGGGCGACGAGCTGGGCGATGGAGCGCATCAGGCCCGGGATGTCGCCCTGGACGTGGTCGAGCTGCCACTGGGCGAGCTGGTTGGACGCGTCGACGACGGTCGTCGCGCGCTCGAAGCGGCGGGCGGTGAAGGCGTCCCACAGGTCCTGGTCGAGCGCGGACCGGGTGAGCAGCAGGTCGGTGAGCGCGTAGGCGTCCTCGAGCGCCTGCGCGCCGCCCTGGGCGATGGTGGGCGGGCAGGCGTGCGCGGCGTCGCCGACGAGCACCACCCGGCCGCGGTTCCACGGCGCGGGCAGCACGTGGGTCTCGAACCAGGTGTAGTTCACCCGGGACGGGTCGGTCAGCGTCTCGCGGACGTCGTCCCAGGGGCCGTGGTAGGCCGCGGCGAGCTCCCGCATCGTGGCCAGCTGCTCCTCGGGCGTCAGCGTCGAGCGGTCCTGGGCCGGCTCCACGATGTAGGCGTAGAGCGAGTCCTCGCCGGTGGGGCAGTAGCCGGCGATGAACGACGACCCGCCGTAGTACAGGTCGGTGCGCGTGACGCTCGCCGGGCGCGGGCCGAACGCGCGCCAGATGCCCATGCCGACCGGCGTCGTCTCCAGCTCGATGCCCAGCGCCCGGCGGGTCCAGGAGCGCAGCCCGTCCGCGCCGACGACGAGGTCGTAGCGGCCGGCCGAGCCGTCGGCGAAGGTGACGTCGACGCCGGTCGCGTCCTGGCGCAGCTCGGTGTGCGTCGTCCCGAACCGGACCTTGACGCCGACCTCCGCGGCGCGGTCGGTGAGGATGCGGGCGAGCTCGGGGCGCGACATCCCCATGACGGCGGGCAGGTCCGGGCCGCCGGTCCGGGCGTCGGGGATCTTCGCGACGACGGTGCCGGCGGGGTCGGGCGCCCGGATGCCGGTGACGTCGAAGGCGTACCCGGCGGCGGACACCCGCTCCCAGACGCCCAGGGTGCGCAGCTCGCGCAGCGCGTTGCCCTGCAGCGTGATCCCCGACCCGAGGGCGCTCACCTCGGGCCGGATCTCGACCAGGTCGACGGCGACGCCGGCCTCGGCCAGGCGGATGGCGGTGGCGGCACCGGCGAGGCCGGCGCCGACCACCAGGACGTTGCTGACGGCGGGCATCTCTCGGCTCCTACTTGACGGCGATCGGGTTGACCGGGGCCCCCACGGCGCCGGTCACGGGCAGGGGGGCGGCGGTGAGGAAGAACTCCCACACGCCGTCGGCGGCGCAGTCGGCGGCGAGCGCGTCGAGGTCCCACAGCTCGCCGAGGAACAGGCCGATGTGCGGGATGGCGACCTGGTGCAGCGGCTGGAAGGCGACGTCGAACTCGTTGGGCCGCACCTCGAAGCCCCAGGTGTCGGTGGCGACGCCGGCGATGTCGGTGGCGTGCAGCCAGTCGGCGGCGGTGAACGACAGGCCCGGCGCGGGACCGCCGGCGTAGTCGCCCCACCCGGTGCCGGCGGCCACCGAGCGGCGGGCGCGGGTGAGCTGCCCGGTGCGCACGCACAGCAGGTCGCCGCGGCCGACGCGGGCGCTCTCGCCCTGGGCGGCGATGGTGGCCTCGAGGTGGGCGGGGGTGATGGCGAACCCGTCGGGCAGCTCGCCGTGCTCGCCGAGGGCGCGGCCGACGTCGAGCAGCACGCCCCGCCCGGCGATGCGGTCGGCGACGGTCTCGATGCCGGTGACGGCGTCGCCGAGGCTGGTGACGACGTCGCCGGCGCGCCGGCCGTTCCAGGCGGCGCCGTGGTCGAAGATGTGCCCGAGGCCGTCCCATTGGGTGGAGGCCTGCAGCGGCATCGCGATCACGTCGTCGGCGCCGCCGATGCCGTGCGGGAAGCCCTGCACGCCGCGTTCGGCGTCGGTGCCGGTGTCGAGCATGGTGTGCACCGGGTTGGTGCGCCGGCGCCAGCCCCTCTGCGGGCCGTCGGCGTCGAAGCGCTGCGACAGCGAGAAGGCCGCCCCGCGGCGGACCAGCCGGGCTCCCTCGGCGCGCTTGGCGTCGTCGAGGAGGTTGAGGGTGCCCAGCACGTCGTCGGTGCCCCAGCGGCCCCAGTTCGAGCAGCGCTTGGCGGCCGCCGCGATGGCCCCCTCGGGGTCGGTGCGGTCGAGCTCTGCGGGGTCGAGCCAGGTGCGGTCGGGCACGGTCGCGTCCTCCTCGTCGTGACGCGGACCACGGTCGGTCACGGCGGGTGGTCCGGGAAGACGAGATGTCTGATGGGGGTCATAGACGGCGCCGATACCGTCGCCCCGTGAACCTCGCGAGCCTGGACCTCAACCTGCTCGTGGCCCTCGACGCGCTGCTCACCCAGCGCAGCGTCACCCGCGCCGCCGGGCAGATGGGGTTGTCCCAGCCGGCGCTGTCGGCGTCGCTGGCCCGGCTGCGCCGGCACTTCGGCGACGAGCTGCTCACCCGCGTGGGCAACGACTACCGGCTCACGCCGCTGGCCGTGCAGCTGCGCGAGCTGGTGCGGGTGGCGCTCGGCAACGTCGAGCGGGTGTTCACCGCGCAGCCCGGCTTCGACCCGGCGTCGTCGACCCGGGAGTTCTCGGTGCTCGTCAGCGACTACGTCGTCGTGGTGCTCGGCGACACCATCGCCGCGCTGCTCGCCGAGGAGGCCCCGCGCACCCGGCTGCGGCTGACCCCGCACTCGCCGGCGATCGTCGAGAACGCCGCCCAGGCGCTGCTCACCGCCGACCTGCTGCTGCTGCCGCACGGCTTCGTCAGCGACCTGCCCCACCGCGACCTCTACCGCGACGAGTGGGTGTGCGTGGTCGCCGCCGACAACCCCGTCGCCGAGCAGGGGCTGACCGTCGAGGACCTCGAGACGCTGCCCTGGGTCGCCACATACCACGGCCAGACCGCCTCCACCCCGGCGGCGCGGCAGATGCGCCAGCTCGGCATCGAGCCCCGCGTCCAGGTGGTGATCGAGAGCTTCCTGACCGTGCCCGCGCTGGTCGCCGGCAGCGACCGGATCGCGCTGCTGCAGCGCCGGCTGGTCGACCTGCTGCCGCTGGGCTCGGGCATCCGCGCGCTGCCGCCGCCGTTCGAGGCCGGGCCGCTGGTCGAGGCGATGTGGTGGCACCCGGTCTACGACGACGACCCCGAGCACCGGTACCTGCGCGACGTCGTCTCGCGGGCCGCCGCGCAGGCGGTCTCACCCGGCGCCCGCGAGGGCATCGACCTGACTGATACCGCACCCCGGGAGAAGTGATTTCCGCTCCGGCCCCCGCGTCCTGACACTTCCCGGCCAGTGATGCCGGTCACCGGGACCGGCGCCGGTCCCCTGGAGCCGCCCGTGTCCGTCCGCGACGCCGCACCCCTCGCCGACGAGGTCGCCGTCGACCCCGCCACCGGCCGCCCGGCCGGCCGCGCGCAGGCCCTGGTCCTGCTGTTCTCCAGCTGCCTGTCCGTGCTGGGCGCGGTGCTGCTGGCGCCGGTCCTGCCCCGCATCCAGGACGCCTTCGCCGGCACCCCGGGCGTGGAGACGCTCACCCCGGTGGTGCTCACCGCCCCGGCGCTGGTCATCGGCCTGACCGCGATGATCGCCGGCCGCATCGTCGACCGGGTCGGCCGCAAGCGGCTGCTGGTCGGCGCGCTGGTCGCCTACGCCTTCGCCGGCACCGCGCCGCTGTGGCTGGACTCGCTGCAGCTCATCGTGGCCAGCCGGGTCCTGGTCGGCCTCACCGAGGCGGCGATCATGACCTGCTGCACCACGCTGCTCGCCGACTACTTCTCCGGCGCGCAGCGCGAGCGCTACTTCGGCCTGCAGGTGGTGTTCACCACCGTCTCGGCGACGGTCTTCTTCGGCGCGGGCGGTGCCCTGGGCGCGCAGGACTGGCGGACGCCGTTCTGGCTGTACGCGGTCAGCCTGCCGCTGGCGGCGCTGGCGGCGAGGTACGTCTGGCAGCCGGCTCCCGCGCCCGCCCGGTCGCGGCGGCTGCCCCGCCTGCCCTGGGCGCAGCTGGCCGTGCCGGTGGTGGTCACCCTCGTCGGTGGCCTGGTGTTCTACGTCCTCGTCGTGGAGCTGTCCTTCACGCTCGACGCGATCGGCGTCGAGTCGACCGGGGCCATCGGGGCGATCAGCGCCATCGGCTCGCTGGGCACCGCGGTCGGCGCGTTCTCCTTCGGCCGGCTCGCGCGGCTCGGCCCGGCGGTGACCGTGCCGGCGGCGTTCGCCCTCTCCGGCGCCGGCCTGGTCGGCCTCGGGCTCGCCGACTCCGTCCCCGCCGTCGTCGTCGCGGCGGTGGTGACCGGCCTGGGCAACGGCCTGCTGCTGCCCTCGATGCTCTCGTGGGCGCTGGGCTCGCTGACCTTCGAGCAGCGCGGCCGGGCCACCGGAGTGTGGACCTCGGCGCTGTTCGTCGGTCAGTTCGTCTGCCCGCTGGTGGTGCTCGCGCTCACCGGCGTCCTCGGCAGCCTGGGCACGGCGCTGGCGCTGCTCGGCGTCGTCAGCGTCGGCGCCGCGGCCGGGGTGCGGCTGACCCGGCCGGTCGCGGTGGCCACCGCCTCCTGAGACCCCAGCCCCCGATCGCCCGCTCCCGGTGCCCCGGTCCGCGTCCGCGGACCGGGGCACCGGTCGTCAGCGGCGCAGCCGCTCCCGCACCCCCAGCGCCGCGGTGATGCCGACCGCGGCCAGGCCGACGACGACCAGCCAGAACAACCCCTCCACGACCCAGCCGACGACGGTCACCGCGAGCCAGACGAGCAGCAGCAGTCCGAGCAGGCGCAGCAGCACGGGGACCTCCGGACGCCGGTGGGATGGTGGACCCAGCCTAGGCAGGAGGGCCCCTGTGGAGGAGGGACCGGTGAGCGACCCGGTGGACGACATGACGGCGTTGCTGACCGCGCTGGCGCCCCCGACCGCGGACCTCGTCCGCGCCGCCGACGCACTGGTGCGCGAGACCGACCCCTCCGTGGTCCGGGTGGTGTGGCCGCACCAGCGGACCGTCGGCTACGGCGTGGGACCGCGCAAGCAGTCGGAGCACTACGCCTACCTCGACGTGTACGACCGCCACCTCAACCTCGGCTTCAACCGTGGTGCGGCGCTCGCGGCGGCCGGCCTCGACGGCGGCCTGCTCGACGGGACCGGCGCGTCCTTCCGCAAGTTCGCCGTCCGCAGCCTCGACGTCCTCGCCGACCCGCGGCTGCCCGTGCTGCTGCGCGCCGCCCGCGAGGAGCGGCTGCGGGCGCTCGGGCGGTAGCCCGCAGGTCAGCCCGTCAGCTCGGCGAGCAGCCCGCACACCCGGCGGTCGAGCTCGTCGCGCACCGGGCGCACGCCGGCGACGTCGGTCCCGGCCCGGTCGGCCACCGGCCAGTCGAGGTAGCGGGTGCCCGGCAGCAGCGGGCACCGCCGGGCGCCGCCGAGGCTGACGACGACGTCGGAGACGTGCACCGCGTCTGCGGTCAGCGGCTTGGGGAAGCGGACGGACAGGTCGACGCCGAGCTCGGCCATCGCCGCCACCGCGGCGGGGTCGACCCGCGCGGCGGGTGCGGACCCGGCCGAGAGCGCGCGGACCCTCCCGCCGGCCCGTCGGGCGAGCAGGGCGGCGGCCATCTGGGAGGTCGCCGCGTCGGAGGCGCCGACGAACAGGACCGTCGGGGGGCCGACCGGGTGCGGGGCCGCGCTGGGCTGGGCGGAGGGGGAGGGGACCACGGGGACTCCGGGGGTCGGGTGCCGACCGGCGGGTGCCGGCGCGTCGGGACGTCGTCCGGGGCGGGGGACGGCGCCGTCCTCCGGGCCCCACCGTGCCAGGGACGCCACGCGGGCGCACCTCTCCCGCGCGCGGCGGTCGACCGCCCGTCCGCGGCCGTGGCAGGGTCGCGCCGTCGTCCGCCGACCCGCGAGGAGGGAGCGTGGACCTCGACGAGGTCGCCGACGAGCTCTACGGCCTGGCCCCCGGCGACTTCGTCGCCGCCCGCGCCGAGGCCGCCCGCCGGGCCCGCGCGGCCGGTGACCGGGCCCTCGCCCAGCGGATCGCCGCCCTCGGCAAGCCCACCACGGCGGCCTGGGCCTGCAACGCGCTGGTGCGGGAGCAACCCGACGAGATCGCCGGGCTGGTCGAGCTCGGGGACCTGCTGCGCGAGGCGCAGCAGACCCTGGCCGGTGACCAGCTGCGCACCCTGGGCACCCAGCGCTCGCGGCTGCTGGCCGCGCTCACCCGCCAGGCCCGGGCGGTGGCCGCCCGGCTCGGGCACCCGCTCAGCGACGCCGTCGCCGACGGGGTCGAGCAGACGCTGCGGGCCGCGCTCGCCGACCCCGAGGCGGGGGAGGCGCTGCTCGCCGGCCGGCTCACCGGCCCGCTCTCGCCCCGCGGCACCGGCCTCGGCACCCGGCCCGACCTGCGGGTCGTACCGCCGCCGGCCACCGCCCGTCGGCCCGCGCGGCACGAGGCGGACGGGCGCGCCGCCGGGCGGCGGGAGGACGAGGAGGAGGCGCGGCGGCGCGACGAGGAGGAGGCCCGATGGCTGGACGAGGCCGAGGCCCGGCGACGGCGGGCCGCGGAGGAGCGGCGGCAGTGCGAGATCGCCGCCGCCCGCGAGGACGCCGAGGCCGCGGCCGACGTCGCGGAGGAGGCCGCCCGCTCCGCCCGGACGGCGCGGGACCGGGCGGAGCGGGCGCGGCGCCGGGCGGCCGACCTCGCCGCCCGGGTGGAGGACCTGGCCGCGGAGCTGGCGCGGGTCCGCGAGGAGGCCGCGCAGGTCGAGACCGAGGCGGCGACGGCGTCGCGGCGGGCCGGTGCCGCCGACCGGGCGGCCGAGCGCGCGGCGGCCGAGCGCGACCGCGCCGCCGCCCGGGTCACCGAGCTCGAGGACGCCCCGCCGGCCGGCTGACCCGTCGGCTCGCGGCCGGCGGGGGTCAGGGCGTGACCGGGTCCGCGGGCGGGAGCGGGTCGGCCGGGACCTCCGTGGCGGGGTCCTCCTCGGCGGGCGCCCGCCCGGCGGGCTCGTCGGCAGGTGCCTCCGCGGCAGGCGTCTCGGCAGGCGTCTCGGCAGGCGTCTCGGCAGGTTCCTCGGCAGGTTCCTCGGCCGGCTCCGGGTCCGGCGGAGGCGCCTCGGCGGGTGGCGCCTCGACGGGCGGCTGGTCGGCCGGCGGTGGACCGACCGGCGGGGGCTCCTCGGCGGGTGGCGGCTCGTCGGCCGGTGGTGGCCCGGCCGGGGGTGCGTCGTCCGCCGGCGGGGGTTCGTCGGCCGGTGGCTCGGCCGGCGGCGCCTCGGCCGGTGGTGGCGGCTCGTCGGCCGGCGGGGGTCCGGCCGGCGGTGCCTCGTCCACGGGTGCCTCCCCGGCCGTCCCGTCGTCCGCGGGCGGGCTGCCGGGCTCCTCGGGACCGCCCGGGGCGGGGGCGGGCGTGCCTCCGGTCGTCGGGTCGCTCGTTCCCGGCGGGTCGCCGGCGGGCGGTGACCCGCCGGTACCGGCCGACCCGCCGGCGGACGGGGACCCGGTGGCGCCGGGACCGGTGCCGGTCGTGCCCGCGGCCTGCGGGTCGGCGGACGGCGGGGCACTGCTCGACGGGGGCGTCGGCGCGAAGCCGCGGGCCTGCGCCGCCAGTTGCGGGGCGACCGGTCGGTCGGCGTCGCCGGCGGTGCCCGCGGGACGCGCCTCGACGGCGCCGGTCGCGTCGTCGACGAGGACGAGGACCGGCACGGGCGCCGGGCTGCGCTGCACGACGACGACCGTCTCCGGCGCCAGGCCGGGCCACGGGTCCCCCTCGTACTCCGGGCCGGGCCGGGGGGCGGGCGGCGCCAGCGGGTTGCCGCAGATGCAGCGGACCTGCGGGACGCCCGCGCCGTCGACGAGCACGGCGGTGCCCGCCTGCAGCACCGACTGGAACGGGATGGCCCGCCCGTGGGCGAGCCCGTGGTTGGTGACGGCGGTGTCGAAGCGCAGCACGACGGGGGTGAGCGCGGCCAGGTAGTCGCCGATCTCGGCGCGGGGGACGTCCTCGACGGCGGCGAACGCCGCGGCCGCATCGGGGTGGGCGTCGAGGTACTCGGCCATCGCCGCGGGATCGCAGACCTCCGCCCCGGAGCCGCCGTAGAGGCCGGGCCGGTTCCCCGCGACGGTGCTGCCCGCCGCGGTGGCCGGGGCAGCGGCACCCGATGCGGGGCCGCCCGCGCCCGAGGTGGTGCCGGCGGTCCCCTCGGCGGGGCCGTCGCCGTCCGGCTGCGGTGTGCCGGCGGAGTCCGGTGCCGCTTCGTCGTCCGGCTGCGAGCTTCCGGCGGAGCCGGGTGCCGGTTCGTCGTCCGGCTGCGAGCTTCCGGCGGAGCCGGGTGCCGGTTCGTCGTCCGGCTGGGCGGTGCCGGGGCTGCCCGGTCCCGGGGCGCCGTCCTGTTGCGCCGGGTCGGCCGTGCCCGGCGGCGGCGGGACGAACGGGTCGTCCCCGGGGTCGTCGGCCGGCTCGGCCACGACCGGGGTCGACGCCGCCGCGTCGGAGCTGTCGGAGGCCAGCCGGACCGCGGCCACGCCCCCCGCGGCGCTCACGGCGACCGCTCCGGCGACGAGCACGGCGATCAGGCCCCGCCGGTGCCCGGCCCGCGGTGCCGGCGGGGGGACGCGGTGCCGTGCCCGGCGGGCACCGGCCGGCCCGGTGGCGGCGCCGCGCGCACCCCCCGCCGCGGCACCGCGGGCACCGCCGGCGGCCGGCGGTGCGACGGCCTTCACCGGCACCGTGTCCGGGGCCGGGACGAGCGCCGCCCGGGCGGCCTGCGCCAGCTCCCCGGCGGTCCCGTACCGCCGGTCGGGGTCCTTGGCCATGCCGTGCGCCACGACCTCGTCCAGCGCGGGCGGGAGCGACTCGACCGCGTCGGAGGGGCGCGGCGGCTCCCGGTGCAGGTGGGCCGCGTACAGCTCCTGCGGGTCGGCGGCGTCGAAGGGCGGCCGGCCGGTGAGCACCTCGTACAGGAGGCAGGCCAGTGCGTAGACGTCGACCCGGTGGTCGGCGAGCCGGGCGGTCAGCCGCTCGGGGGGCACGTACCGGGGGACCTCGACCGGCCCGACGCCGTCGGCCGTCGTGTCCTGGCCGGTGCCCGCGACGGGGGCGCCGGCGACGCCGAAGCCGCTGAGGTGGCAGACCGGGCGGGTGCTCGGGCCCGACAGCAGCACCTCGGACGGCCGGACGTCGCGGTGCACCAGACCGCGGGCGTGGGCGGTGTCGAGGGCGCTGGCCAGCTGGCTCACGGCCACGACGGCGCGGGATGCCGGCAGCGGCCCGTCTGCGGCGAGCGCCGCGGCCAGGGTCCGGCCGTCGACCAGCTCGGTGTCCACGTACAGCCGGCCGTCGATCTCGCCGAACTCGTGCACCCGGACGACGTGCGGCTCGTCCACCCGTGCGGCGCGCTCGCAGTCGCGGAGGAAACGGACGCGGAACCGCGGGTCCTGGGTGAGTTCCGGCCGCAGGATGCGGAGGGCGACGGTCCGGTGCCGGCGGGTGTCCCAGGCACGGTGGACCTCGCCGGAACGGCCGTGGCCCAGCAGCTCGTCGAGCTCGTAGGGGCCGAAGGTCTGGAGCGGCAGGAGCGTCTCCCGGTGGCGCACGGGCTGACGGGGGCTGCGTCAGTCCACCGAGTGTGGGCCGCGACCGGGCGGTGTGCCACGGTCCTGCGGAACGCGCGCGCGTGCGCGGCGGACCGTCGTCGTGGCACTGCGCACGGTGACCAGCCATCCGGCGGGGACCGCGGTCGGCCCCCAGCATGAGGACATGACGGAGTCAGCGGGCCGCGTCGCGGTCGTCACGGGGTCGGAGTCGGGCATCGGGAAGGCGGTGGCCGTCGCGCTCGCCGAGCAGGGCTGCGACGTCGGGATCACCTGGTACCGCGACGAGGCCGACGCCCTCGACACCGCCGAGGAGGTGCGCTCGCGCGGCCGGCGGGCGGAGGTCCGCCACGTCGACCTCACCCGGCTGCCCGAGGCCGCCGACGTCGTCGACGAGCTCGCCGACGCGCTCGGCGGCATCGACGTCCTGGTCAACGACGCCGGCACCGGGCACTCGACGCTGCTCCTGGAGACCGACTACGCGACCTGGCGCGAGGTGCTGGCCACCGACCTCGACGCGGCGTTCCTGTGCCTGCAGCGCGCCGCGCGCCGCATGGTCGCCGCCGGCCGGGGCGGGCGGGTCGTCAACGTCACCAGCGTCCACGAGCACCAGCCGCGGGTGGGCGCGGCCGCCTACTGCGCGGCCAAGGGCGGGCTGGGCCTGCTCACCCGGGTCGCGGCGATCGAGCTGGCCGAGCACGGCATCACGGTCAACGCCGTCGCGCCGGGGGAGATCGCCACCCCGATGACCGGCCAGGAGGACGAGGACCCGACCGCGCCCGGCCACGAGCGGCCCGGCGTCCCGGTCGGCCGCCCGGGCGACGCGCACGAGGTCGCCGCCGTCGTCGCGTTCCTCGCCTCCCCGGCGGCCTCCTACGTCACGGGGGCGTCCTACACCGTCGACGGCGGCATGCTGCAGATGGGGCCGATGGCCGGGTCGCACCTGACCTCGGGCGACTGGCGCCGTCCCTAGCTACACCTGGCCCGCGAGCAGCTCGAGCAGCCGTGCCCGGTCCGGGCCGGGGAAGCCCGACGGCGGCCGGTGCTCGGCCGCGGCGACGCGCTCCTGCACCTCCGGCCGGGCGAGCACCTCCGCCAGCGGCGCCATGCAGAGCCGGTACTCGAGCATCGCGCGGAAGAGGCCGGCGTCCTGCGCGGCGGCACCGAGGAAGGCGGCGAGCTCCGGCGACGGAGGAGGCGGGGGCCGTCCCTCCCGGGCGGCGGCCATCTGGGCCAGCCGCGAGCGGTCCTCCGCCAGCTGCTCCTGGACGAACGGCGCGGCGGTCCGCTCGGTCGCCTCGTGCCAGGCGGTCGCCAGCGCGGCGGGCCGGTCCAGGTGCTCGGCGACGACGGAGCGCAGCAGCGCCGCGTGCAGGAGGCCGACCGACAGTCCCCGTCCGGCCGAGGGGTTGGTGCAGGCCCAGGCGTCCCCGACGGCGGCGAACCCGGTCACCACCGGACGGCCGTCGACGACGAAGCGGCGGGAGCAGTCGAGCCCACCGGCCATCGCCAGCACCCCGTCGAGCGGCTCCCCGTCGAGCCAGTGCGCCTGCAGGGGGAACGCGCCGAGGACGCGGTCGAAGACCCCGGGGTCGCGCAGGGCCTTGAGCGGGGCGTCCCCGGTCTGGCCGAAGACGGTGAGCGACCAGGTGTCGTTGTCGCCGTCGAGGGTCAGCACCGAGACGCTGCCGCAGGGCATGAGCGACGGTCCGCGGCGCGCCGGCCGGTGCGGGCCGGTGAAGTAGCGCGTGTAGTAGACGAACCCCGAGTCCTGCGCCCGGGTCTCCGGTGGGCGCGCACCGAGTCCGGCCAGCCAGTCCGCCGAGGGCGTCCGCCGGCCGGTCGCGTCGACGACGAGGTCGGCGGCGACCTCCTCGCCCGCCGTCGTCACCACCCCGGCGGCGTGCGGCACGCCGTCGACCGCCGAGGCCCCCGGTCGCAGGCCGGCCGCCCGCACCCCGCGGCGCACCGTGACCCCGGGGGTCTCCTCCGCGGCGGCCGCCACGGCCGACTCGACGACCGGGCGCCGTCCGGTGACGAAGCGCAGCCGTTCGTCCCCGGGCCGCGGCGCGCGGTCGGTCACCGTGGGCGGCAGCAGGGGCGTGTAGTCGACCCACACGCAGCCGGCGTCGAGCAGCCGCGTGGTCAGGCCGGGGAGCTCCGCGTCGGCCACGGCACGGAAGCGCGCGAACAGGTTGTGCGGCTGCCGGAACTGGGCCACCCCCCGCCGGTGCCAGGCGTCCCAGGCCTCCGCCGGGGTGGCCGGTGCGCCGTCGGGGTCGGTCTCCAGCACGGTCACCTCGTGACCGTCCTGGGCCAGCATCATCGCCGCGCACAGGCCCACGACGCTCCCGCCGCACACCACCACCGAGGCCATCTCCGCCTCCCCGCGTCCGAGGTCGGTCCCGTGGTCGGCGCGGACGCTCCTCCCGGTCCGGGCTCGCCGGAACGCGACCGGGCGCGCCGGGAGGCGGGCCGTGGCGCGTCGGTACGCAGTGCCGGGCGGTCGTGACCGCCCGGACGCCGTCAGTCGACGGGCGTCCGGCTCTCGCGGGAACGGGTGGCCTTCTGCCGGTAGAGCGCGGCGTCGGCGCGGGCGAGGACCTCGGGGAGCACCTCGCCGGGGCGGGCGGTCGCCGTCCCGGCCGACCAGGCACCCGTCGACGCGGCGCGCAGCCGCCGCAGCAGGTCGGCCGTGGCTGCGGCGTCGCTGCCGGGCAGGCACAGGGCGAACTCGTCCCCGCCGACCCGGCCCAGCAGGTCCGACCGGCGCAGTTCACCGCGCCACCCGACGGCCAGCGAGCGCAGCAGCGCGTCGCCGGCGGCGTGGCCCCCGGTGTCGTTGACGGCCTTGAACCCGTCGAGGTCGAGCAGCGCGACGGTGACCGGCTCGCCGGCCCGCTCGGCCGCGGCGAGCAGCCGGACGGCGCCGTCCTCCCAGGCGCGGCGGTTGGCCAGCCCGGTCAGCGGGTCGGTGCAGGCCGCCCGGCGCAGCGCACCGGTCTGGCGGGCCTGGGCCTCGGTGAGCACGACGGCGGTGACGACCGCGGCGATCCACGGGGAGAGGAAGCCCGACGGGGCCGCCGCGAGCGCGCCGCCGCTGACGACGGCGACCCCGCCGGCGAGGTGGGCCCGGGCGTGCTCGGGAGGCAGCACGTGCCCGGCGAGCACGCCGAGGGCCACCAGTGCCGGTCCGAGGCCGACGAGGCCCACGGCGGTCGCCGACTGCCAGGCCACCAGGGCGGTGAGCAGGGACAGCAACGCGAGTCCCGCGTGGACGGCGGCCATCGGCAGCCGGTCGCGGCCGAGCCAGAACGCCGCGGACAGCCCTCCGCCGGAGACGGCGAGCACGGCGAGCAGCGCCACCGGCGTGCGCGTGTTCATCGGCCACAGCGCGCCGACCGCGCACAGCGCGGCACCGCAGCCGTACAGCAGTGCGAGCAGGCCCAGTCCGCTCCTGCGGTCCCCGTACACCGGCGTCCCCCTCCGTCGCGGGGGTCATCGTCACCCACCGGGACGTTCCTGAGCAGGGGGAACGGCACGGCACCCCGGAGGAGGGGTCAGCCGGTGAGCTCGGTCGGGACGGCGATGACGTCGACCATCGCCCCGCGCCGGTACACCGTCACCGGCAGCGGCCGGCCGACCGCCTCGGCGAACAGCAGTCGCTGCAGGCTCTGCGCCTCGGCCACCGGCGCCCGGCCGGCCTCCAGGACGAGGTCGCCGGGCCGCAGCCCCGCCCGGTCGGCCGGCGACCCCGCGACGACGTCGACCACCCGCAGCCCGCGGCGGCGGCCGGTGCGCTCGGCGAGCGGGGCCGGCAGGGGAGCGGGGCTGCTGACCAGGCCGAGGTAGGCCCGCCGGACGCGGCCGTCGCGCACCAGCGTCGTCATGATCCGGCGGGTGGTGTCGTTGACCGGGACGGCCAGCCCCAGCCCCCACCCGGCGACGGCGGTGTTGATGCCCACCACCCGGCTGGCGGAGTCGGCCAGCGCGCCGCCGGAGTTGCCGGGGTTGAGCGCGGCGTCGGTCTGGATGACGTCCTCGACCACCCGCGCGGTGCGCCCGTCGCGGGTCGGCAGCGAGCGCCCCAGACCGCTGACGACGCCGGCGGTGACCGACCCGGCCAGGCCCAGCGGGTTGCCGACGGCGACGACGAGCTGGCCGACCCGCAGCTGCGCGGCGTCGCCGAGGACCGCCGGGTCGGGGGCGGTGTCGGTGGCGCGGACGACGGCGAGGTCGGAGAGCGGGTCGGTGCCCACGACCTCGACCGGCGTCTCGCTGCCGTCGCCGAACACCGCCCGGCCCGCGCGGGCGCGGCCGACGACGTGCGCGTTGGTGAGCAGCAGGCCGTCGCCGGGGACGACGACCGCCGAGCCCGCGCCCGGCCGCCCGTCGGGGCCGGTGACCTGCAGCGCGGCGACGTGCGGCGTGAGGTCGGCGGCCACCGCGGTGACCACCTGCGAGTAGGCGTCGAGCGCGGCGTCGGTGTCCGGTCGCGTCACGGCGCACCTCCTGGGTCTGATTACACCGTTGCACCGTCCAGTGGACGCCTGCCGGGCCGGTCGCGGCCACCCCTCCGGCTACGCCGTGAGCGATCAGGTGCTCTCGCGCGCGGGGGGGGGGGGGGGGGGGGGGGGGGGGGGGGGGGGGGGGGGGGGGGGGGGGGGGGGGGGGGGGGGGGGGGGGGGGGGGGGGGGGGGGGGGGGGG
>NZ_JBJGZA010000026.1:0-63860 GCF_054050255.1 Geodermatophilus sp. SYSU D00700 | reverse complement strand
GTCCGCGCACCGGGGCTGCCGTGGGTGTGCGCGTGCCACAGCACCCGCCCGTCGGAGGCGTACACCACCAGGTTGCCGTCGGGCTGGGCCACCACCCGGTACTCCCCCGACGGCGAGCGCAGCGACTCCCCGGCCCCGAGTGCCTGGCCAGGGCGCAGGAGCGCCGTCCCTGCGCCCGACGGTTCGGGGTCTGTCGGGCCGGGTTCCACAGGGGTGTCGTCCGCTGGTGTCGTCACCGAGACGGTGGCACCGGACACGGAGGTGCTGACCACGCTGAGGGTGAACGTCCCGCCGAGGACCGTGCGACTGCCGGCCGGCAGCACCGTCTGCTCGTCCGCAGCCCAGTCCTCCTGCGCCGACGGTGTGCCGTCGAGGAGCAGGGACGTGTCGCTCCGGGGACCGGGCCCGTCGACGTGCACGAGCACCCCGGTGTCGAGGCCGTGACCGCTGGCAGGGGCGAGCCAGGCGTCCCGGCTCACGGCGGCGCGGTACTCGACCCAGTAGCGGGTGGACCACGAGGTCAGCGCGAGCACGCGGGTGCCGCTGCGGCTCCCCATCGGGGTCAGCGTGTAGGTGCCGCCGGTCCCGGTGGACGAGGTGGACACCCGTGCCGAGGCAGGCAGCACCCCCAGCCGCGCGGCGTGCGGGGCGTTGAGCGAGCCGACCTGGCCCCAGGAGATGCCCATGACGTCGTACCAGTCCCAGTACCCCACCGTCCGGCACGGGGCGGACTCCGGGGAGGCGTCGCACTGCACCGCTGACGCGTGGCCGAGGCCGAAGTTGTGCCCCAGCTCGTGCGCGATCACCGAGGTGGCGGTGTCCCGCACGTAGACCAGACCGCCGTCACCGGTGCCCGAGCCGATCGTCCCGAGGCCATAGGCGCAGGAGGGGGTGCCGGCAGGGACGTAGAGCAGCAGGTGCTCGCCGGGGTCGCCGGCCCAGCCGACGGCACCGGCCACCTCCTCCCACAGGGCCAGGGGATCGCGGCAGTCGGCCGTCGTGGTGGTCCAGTCGCGGCTGCGCGTCACCGAGACGGTGACCGCGCCGTCGGTCTGCTCGCGCCAGAAGTCCCGCACCGGCCCGTCCACCGCGGCGACGACGTCGGCCAGCGTGGTGCCGTCCCGCGGCGCTCCACCCGGCTGCACCATCACCACCGTCACCGCGTTGGTGTGCGGGGCGGTGGCCGCGGCGGGCTCGGCCGGGGCGACGACCTGGGCGTCGACGACGTCACGGGCGGGTGCCAGGCCCTGCTCCAGGGTCGCCTCGTCGCGGACCTCTCGGCCCACGGTGACCTCGACGGTCGCACCCGCCTCGATGTCGGCGACGTCCTCGGTGGGGACGCGGACGGAGCCGTCGTCCCCGGTGTCGATCCAGCTCAGCAGCGTGTCCCCGGCGTCCTCGGCCGGGGCGCCGGGCGTGTGGCCGGAGTGCTCGGGATCGGCGAAGGCCTGCACCAGCTCGCCGACGACGGTGTCCCCCGGAGCCGGCTCCTCCGCGGCGGCCGGGCCGGCCAGCAGCAGCGGTGCGGTGACGGCGGCGAGGACCGCGGCCGCCAGGGGCCGCGGGCGGGAGGCGAGGGGCACGGGGAACTCCAGGTCAGGGGCGTCGGTGAGCGGCGCTCGCCTCTGCATCGGCGCGTCCGCGCGGGAACTGGACCCCTCGGCGGAGGGAGTGCTCAGCCCCGCCGCGGGAGGACCCGGCGGCCGGCCAGCACCGCCCCGCCGAGGCACAGGACGCCGCCGGCGGCCAGCGCCGGGGTGGTCCAGGAGCGGCCGGCCGGCTGGGTGGCCGCGGCCTCGACCGGCGCCGCGGCGGCGGGAGCTGCCGGCGCGGGGACCTCGGCCGGCGCCGCGGCGGGCACCACCGGCGCCGGAGCCGGCTCGGCGCCGGCGGGTGCGGCCGCGGACCGGGCCGGGGCCGCCGTACCGCCCGCGGGCAGCTCCGTCGGCACCGGGGCGGCCGCCACCGGGGGCGCCGGAGCCGGGACCTCGGCCGCGCGCACCACGGTCACGGTGGCGCCGGCCGGGGTGACGGCGTCGACGGTGACGGTGAACCGCCCGCCGGCGACGGCGACCGGCACGCCCGGGACCAGCGCGGCCTGCAGGTCGGCGTCCCAGCCGGCCCCGGGCGACGGGCTGCCGTCGAGCAGCAGCGAGGTGTCGGGGAGCGCCCCGGACCGGTGCAGCAGCACGCCGCTGTCGAGCCGGTAGCGGTTGTCGCGGGCCAGCCAGTCGTCGCGGCCGACGGCGGTCCGGTACTCGAGCCAGTAGTCGGTGCCCGCCGGGTCGGTCAGGCGCAGCACGCGCGTGCCGGCGCCGCCGCCGAGCGGGGCCAGGGTCGCCGTGGTCGTGCCGGGGCCGGCGGTCTGCGTGGCGGCGGGGGGCAGCGCGCCGAGCCGGGCGGCCTGGGCGGCGGTGAGGCTGCCCAGGTGGTCCCAGGAGGCGCCCATGACGTCGTAGTAGTCGCGGTAGGCGGCGGTGCGGCAGTGGCCGGTCTCGACGGCGGTGTCGCACTGCAGGCCGCTGGAGTGGCCCAGGCCGAAGTTGTGGCCCAGCTCGTGGGCGATGAGCGAGGCGCTGTCGTCGCGGACGTAGAGCCGCCCGCCCGACGCGGTCCGGGTGCCCACCTGACCCAGGGCGTAGGAGCAGCCGGGCAGGTCCTCCGGCTGGCTGGTGACGTAGAGCAGCAGGTGCCGGCCCGGTCCGGCCTGGAAGCCGACGCGCGCGGCGGCCTCGTCCCACAGGGCGGTGGGGTCGCTGCAGCCGGCGGCGGTGCTGATCCAGTCGTGGGCGGCGGTGACGCCGACGGTGACCGCACCGCCGGTCTGCTCCGACCAGAAGCCGGCGACCTCGCCGTTGACCGTGTCCACGACGTCGGCCAGGGCGGTGCGGTCCGGCGTCCCGCCGGCCGGGGCGACCATGACCACGGTGACCTGGTTGGTCACCGAGCCGGCCGGCACGGTGGTCGCCGGCTGCGGGGCGCGGAGCACCTGGGTGTCGAGGACCTCGTGGGCCGGCTGGAAGCCGTCCTCCCCGGCCTCGTCGCCGGTGGTGCCGCCGACGGTGACCTCGACGGTCGAGCCGACCCCGATGCCGGCCAAGGCGTCGGTCGGCACGCGCACCGAGGACCCGTCGGCCCCCTCGACGAAGGTCAGCGGCTCGGCGTGGGCCTCGTCCGCGTGCCGGCCCTCGAGCGGGGTCTCCGGCCAGGCCTGCACCAGCTCCCCGACGACCGTGGTGGCACCCGCGTCGTCGGCCTGCGCCGCCGTTCCCGGGCCGGCGCACAGCGCGACGACGGCACCGGCCAGGGCCAGCGACCGCGTCAGGACTCGGGAGGCGTGCATCCCTCCCGGCATCGGCGGCCCGGTGTCCCGTGCGCACCATCGGGACCCCGCCCGTTCCACCCGTCACAGGCGCCCCGTCACGGGCGCCCCGGGCGTCACGCCAGCGCGTCGGCCCCCATCAGCCTCCGGCCGGCCTCGGTGATCGAGCCCGACAGCGAGGGGTAGATCGCGAAGGTCTGCGCCAGGTCGCTGACGGTCAGCCCCTTGGTCACCGCGAGCGCGATCGGCAGGATCAGCTCGCTCGCGCCCGGCGCCACGACGACGCCGCCGACGACGACGCCGGTGGCCTTGCGGGCGAACAGCTTCACGAAGCCGGCGCGCAGGTCGCTCATCTTGGCCCGGGCGTTGGTCGCCAGCGGCAGCCGGACGACGTCGAGGTCGTGGCCCTCGGGCAGCGTCTTCTCCTGGACGCCGACGGTGGCGATCTCGGGGTGGGTGAAGACGTTGGCCGACACCGTCTTGAGCCGGATCGGCTGCACCGCCTCGCCGAGCGCGTGCCACATCGCGATCCGGCCCTGCATCGCCGCGACGCTGGCCAGCTGGAAGACGCCGGTGACGTCGCCGGCGGCGTAGATGCCCGGCACGTTGGTGCGCGAGACCCGGTCGACGACGACGTGGCCGGACTCGCTCAGCTCGACGCCGGTCGCCTCCAGGTTCAGCCCGGCGGTGTTGGGCACCGTGCCCACGGTCATCAGCGCGTGGGAACCCTCGACGGTGCGGCCGTCGGTCAGCTCGACCAGCACGCCCTTCTCCGTACGGGTGACACTCGCCGCCCGGCCGCGCTCGGCGATCCGGCCGCCGCGGGCCTGGAACACCTCGGCGATGACGTCGGCGGCGTCGGCGTCCTCGCCCGGCAGCACCTGGTCGCGGGAGGAGACGAGGGTGACCGGCACACCGGCCTCCAGGTAACCCGAGGCGAACTCCGCGCCGGTGACGCCGGAGCCGACGACGACGAGGTGCTCGGGCAGCTCCTCGAGGTCGTAGAGCTGGCGCCAGTCGAGGATGCGCTCGCCGTCGGGCTCGCTGCCGGGCAGCACGCGGGGGTCGGCGCCGGTGGCGACGAGGACGACGTCGCACTCGAGGGTGCCGGTGACGGCGTCGTCGCGGTCGAGGACCTCGACGCGGTGCTCGACCAAACCGCGGGCGGTGTCGGCCAGCCGGGCCTGCCCGGCGAGGACCTCGACGCCCTCGGCCACGAGCCGGGCGTGGATGTCGGCCGACTGGGCCACGGCCAGCCCCTTGACCCGGGCGTTGACGGTGGGGAGGTCCAGGCCGACGGTGGCCAGGTCGGTGCCGCGCATGCCGAGGACCGAGGAGTCGCGGACCGAGGTCACCGTGCCGGCGGCGGCGATGAGGGTCTTCGACGGCACGCAGTCGGTGAGCACGCTGGCCCCGCCGAGGCCGTCGCGTTCCACGACGGTGACCTGCGCGCCGAGCGAAGCGGCCACCAGCGCGGCCTCGTAGCCGGCCGGGCCGCCGCCGATGATGACGATGCGGGTCATGGGGTCTCCTGCGTCGCGGAACGGGGTGCGCTCCCATCGTCCCAGGCCGGGCACACGGTGTCGGCAGGCTCACGGGTCGCGCGGGCCACACCGGCCGTAGGCTCCCCGGCGATGGGTCTCTACGCCGCGTACGGGTCCAACATGGACCCCGCCCAGATGCTGCGCCGCTGCCCGTCCTCCCCGCACGTGGGCACCGGCTGGATCCGCGGCTGGCGGCTGACCTTCGGCGCCGAGGAGCTGGGCTGGGAGGGCGCCCTGGCCACCCTCGTCCCGGCCGACGACCCCGACGCGCCCGGCGTCTTCGTCGCGCTCTACGACCTCACGTCGGCCGACGAGCGCGAGCTCGACGCCTGGGAGGGCGCCGACCGCGGCCTGTACCGCAAGCTCAACCTGCGGGTGCACACCCTCGGCGGCGACGTCGTCGCCTACGTCTACGCCCTCGACGCCTTCGAGGGCGGCCTGCCCTCGGCCCGGCACCTGGGCGCGATCGCCGACGCCGCCGAGGCCGCCGGCGCCCCGGACGACTACCTCGCGGACCTGCGCGCCCGCGACTGCCGCTCCACCGGCCCCTGACCGCCTCGATGGTCCCGTGATCATGGCGCCGTGACCACGTCCGGACCCCCCCGGATCGGTCACGGCGCCATGATCGTGCGGCGGGACGCCCCGACGAGGTGACGCCGGGCCGTCGCGACCATCCGCTCGTGCTGCCGGTAGACATCGACCGCGGTGAAGTGCAGCAGGCGCCACCCCCGCTCGGTGAGCCAGTTGTGCCGGTCGCGGTCCGCCGCGAGCTGCGACCGCGTCATGTGGGCCTCCAGCCCGTCGAACTCCGCACCGACCAGGTGGTCCTCCCAGCCGAGGTCGAGGCGGTGCCGGCGTCCTCCGTCACGCACCTCCACCTGCACGCGCGGGACCGGCAGGCCGGCGACGAGGAAGCGCCAGCGCATCCGCGACTCCATCGGTGACTCCGCGCCGCCGTCGGCCAGGGGCACCAGCCCCCGGAGCCGGACGACACCGCGCAGACCCCACTGCCGGGCACAGGCCACACCCAGCTCGTCCCGCGTGCACCACCCCGACCGCAGCGCGCTGTCCAACGTGGCGAGCGCGTCGACAGGAGCGCCCAGCCGGACCACGTCGCAGGCGGTCCGTGCCGGAGGGGTACACCAGACGCCACGCCGCCGGACCGCGTCGTCCGTCCCCAGCGACGACGGGTGGACCTGCAGGCCGCGCAGCCGCCGGTTGTCCAGGTCCGGCGGGCCGAGGAAGTGCAGCTGGCGGGCAGGCGGCGGGACGTCGGCGTGGACGTCGAAGCCCCACAGCTGCGCCGCCGTCGAGTGGCAGGCCACGAGGTCACCGCCCAGCCACAGCGACGCGGCACGCACCACCGCCGCAGCCGGGTCCTCGACGCCGCCGTCGACGTAGACGCCCGGCCACGGCGTTGCCCGCCACGTCCCTTGACGCAGCAGCCGGCGCACCTCGGCAGGCGTGGCGACCGTCAGGGCCTGGTCCCTCGTGAGGACACCACCCTGACCGTCGATGGTCCTGAGCAGTCCGGATCGCACCCGACCGACCCTGGCGCGACCCGCCTCCGCGGCCGCCGCACGACGTGAGCCCGTGGACAGTCGCCGACCTGGGGATACGCCCGATCATGGCGCGGTGACCACTCCGGAGGCCCCGGACGCGGTCACGGCGCCATGATCACGGCGAAGAGGCGCCGGTCCGGCCGAGGAAGGTCTCCAGCAGCTGCCGCGCGGCCAGCGCCGGGGTGAGCTCCCCGGCCAGCACCGCCTCCTCCAGTCCGGGCGCCGACGCCCGGACGGCGGGGTGCGACCGCAGCCGGTGCTCCAGGCCGTCGCGCACCAGCTGCCAGGTCCAGCGCACCTGCTGGGCGCGGCGCCGCTCGTCGAAGGCGCCCGACGCCCGTGCCCGGTCCTGGTGCTCGACCAGCTTCCCCCACACCTCGGCCAGGCCCTCGCCGGTCAGCCCGGCGCAGGTGAGCACCGGGACCGTCCACTGCTCGTCGTGCCCGCGCAGCATCCGGATCGCCCCCGCCAGCTCGCGGGCGGCCTTGCGCGCGTCGGCAGCGGCCGGCCCGTCGGCCTTGTTGACGGCGATGACGTCGGCGATCTCGAGGATGCCGCGCTTGATGCCCTGCAGCTGGTCGCCGGTGCGGGCGAGGGTGAGGAACAGGAAGGAGTCGACCATCTCCGCGACGGTGACCTCGGACTGCCCGACGCCGACGGTCTCGACCAGCACGACGTCGTGGCCCGCGGCCTCGACGACGACCATCGACTCGCGCGTCGCCTGCGCCACCCCGCCCAGCGTGCCCGCGGTCGGGGCCGGCCGGATGAACGCCCGCGGGTCGACCGCCAGCCGCGCCATGCGGGTCTTGTCGCCGAGGATCGACCCGCCCGAGCGCGCCGACGACGGGTCGACGGCGAGCACCGCGACCCGGTGACCGGCCGCGGTCAGGTCCACCCCGAGCTGGTCGATGAAGGTCGACTTGCCCACGCCGGGCACCCCGCTGATGCCCACCCGTCGCGCTCCCCCCGCGTGCGGCAGCAGCTCGACCAGCAGCTCCTGCGCGCGCTCGCGGTGGTCGGCGCGGCGCGACTCGACCAGGGTGATCGCGCGGGCCAGCGCCCGGCGGTCCCCGCCGAGCACCCCCTCGACGAGCGCCGGGACGTCGGGAGCGGGCATCAGTGCCCGAGTCGCTGCGACAGCGTCCGCAGCAGCTCCTGCGCCGCGTCGGCGATGACCGTGCCGGGCGGGAACACCGCGGCCGCGCCCATCTCCCGCAGCCGCGGGACGTCGTCGGGCGGGATGACCCCGCCGACCACGACCAGCACGTCGTCGGCCCCGAGGTCGGCGAGCGCCTGCTTCAGCGCCGGCACCAGCGTCAGGTGGCCCGCGGCCAGCGAGGAGACGCCGACGACGTGCACGTCGGCCTCGACCGCCTGCCGGGCGACCTCCTCCGGCGTCTGGAACAGCGGGCCGACGTCGACGTCGAAGCCGAGGTCGGCGAACGCGGTGGCGATCACCTTCTGCCCGCGGTCGTGGCCGTCCTGGCCCATCTTGGCGACCAGGATCCGGGGACGGCGACCCTCGGCCTCCTCGAAGGCCGCGGTCAGCCGGCGGGTCTCCTCGAGCGGCCCGGAGCGGCCGGCCTCGTCGCGGTACACACCGGAGATGGTGCGCACCTGGCCGGCGTGCCGCCCGTAGACCTCCTCCAGCGCGCCGGAGATCTCCCCGACCGTCGCCTTCGCCCGCGCGGCGTCGACGGCCAGCGTGAGCAGGTTGGCGTCGAGCTCGCGGCCCCGGCGCCCCTCGGCCGCGGCCCGGGCGGCGTCGGTGAGCCGGCGCAGCGCGTCCCGGACGGCGGCGTCGTCGCGCGAGGCCCGCAGCTGCTCGAGCTTGGCCTTCTGCTGGGCGAGGACGTCGGCGTTGTCGACGCGCAGCACCTCGATCGCCTCGTCGGCCTCGACCCGGTACCTGTTGACGCCGATCACCGGCTGGCGGCCGGAGTCGATGCGCGCCTGGGTGCGGGCGGCGGCCTCCTCGATGCGCAGCTTGGGGATGCCGTCGTCGATGGCCTGCGCCATGCCGCCGTGCTCGGCGACCTCCTCGATGTGCGCCCAGGCGCGGCGGGCCAGGTCGTAGGTGAGCTTCTCGACGTACGCCGACCCGCCCCACGGGTCGATCACCCGCGTCGTCCCCGACTCCTGCTGCAGCAGCAGCTGGGTGTTGCGGGCGATCCGCGCCGAGAAGTCGCTGGGCAGCGCCAGCGCCTCGTCCAGGGCGTTGGTGTGCAGCGACTGGGTGTGCCCCTGGGTGGCGGCCATGGCCTCCAGGCAGGTGCGGACGACGTTGTTGTAGACGTCCTGCGCGGTCAGCGACCAGCCCGAGGTCTGCGAGTGGGTGCGCAGCGACAGCGACTTGTCCTGCCGGGCACCGGCCTCCCGCATCAGCCGGGCCCACAGCAGCCGGGCCGCGCGGAGCTTGGCGACCTCCATGAAGAAGTTCATGCCGATCGCCCAGAAGAAGCTCAGCCGCGGCGCGAACGCGTCGACGTCGAGCCCCGCGTCGGTGCCCGCCTTCACGTACTCCACGCCGTCGGCCAGCGTGTACGCCAGCTCCAGGTCGGCGGTCGCCCCGGCCTCCTGCATGTGGTAGCCGGAGATGGAGATCGAGTTGAACCGCGGCATCTCCTGCGAGGTGAAGGCGAAGATGTCGCTGACGATCTGCATCGAGGGCCGGGGCGGGTAGATGTAGGTGTTGCGGACCATGAACTCCTTGAGGATGTCGTTCTGGATGGTCCCGGCCAGCTGCTTCGGGGCGACGCCCTGCTCCTCGGCGGCGAGCACGTAGAGCGCCAGCACCGGCAGCACCGCGCCGTTCATCGTCATCGACACCGTCATCCGGTCCAGCGGGATGCCGTCGAACAGCTGCCGCATGTCCAGGATCGAGTCCACGGCCACGCCCGCCATGCCGACGTCACCGACCACCCGCGGGTGGTCGGAGTCGTAGCCGCGGTGGGTGGCCAGGTCGAAGGCGATCGACAGGCCCTTCTGGCCGGCGGCGAGGTTGCGCCGGTAGAACGCGTTCGACTCCGCCGCGGTGGAGAAGCCCGCGTACTGGCGGACGGTCCACGGCTGGGTCGTGTACATCGTCGGGTAGGGCCCGCGCAGGAAGGGCGGCAGGCCGGGGTAGGTCCGCAGGAAGTCCAGCCCGGCCAGGTCGGCCGGGGTGGCCAGCGGCGGGACGGCGATGCCCTCGGGGGTCTCCCAGGTCGCCTCGCCGACGCCGCGCCCGGTCGCCTCCTCGAACGCCTTCGCCCAGTCGTCGGCGCCGGCGCCCGCCGCCGGGCGGCCCAGCTCGACGGAACCGAAGTCGGGGATCCCGCTCATGCCCGCTCCTCAGTGCCATTTGCGCGATGAAGGCCCAGCTGCTCGTGGACCGTCCGGAGCACCGCCAGCGCGTCGCACCCGGCGTACACGTACCCGTCGACGCCGTCCACCCCGAGCGACGGCTTGCCGGCCAGCCACACGGAGCTCGCGCCGGCGGCCCGCAGGTCCGCGGCCAGCCCGGCGGCCGACTCCGCGTAGTCGGCGTCGGTGCCGCAGATGCAGGCCACCGTCGTCCCGGCGCCGGCGAGGCCGGAGGCCCCGTCGCCAGCAGGTGTCGCCACGCCCCCGGCCTGGAACAGGTTGCCCGCGAAGGTGGCCCGGGCGGTGTGCCGGGCGACCGACCCGATCGTGGCGAGGTAGACCCGCGGCCGCTCCGCGGCGGCGTCAGCGCGGTCGCGCAGCTCCTCGTACTCCTGGGCGGCGCGCACGCGCGGCAGCCCGCCGGTGGGGCGGAGTTCGGCGGCCGGCTGCCGATCGGGCAGCTCCTCGGTCGGGTTCGGGAACTCGCTGACACCGGTGATCGCGTCGGCGCGCGTGGCCAGCCGCTTCGCGCGGGCGTCCCAGGCGGCAGCCAGCCGGTCGCGGACCAGCCCCGACGACAGCGCCGCGGCCAGCCCGCCGGCCCGCTCGATCTCGGTGAACCAGGCCCACGCCGCCCGGGCGAGGTCCTCGGTGAGCGACTCGACGTACCAGGAGCCGCCGGCCGGGTCGAGCACGCGGGCCAGGTGCCCCTCGTCCACCAGCAGGCTCTGGGTGTTGCGCGCGATCCGCCGGGAGAAGGCGTCGGGCAGGCCGAGCGCGGCGTCGAACGGCTGCACGGTCACGACGTCGGCCCCACCCACGCCGGCGGCGAAGCAGGCCACCGTGGTGCGCAGCATGTTCACCCAGGGGTCGCGCCGCGTCGTCATCACCGACGACGTCACCGCGTGCTGGCGCTGGGCGCGGGCCCGGGGCGAGGCGCCACTGACCTCGCCGACGCGGTCCCACAGCCGGCGGGCGGCGCGCAGGCCGGCGATGGTCGTGAACTGGTCGGCGGACGCGGCGTAGCGGAACTCCAGCTGCGCGAACGCCTCGTCCACCGCCAGGCCGCCGTCGGTCAGCGCCCGCAGGTAGGCCACCCCGGCGGCCAGCGAGCAGCCGAGCTCCTCGACGGCGGTGGCCCCCGCATCGTGGAAGACGGTGCCGTCGACGACGACGGTGCGCCAGCCCGACGGCGCCCGGCGGGCGAGACCGGCCAGCCCGGAGAGGTCCTGCTCCTCGCCGGAGGCGGCGTGCACGCCGAGCGGGTCGAGGCCCAGCGAGCCGCCGGGTGCGAGGTCGGTGCGACCGTCGACGTGGGCGAGCAGCGCCTCCGCGGCAGCCGGGCCACCGGAGACGGCGACCGGCGCGAGGTCGAGGTAGACGTCGGCGAGCACCTCGGGCAGCGCCGCCACCGGCACGGCGCCCTCGCCGAGGACCAGCCACAGCGAGGTGACGCCGTTCTCCAGGTCGGCCGCGACCGCCTCCTTCGTGACGGCGACGTCGGGGTGCGCGTGCCGCTGCCGCACGTCCCAGCCGGCCGGTGTGCCGCGGTCGGGGTCGGCGCCGGCGCGGGCGCCGCGGACGAAGGGCGGCAGTCCCGGCACGCCGACGGCGGCAGGCAGGTCGCCGGCGTCGTCGGCGTCGTAGAGCGGCGCGACGGTCACCCCGGTGGCCACGGTGCGCCGCAGGGCGTCCTCGACCGGGTCGGGCAGCTCCTCGCGGCCGGCCTTGCGCAGGACGCCGGCCACCAGCTCGCGCCACCGGTCGCGGTCGACGGCCGGGAAGCCGCCGGCGAGGGACAGCTCGTCGGGGACGGCGTGCTCGGCGGGGACCTCGTCCTCGCCGGGTGTCGCGGTCTGCTGGCTGTTCATCGTCGAACCCCCGGCGTCGGCTCCTCGTCGGGACCGTTCTACCGGCGCTCGCCGGGCCGTGGACGCGCGGGGTGGGTGGCGGTCGGCGCGCCGGCCGCGTGCCCCGTCGTGCCGGCGTCGGCGGTCAGGGCGTGCAGCGCGGTGCGGACCAGCAGCCGCACGCCCACCCCGATGGCGCGCTCGTCGACGTCGAAGGTGCCGCGGTGCAGGTCGAGCGGGGCACTGCCGCCGTTCGTGCCCAGCCGGGCCAGCGCGATGGGCAGGACGTCGGCGAACCAGCCGAAGTCCTCCCCGCCCATGCTCTGCGGGGACTGCCGGACGTTCTCCGCGCCGACGGTCTGGATGGCCGCGGCGCGCAGCAGCGCCACCGCGCGCGGGTCGTTGACCACCGGCGGCACGCCGGGCACGTACTCGACGTCGACGCGCGCCCCGGTGGGGGCGATGACCTGCTCGACCAGCCGGCGCAGCAGCGCCTCGGCGTCCTTCCACTGCTCGCGGTCGAGCACCCGCACGGTGCCGCGCAGGGTGCCGCGCTGCGGGATGGCGTTGGGCGCGACGCCGGCGTTGACCGCGCCCCAGACGAGCGAGAAGCCGGCCCGCGGGTCGACCTGCCGGGAGAGCAGCCCGGGCAGGTCGGTGATGAGCCGGCCGAGGGCGTCGACGAGGTCGACGGTCAGCTGCGGGCGCGCGGTGTGCCCGCCGGGCCCGGTCAGCGTGACGTCGACCCGGTCGCAGGCGGCGGTGATCGAGCCGGTGCGCAGGCCCACGGTGCCCACCGGGATGGCCGGGTCGCAGTGCAGCGCGAAGGCCCGCGACGCGCCGTCGAGGACACCGGCGGCCACCACGTGGGTCGCCCCGCCGGGGACGGTCTCCTCGGCCGGCTGGAACACGCAGCGCACCCGGCCGGGCAGGGAGTCGAGCGCGGCCAGCGCCAGCGCCGCGCCGAGCACCACGGTGGTGTGCACGTCGTGGCCGCAGGCGTGGCACATGCCCTCGCGGGTGGAGGCGTAGGGGACGTCCTTGAGGTCGGCCAGCGGCAGCGCGTCGATGTCGGCGCGGAGCACGACCGTGGGGTCGCCCGAGCCGACCTCGACCACCAGCCCGGTGCCGCTGGGCAGCCGCCGCGGCGAGAGGCCCACCTCGACCAGCCGCTTCTCGAGGTAGGCGGTCGTCTCCACCTCGGCGAAGGCGAGCTCCGGGTGCGCGTGCAGGTGCCGGCGCACGCCCACCAGGGAGTCGAACCGGTCGGCCACCCACGTGTCGAGTCCGGCGGCCAGCTCCTCGGGGTCGCGGGTCATGCGGCGTGCCCGCCGGCGCACGCCGACGGACCCGGCACGGGACCGTCCGGGCCGCTGGCGGGGCCGGCGGCGGGCAGGCCGTCCCGGAGCTCGGTGAGCAGCGCGTCGACGACGGCGCGCAGGTCGCCGCCGGAGGCCTGCGCCGCCGCCCGCTGCCGCTGGTAGGAGGCGCCGACGGCGAGCACCCGTTCCACGCCGGCCAGCTCCGCCTCGCAGCCCAGCCGGCGCGCGGTGGGCGCGAGGTCCTCGGCGAGGTCGAGCAACGCCTGCCGCACCGGCCGCACCGTGCCCTTCTCGTCGACGATGACGTCGGCGTCGAGGCCGTAGCGGGCCGCGCGCCACTTGTTCTCCCGCAGCACCCACTCCGGCGGGGTGGGGAGGGTGTAGCCGCGGTCGAGCTGGCCGTCGAGCTGCTCGACCAGGCACTGCGACAGCGCCGCGACCACGCCGACCTCCTCGAGGGTCGGCAGCCCGTCGCAGATGCGCAGCTCCACCGTGCCGAAGCCCGGGTGCGGGCGGATGTCCCACCAGACCTCGCGCACGCTCTCGATGGCCCCGGTGGTGATCAGCGTCTCCATGTAGGTCTCGAACCCGGGCCAGTCCGGCAGCTGCATGGGCAGCCCCGCCGTCGGCATGCCCTCGAAGACCTTGCTGCGCGCCGAGGCCAGGCCGGTGTCGCAGCCGACCCAGAACGGCGAGGACGCCGACAGCGCCAGGAAGTGCGGCACGTACTGAGTCAGCGCGTTCACGATCGGCATCGCCTTGTCCGGCGAGCGGACGCCGACGTGCACGTGGACGCCGAAGATCTGCAGCCGCCGCGCCAACCACTGCATGCGCTCCACCAGCTGCAGGTAGCGCTCCTTGGGCGAGATCAGCTGGGTCTGCCAGTCGGTGAACGGGTGGGTGCCCGCGCACAGCAGGCCCAGCCCGCGCCGGTCGGCGGCGGCGGCGACCTCGGCCACCGTGGCGGCGAGGTCGGCGGTGGCCTCCTCGACCGTCGTGCACACGCCGGTGATGACCTCGACGGTGGACTGCAGCAGCTCGTGCTTGGCCTTGGGGTGCTCGTGCTCGCCCTCGGGGCAGATCTCCTCGAGCACCTCGATCGCGCCGGCGGTCAGCTCCCGGCTGTCGCGGTCGACCAGCTGCAGCTCCCACTCCACGCCGAGACTGGAGCGCTCCGAGGAGGAGAACGGGATCTGCACGCCGGTGAGTGTAGGGAGGTTCACGGCCGTCGGCCGGGCCACCGCAACCGGACCGCAACCGCTGCCGACCGCTTCCGCAACCGCCTCCCGCTGCCCTGGTCACATCGCCGGGACCCGCCCGGCGCCGCCGCCCGGAGGTACCCGTCATGTCCAGCCGCCGCCCGACCCGCACCCGCGTCCTCACCGGTGCCGCCGCCGTCGCCACCGTCCTCCTCGCCGGTCTGACCGGCTCGGCGGCGCTGGCCGACCCGCCCGCCCTCGACGACCGGACGCCCTCCTGCAGCGAGCTCCTCGGCCAGGTCGACGACTGGCCCGGCACCGGCCCCGACGGTCAGCAGCTGTACTCCGACGCCTTCGAGCAGCACCTGCTGTCCCAGCCGGCCTGCGCCACCCCGTCGGCCTGAGCCCGGGCCGTCGGGTCCACGACGCCGACCGCGGACCCTCCCGGCCCCGCCGTCCCGTCGACGGCGGGGCCGGAGCCCGTCCGGAGCTCCGCCCCACCGTCCCCGGGCGGCGGACGGTGGGGCGGCCCGGCGCCTCAGCCGAGATCCGTGCAGGTGGGCGCCCACTCCCGGTCGGGCAGGTACCGGTCCCACTCCGCCGCGGTGAGGTCCCGTCCGACCACGGCGCAGGCCCGGTCGAGCCACGCCGACGGGTCGAGCGGGTACCGCCGCCCCGGACGCTCCCCGCCGAGCGCCACGAGCTCGTCACCGGCACCGGGGACCAGGTGGGCGAACCCCTCCCCCGGCTCGGTGGAGGCCGGTAGAGGGCGTGCCCGGACCAGCTGGCGGGCCGTGTCGAAGAGGGACACGCGGCCGTCGGCACCCGCGGTCACGGCCGTGCGGTCGTCCGGCAGCCACTCGACCTGCAGGACCGCGTCGTCGTGCACGTCCACCGGGTCGCCGGACCACTCCCAGGAGCCGGTGTCCAGCACGTGGACGAGCCCCAGCTCGCCCCCAGCGGCGAGCCGGCGCCCGTCCGGCGAGAACGACAGGTCGTAGAGCCTGTCGTCCTCGGCCAGCGGCAGGATCCGGTCGATCTCGAGGGTCCGGGCGTCCAGCACCACCAGCTCGGCCGCCCCGGCATGCGCCACGGCCAGCCGGCTGCCGTCCGGGCTCGCCTCGATCGACTGCGGCGCCCCGATCTCCAGCCGGTCCAGGCGCTGCCAGCTGCCGACCTCGACGACGACGAGGCCACCGTCGAGGTTCGACCCGAGGCGTCCCTCGGCGCACAGCAGCAGGCGAGAGCCGTCGGGTGTCCAGCCGGCGCACCAGACGGGCTCAGCCGTCAGCGGCTCGCCCTGCAGGTCCGTGTCGCCCGTGGGCTCGAGCGCGATCCGGGTGAGCTCATCCCGGGTCCGCGTGTCCAGGACCGTCGTCGCCAGTCCTGACGTGACCGCGACCGTGCGCCCGTCCGGGCTGACCGCGACCGAGGAGCCGTGGGACGCCCCCTCCAGGGTGTCCCCCACCACGACCTGGTCGACCACCTCCCCGGTGGCCGGGTCGAGGAAGGCGGCGGCGACGCTGCGCGTGTCCGGCCGCGGGGCGAGGCGGTCGATCGGGTCCTCACCCACCCCCGGGTCGGCGCCCACCGCCCGGGTCGGCGCCACCAGGAGCCCCTCGGGCTCGACCAGTTGAGGCCGGTTGGAGACGTAGCGGTCGGGCAGCGGCGGGTATGTCCCGCCGAGGCCCCCGTCGGCGGCCATGTCCCACTCGACGACCGTGTCGTCCACCGACGCGGTGAACAGGCGGCTGCCCGTGCCGTCCACGAAGGCCTCGACGACGTCCGCGTCATGTCCCGGCAGCGACTCGCGCCGGGTCCAGCGCCCGGTCGCCGGGTCGACGTCCCACACCACCACGGCCGCGCCGTCTCCGACCGTGGCGGCCCAGCGGCCGTCCGGGGAGACGGCGACGTCGCGCACCGTCTGCTGGTGACCGGTGAGCAGCTGCACGGGGCGGCCGGTCCGGTCGTAGAGCGTCACCGCGCCGTCGTCCCAGAGCTGTGCGGCACCGGAGGCCAGCGCGCGGAAGGCCGTGGTCCGCGCGTCGCGCGACTGCCACTGCACGGGTACCCCACTCGCGTCGGCGAGGCCGACGAGGCTCGCCAGCGGCTCGTCCATCGCCCACAGCACCGCGGCCGCGGGGTGGTCGCCGGCGACGTGGCCGAGCACCTGGTCCGGTGGGATCGGCAGGGAACCCCCTGGCCGGGACTCCAGGCGGGTACCGGTCCCGGGGTCGAGCACGGTCACCGCCCACTCGGCCGCAGGAGCCTCCCCGCCGCCGGCGTCCGCCACGACGAGCAGCTGCACCTGCCGCCCGTCCGCCGTGAAGGACCCCGCCACGGGGGTGCCACCGACCTCGTCCCCGCTCAGCAGCAGCCGGTCGGCGCCGGCCACGTCGGCGCGGCGGACCCACGGGCCCACCTCCGTGGCCCCGAAGCCCACGATGACGTCGTCGACCGGTGAGGCGGCGGCCGCCCGCCAGCCGCCCCACTCCTCCAGCCCCTCGACGGCCCGAGGTAGCGACGTCGGCCCCACCTCCCAGGTCACCAGCTCGCTACCGACCCCCAGGAACAGCGACCGCCCGCCGCCGGCGAGGACCCCGCCACGGACGCGCCCGGGGACCGGGACGGCGCGGACCGCCCGCTGGTGCGCCAGCACGGCGGTCAGGAGGGCGTCCTGGGTCTCCGGGGTGTCGGCGAGCCGCTCGGCCTGGGCGGCCAGGAGGAGGGAGACGTCCAGCCGCCCGGCCGTCGTCGACAGGGCGGCCAGCCGGTTGGCGTCGGCGACCAGGGACGCCCGCTGGGCGTCCCTCTGGGCGCGTACCGCGACCACCGCGACGAGGAGGACGGCGACCAGCACCGCCGCGAGCCCCACGGCCAGCGAGCGGGTCCGCCGCCGGGCCGCCGCCTCGCGGTCGGCGCGGCGGTGCGCCGCCTCGAGTTCCGCGTCGGCCGCGGCGCGGGAGGCGTCGATGAAGGCCCGCTCGACCGGGGTGGGCTCGTCGCCGGCGCCGGCCGCCCAGTCCAGCGCGGCGGTCAGCCGGGCGCCGCGGTACAGCTCGTCGTCCGGGCGCCCGGCGCGGTCCCAGTCGCGGGCGGCCGGGGTCAGGTGCCGGCGCACCGCCCGCCCGGCGGCGTCCTCCTCCAGCCAGCGGGCCAGCCGCGGCCAGGCGGTCAGCAGCGCCTCGTGGGTGACCTCGAGGCGGTCGGCGTCGACCGACAGCAGCCGCCGGGCGAGGAACTCCTCCACGACGGCGCGCCGCGCCCCGTCGGTCCCCAGGTCCGCGGTCGGCAGCGGCCGGCGGACCAGCGCGCCGGCGTCGTCGACGTCGGCCAGTCGGACGAACAGCCGGCGGGCGAGCTCGCGGCCCGGCTCGTCGAGCGCGGCGTACGCGACCTCCGCGGAGCGGGCCAGCGCTCCCGCGACCCCGCCGGCGGACACGTAGCCGGCCAGGGTCAGCAGGTCGCCGCGGCGCCGCTCCCAGGTGGCGACCAGCGCCGCCGACAGCAGCGGCAACGCCCCGGGCCGGCCCAGCCCGTCGGCCACCACGGCGTCCACCAGGTCGTCCTCCGCCCGCAGTCCCACCGCCGCCGCCGGGTCCCGGACCACCGCCCGCAGCTCGGGGTCGCTCATGGGCGGCACGAGGACGAGGGCCGCGCCGAGGCGGTCGACGAACCCGGGGTGCTCGGCCAGCCGGCCGACGGCGTCACCGCGGACGACGACCACGCAGCGGGCCACGGCGCCGTCGTCGAGCAGGGCCAGCACGGTGTCGAGGAACGCCGTCCGCTCGGCCGGGTCCACCCCCGGGGCCCACAGCTCCTCGAACTGGTCGCAGACGAGCAGCACCGGACGCGGCGGCGGGTCCTCCGCGGTCAGGTCGGCGAGCGCGTCCACCGGACGGCGGCCGGGCAGCAGCACCAGCGGCTGCCAGCCGGCGCTGTGGGGCAGCGCGCCGGCGGCCAGGGCGGGGACCAGGCCGGCCCGGACCACCGAGGACTTCCCCGCGCCGCTGGGCCCGGACACGGCGAGCAGCGGCGCGTCGACCAGCCGGGCGACCAGCGTGGCGACCAGGCGCTCCCGTCCGGCGAACAACGACGCGTCCTCGGCCCGGTAGGCCCGCAGCCCCATGTACGGGCAGGCGCCCGACGCCGGTGCCGGCGGTGGGACGGGGGCCGGTGCAGGGACCGGGTCGAGGGCCGGGTCCTGGGCGAGGACGGCGGCCTCCACCGCGCGCAGCGCCGGCCCGGGGTCCGCCCCGAGCTCCTCGGCGAGCACCGCCCGCGCCCGGCGGGCGGCGCCCAGGGCGTCGGCCTGCCGGCCCGCGCGGTACAGGGCGAGGACCAGCAGCCGCCACCACTCCTCGTGCAGCGGCTGCTCGGCGACCATCCGCTCCAGCTCGGGGACGAGCGCGGCGGCCTCCCCCAGCGCCAGCCGGGCCTCGGCGAGGGCGGTCAGCACCCCGTCGCGGAGCTCGGTGAGGCGGCGCCGCTCGGCCTGCGCGAAGGCCGCGTCCGGCCAGTCGGCGTACGGGTCGCCCCGCCACAGGTCCCGGGCCGCGCACAGCAGCTCCGCCGCCGCGGCCGGGTCCCCCGCGGCGAGGGCGGCGCGGCCGCGGGCGGCGAGATCGGCCAGTGCCAGCGCGTCGAGGTCGGCCCGCTCGACGGCCAGCGCGTACCCGGGCCCGCGGCGGACGACGTGCCGGCCGGTGGAGCCCCGGGGGCGGTCCGGCTCGAGGGCGCTGCGCAGCCGCACGAGGTGGGCCTGCAGCGACTTGCGGGCGGAGGCGGGCGGGTCGCCGTCCCAGAGCTCCTCGGCGATGCGGTCGGTGGACACCACCCCGGGCGCACCGGCGGCGAGGACGGCGAGCAGCAGCCGCTCCTTGGCGCCGGGCACCGGCACCGGGGCACCGTCCTCCCCCCGGACCTCCAACGGTCCGAGAACCGCGATCCGCACCCGGGAAACGGTAGGAACCGCCCCCGCCCGGCGGCGGGTCCGCGGCACCGCCGGTGGGCCCCGCGCGCGCCGCCGTCCCGCTGTACCCGGTCGGCGCCGGTACGTGAGGACAGCCGGTCCAGCCGGCGGGTACGGCCTCCGCGGTCCGGCGCAGCGGCACGGCCGGCTTCAGCCGCCGTCGGTGCAGGTGGGTGTGTAGGGACGCCCCGGCAGGTACCGCTCCCACTCGGCGCGGGTGAGGTCACGGTCCACGATCGCGCACGCGGCGCGCACCCAGGCCGACGGAGTCATCGGGTAGCGCATGGCCCACTCGTTGTCGCTGAGGACGACCAGCTCGTCGATCGGATCGGGCACCATGAAGGTCGACGCCTGCAGGTTCCCGGCCCCCGCCGGCAGTTCGTTCCGGACGACCCCACGTTCGAGGTCGAACACCGTGAACGTCCAGGCGGCGATCACGGCGGTGCGACCGTCGGGCAGCAGCTCCACCTGCATCGGCGGTCCGAACGCGTCGAGTGTCGTGGCCTGGGCCTCCCACGTGGTGGTGTCCACCACGTTGAGATCCCCGCCCTCACTGGCGACGAGGAGCGACCCGCCGTCCGGCGACCAGGCGAAGTCCCGGGCCCGGATCGGGTTCTCGACGCCGACGGCGGACTGCACCTGCAGCGTTGCCGTGTCCCGGATCTCCAGCACGGTGCCCCACCCGCCGCCCACGGCCAGGCTGCGGCCGTCCGGGCTGACCTCGAGCGCCTCTGGTACGACGTCCGTCGCCGCCTCGTCGGAGATCTCCCAGCTCCGGGTGTCGACGGCGAGCACGGCTCCACCCGCGGCCGACACGACCGGGTCACCGCTCTGTACCCCGACGAAGAGCCGCGAGCCGTCAGCCGCCCACGCCACGGCGCCCACCACTCCCACCGGGAGCGGCCGGCCGTCGGGACCGGGATAGCCGGCTGGGGGCACCTCGAACGTCGTGACGGAGTCGCGGGATCGTGCGTCGAGGACGGTGACGGCCAGGCCGGAACTGACCGCGATCAGGCTGCGGTCGGGGCTGACCGCGACGGACGCTCCGGACCACGCGTCCTCCAGTGTGTTCCCGACCGGGACCTCGTCGACGACCTCCCCGGTCCGTGGGTCGATGAACGTCGCGACGACCTCGGCGGTGCCGGGGCCGGAGTACGGCCAGTCACCCCGGACGGCGCTCCCGAACGGGCGGGTCGGGAGGACGACGAGTTCTCCCGGCTGCACGACGGCCGGCTCATCGGTGATCCACCGGTCGTCCAGCCCCGGGCGGGGTACGCCGAAGCCACCGGTGGGCGACACGTCCCAGACCGTCAGCATGCCGTCGCTCGAGAGGGTGTACATCCGGTCGCCCGACGGATCGATCATCGCCGTCCCCACGATGCCGCCGGCACCGGTCAGTGCCTCCTTCTCCGACCACCGCCCCGTCGCGGCATCGATGTCCCACAGCACCACCGACCCCTCCGCGCCGGTCGTGACGCCCCACGTGCCATCCGGGGCCACGTCCAGGTCGTTCATCTGGCCGGGCGCCGCGTCGAACTGCTGCCGGATCCGGCCGTTCCCGTCGTACAGCCGCACGCCGCCGTCGCTGCCGAGGAGGGCCGCCCCCGTGGGGAGTGCGCGGACCTCGAAGTAGATCGCCGGATCGTCCGTCGGGGCCTCGAGTCGGGCCTGCCGACCGGTGTCCAGCTCGACGAAGACGGCCGTCCGGCTCGGCGGGTCGACCAGCACGGCGGTGCTGCCGTCGGCCGCCATGAGCGCCGCCACGTCGGGCAGCGCGCCGGGCGCGACTCCCTGTACGCCCGTCTCCCGCCGGCCCCCGTCGACGAGGTCGACCTCGACCAGCCGCCACGTCGTCCGCGGCCCGTCGCCGGCCCCGGCGACGAGCAGCCGAGCACGGAGGCCGTCGGGCAGCACCACCGCGCCGATCGGCTCCCCGCCCACCTCCGAGCCGCTGAGTATCTCGCGGACGCCTCCGTCGGCGTCGACCGCGCGCACCCACGGCCCCGACTCGCCGGTACCGGCGGTCAGCAGCAGCGGGTCAGTCGGCGATGCGGCGGTGGCGCGCCAGCCCTCCCAGCCCTCCTCCACGTCCGCGATGAGGCGCGGCGGGTCCGGCGAGTCGACCGACCAGCTGTAGATCTGACCGCCGATGATCTCGTGACCGATGAAGATGGTCTGGCCGCCGTCGGCCAGGGAGCCGAGCGGCCCGCCGCCGTTGAGGTTCTCCGCGCGGACCACCCGTCGGCGCTCGACGAGCGTGCCCAGCAGGGTGCCCCGCGTCTCCGGCGTGTCCCGCAGCCGGAACCCCTGGACCGCCAGCAGGTAGGTCAGGTCCAGCGACTCCGCGGTGCCGGACAGCGCTGCGAGGCGGTTCGCGTCGGCGACGACGGAGGTCTCCTCGGCCACCGCCGTCGCGCGGTCGGCCGCCTGCTCGGAGCGCACGGCCAGCACGGCCGTCACGAGCGCGACGACGAGCACGCCCGCCAGCCCAACGGCCAGCCACCGCAGCCGCCGTCGGCCACGGGCTTCGGTCACGGCACGCTGCTGCGCGGCCCGCAGCTCCGCATCCGCCCGCGCCTTCGACGCCTCCAGGAACTCACGTTCCCCAGCGGTCAGCTCGTCCCCCGCCCCGGCCCAGTCGAGGGCCGCACCCAACCGGGCGCCGCGGTACAGCTCGTCATCGGGGCGGCCGCGGCGCTGCCACTCCTGGGCGGCGGGCGTCAGGTGCCCGCGGACGGCGCGACCCGCGGCGTCGTCGTCCAGCCACCGGGCCAGGCGGGGCCACCCGGTCAGCAGCGCCTCGTGCACGACGTCGAGGCGCTCGCCGTCGAGCGACAGCAGCCGCCGCGCCACGAAGGCGTCGATCACCCTGCGGCGAGCGGCACCGGTGTCGCCGTCCAGGTCGAGTTCCGCCAGCGGAACCGGTCGGCGGACGAGCGCTCCGCCCTCGTCGGTGTCGGCCAGCCGGACCAGCAGCCGCCGGGCGACCTGCTGCTCCTCCTCGTCGAGCGCCGCCCATGCCTCCTCGGCCGACCGGATCAGGGACGCCGTGACCCCGCCCGCCTCCAGGTAGCCGGCGAGGGTGAGCCGATCCCCCCGGCGGCGCTCCCAGGTGCCGACCAGGGCGGTCGACAGCAGCGGCAGGGCGCCCGGCCGGCCGAGGACGTCGACGACGACCGCGTCGACGAGCTCCTCCTCGACGGTCAGGCCGACCGCGGCGGCGGGCTCGCGGACGACGTCGCGCAGTTCCGCCTCGGTGAGCGGGGGGACGAGGACCAGCGCGGCGCCGATGCGGTCGGCGAAGGCGGCGTGCTCGGCGAGCCGCCCGACGTGGTCACCGCGGACCGCGGCCACGCACCGGACGACGACCCCGTCGTCGATCAGCCCCAGCACGGTGTCGAGGAAGGCGGCCCGCTCCCCCGGGTGGACGCCGGGCGCCCAGAGCTCCTCCAGCTGGTCGCAGACCAGTACCACCGGCGCATCCGGGCGGGCGTCGCCGGGCAGTGCGGCCAGGGCGTCCACCGGGGAGCTCCCGGGGGTGAGCACGACGGGGGTCCAGGCCGCGCTCCCCGGCAGGGCCCCCCTGGCCAGGCCGGGCAGCAGGCCGGCCCGGACGAGCGACGACTTCCCGACGCCGCTCGAGCCCGACACGACCACCAGAGGCGTGTCGACCAGCCGCGCCACCAGTGTGGTCACCGTCCGGTCGCGGCCGTGGAAGAGGTCCGCGTCGACGGCCTGGTAGGGGGCCAGCCCCTTGAAGGGGCACGTCGCCGCCGCCGGTCGCGGCGGCCGCACGGGCGAGCGTCCGTCCACCGGTGCGAGGGCGTCAGAGGCGTCGAGAGCCGGGTCCTGGGCGAGGACGGCCGCCTCGAGAGCGCGCAGCTGCGGCCCCGGGTCGGCGCCGAGCTCCTCCGCCAGTACCCGCCGGGCGCGCTGCAGCGCGGCCAGCGCATCGCCCTGCCGTCCCGAGCGGTAGAGCGCGAGCACGAGGAGACGCCACCAGTCCTCGCGCAGCGGGTCCTCCGTGACGAGGGCCTCCAGGTCGCCGACGACCTCGGCCTGCCCCCCCAGCGCCAGCCGCACCTCGAGCAGTGCGGTGCGGGCACCGGCCCGCAGTTCGGCCAGCCGCCGCCGTTCGGCCGCGGCGAACCCCGCGTCCGGCCAGTCCTCGAAGGGCTCGCCCCGCCACAGACCGAGGGCGGCGGTCAGCACCTCCTCCGCCCCCGCGGCGTCGCCGGTGACCAGCCGCGCCCGGCCCCGGGACACCAGCTCGCCGACGCCCAGCGCGTCGAGTTCGTCGGCGGTCACGGCCAGGGAGTAGCCGGCGCCTCGGCGCACCACGTAGCGCCCGGGCGACCCGCGCGGCCGCTGCGGTTCCAGGGCGCGGCGCAGCCGCACGAGGTGGACCTGCAACGACTTGCGGGCGCTCGGCGGGCGGTCGCCGTCCCAGAGGTGCTCGACGAGCCGGTCGACGCTGACAGCACCCGGTGCCTCCGCCGCGAGCAGCGCCAGGAGCAACCGTTCCTTGGCGCCCGGCACCGTCACCGGGCCGCCGGTGTCGCTGCGGACCTCCAGCGGTCCGAGGACCGCGATGCGCATGGCGCAGAAGCTAGCGCCGCCGGACGCACGTGGACAGCCGCGCCCGCGCGGATCGCACGGGTCGCTGCAGCCGGACCGCAGCCGTTCCGCACCCGGTCCGCAGGCGGGCGGCGCTGCGCTCGCCGCGTCGCCGGGACCAGCCCGGCACCGTGGTCCCCGGAGGAACCGGACATGTTCACCCGCCGCCCGATCCGCAGCCGCGCCCTGGCCCGCGCCGTCCCCCGACGCCGCCTCGCCGCCCTCGCCGTCCTCACCCCGCTCGTCACCGGCGGGGTGCTCACCGCCGCCGGTCCCGCCGGTGCCGTCCCCTTCGAGGGGAACCCCGACACCACTCGGTGCGAGCGCCTCGTGTCCCGGTCCGAGCTGACCGGGGAGCCGACCGCCCTCCCCGCTGACCGGCCGTTCGGGGCCGTCCCGCTCGTCGCCGTCCTGGTGCCGCTGTCCGAGTGCTGACGCCCGGCCCCGGCCCCGCCGTCCCCGGACGGCGGGGCCGGGGCTCGTCCGGAGCCCCGCCCCACCGTCCTCGGGCGGCGGGCGGTGGGGCGGCCGGTCAGACGGTGGCGAGCTCGGGCGCCTCGGTGGCGGGCCGGCCGAGCAGTGCGGCGGCCGGTGCCCGCTCCAGCACGGCGGCCAGCGCGCGGCGGCCGTAGAGGTCCGGGTGCACCCGCACGCAGCACAGGTCGCGGCTGACCACGGTCACGCCCCGGCCGTCGTCGGTCGGCACCAGCGCCTCGACCCGGGACCACGGCAGGCCGTGCACGTCGCCGTCGGCGTCGCGGTGGGCCAGACCCTCGCCGGAGACGACCAGCGCCACCCGGGCGGCGGGGTCGAACAGGCGCCGGTGCAGCGGCGGGCGGAACACGGTGCCCTCGGGCAGCGCCGGGAGGGTGCCGCACAGCGGCCGGCGGACCACGCCGGCCGGTCCGTCCCAGGGGACGGTGTCGGGCACGGCGAGGACGGCGGTCGGCTCAGCGCGGCGCAGCGCGGCGGTGACGTCGGCGGGGGTCACCGCACGCCAGGCCGCCAGCGCCTCCGCCGGCGGGCGGAAGGGCAGCCCGGTCGCCGCGCAGTAGGCGGCGTCGGCGAGCTCGGCGCCGACGGCGTCCTCCTCGTCGAGCTCGGCCTCCAGGCCCGCGACCGCGTGCGCCACCTCCTGCGGCGTCGGGCCGGCGGCGCACAGCTCGCCGAAGGTGCGCCACACCAGGTCGGCGACCTCGGCGTCGCGGCCGGAGCGGGCGTCGACGACCAGCGCCACCTCCCGCCGGTCGGCGGCGAGGTCGAGGGCGAGGGAGTCGACGGCGTAGGACAGCCCGCGGTCGTGCCGGGCCCGGTCGCGCAGCCGCTCGCCGGCCACCTGCACCCCGACGGCGAGCGCGGCGCCGGCCGGCCGGTCGGTGGCCAGCAGCAGGCCGACGCCTGGGACGTCGGTGCGGGTCCACACCGGCCCGTCCTGCGGGCGCGGCACCGGCAGCCGGCGCACCGGGCGCGGCCCGGCCGGCAGCGGCAGCCGCAGTCCGCCGGGAAGCGGACCGTGGCACCACAGCGCGGCGTTGCCGCGGACGAACCAGCGGGCCGCGTGCGCGCGCACGGTCTCCTCGGTCAGGTGCTCCGGGCCGGGCCCGGCCGACACCGTCAGCCCCGGGCCGGTGAGGCCGTAGCGGGCCGCCCACAGCGCGCTGACCGTGGAGGACGCCGAGCCGCAGCCCTCGGCCTGCAGCACCCCGGCCTCGGCGGCCATCCGCTCGGTGGGCAGGTCGGCCAGCGCCCGGCAGACCCCCTCGAGGAAGGCACGCACCGCCTCGGGCCGCCCGGTGGCGAAGAACGCGGTGCTGTCGACGTCGGTGACGGCGTTGCAGCGCAGGTGCGTGCGCGGCAGCGCGGCCATCGCCAGGTGCTCGACGAGGTGGGTGACCTCGATCGTCGCGAACGTCTCGTCGCGCAGGCCGACGCCGAAGACCAGCGCCGCGGTGGTGCGCTCCCGCCCGCCCGCGGTGAACACCGGGACGCCGTCGATGACCGTTCGCTGCACCGGCCCATGGTCGGGGCCCGGCGCCGCGCCGTCCCCGGCCGACACGCGGCCGGGGACGGCTGGGACGGGTGGGTCAGCGGGTCAGGCCGAACACCGAGATCGTGCCGTCGTCCTCGTTGCTGGCCAGGAACAGCCCCCGGCCCGGGACGGCGAGCAGCCCCTCCGGGGCGTCCCCGGTGGGCAGCACCTGCAGCAGCACCGGCCGCCGCTCGTCGCGGAGGTCGTACACCAGGACGGCGTCGCCGCGCTCGGAGCCGACGAACGCGTGGGTGACGCCGCGCACGCGGGCCACCTCGGCGCCCTCGAACTCCGCGCCCTTGTCGTCACTGCGGCCGTCGGGGTACAGACCGGCGTCGGCCAGCGCCTGCTCGGCCGAGCCGCCGGAGGAGAACAGCACCTCGCCGGCGGTCGAGAAGACCGTCCAGCCCCGGCCGCCGCTGGGCTCGGCGGCGAGGTCGCCCTCGTCGGCGGTGAGCAGGTTCCCGTCCGGGGTCCACTGGACGGCGTCGGGCTCGCGGGGCGCGGAGAGCTCGTCGTCGAAGGCGACCGCGCCGTCGTCCTCGACGTCGGCGTCAGTCCGGGTGACGCGGCCGGCGGTGAACGAGCCGGCCACCGTGCGGCTGCGCAGGTCGACCAGCGCGACGGCGTTGTTCTCCTGAAGGGTCACCGCGGCGACGTTCCGCCGATCGACGTCGACGTACTCGGGCTCGGGGTCCCCGGGGAACGCGAGGCCGGGCAGGCCGGCCAGCTCGACCCGGTCGACCGTCCAGTCGGCGGGCGGTCCCTGCAGCTCGACGACGGCGAGGAACCCGCCCGGCGCCTGGGGCAGCCCACCCTCGACGCCGTCCACGACCAGCTCCTCGTCGCGCTGGTTCTCGATCGCGATCGCGGCGAACCGGCCGTCGGGGCTCAGCGCGATCGAGTCCGGCTGCCCGCCGAGGTCCACCTCCTCGACGACCGCGAGGGACCGGAGGTCGACGACCACCAGCCGGCCCGACGGTCCGGTGAGGTCGTCGGTGCGGTCGACGACGGCGAGGGCGTACCGGCCGTCCCGGGTGGCGGTGACCGACGTCGGCTCCCCGCCGACGTCGACGGCACCGGCCTGCCGCGGCTGCTCGGGCCGGCTCAGGTCGACCACGCCGACCTCGCCGGCCGCCGAGTCGGTGTAGAGCACGGTGCGGCCGTCAGGGGTGACGGCGAGGATCTCGGCGACCTCGCCGGCGACGTCGAACGTGGCCAGCTCGGCGAACGACGGCACGGCGCGGCCGGGCGCGGCGGCGGCGGTGGTGCCGACGGCGAGGGCGAGCACCGCCGCGGGGACGGCGCGGCGGAGGAGGCGGAGGGACGAGCGCGTCACGGAGGGTCCTCGGGGTCCGGGGTCGGGTCGCGCCGACCCTCGCGGCCGGCGGTGACGGGCGGGTGACCGCCGGGCGAACGCCGGTCGTGCCGCCGGTGACCGGCTCGGCTCCCGGTGGCCGCGCTCCCCGGCCGGAGCGTGCGACGTCCCCTGCGGGCTGGGTTAGCGTCGCCGGGTGAGTGACAGCCTCCCCGCACCCGATCCCGCGGCCCTGGCCGCGACCGCCGCGACCGCCCTCACCGACGCCGTCGGCGGCGACCACGACGTCGCCGTCGTCATGGGCTCGGGGTGGGCGCCCGCGGCCGACGCCTTCGGCGAGCCGCTCCGCTCGGTCCGCATCGGCGACCTGCCCGGCTTCGCCGCCCCGACGGCGGTCGGCCACGGCGGCGAGGTGCGCTCGGTGCGCGCCGGGGACCGGAAGGCGCTGCTCTTCCTCGGCCGCACCCACCTCTACGAGGGCCGCGGCGTCGACCCGGTCGTGCACGGTGTGCGCACCGCCGCTGCCGCCGGGGTGCGCACCGTCGTCCTCACCAACGCCGCGGGCGGCCTCGACCCGCAGCACCGGGTCGGGCAGGCCGTGCTCATCAGCGACCACCTCAACCTCACCGCCCGCTCCCCGCTGGTCGGCGCGACCTTCGTCGACCTCACCGACCTCTACTCCGCCCGGCTGCGGTCCCTGGCCCGCGAGCTCGACCGGGAGCTGACCGAGGGCGTCTACGCCGCGCTGCCCGGCCCGCACTACGAGACGCCAGCGGAGATCCGGATGCTGCGCACGCTGGGTGCCGACCTCGTCGGCATGTCCACCGCGCTCGAGGCGATCGCCGCCCGCGCCGCCGGCATGGAGGTGCTGGGCCTGTCGATGGTCACCAACGCGGCCGCCGGCGTCACCGGCGAGAAACTCGACCACCAGGAGGTGCTCGCCGCGGGCAGGGCGGCGGCGGGACGGCTGGGGAAGACGCTCGTCGAGTTCACCGGCCGGCTGCCGTGACCGTGTCCGACGGCGTGCTCGACCGCCTGCTCGACGACGCCCGTGCCTGGGCCGCCGCCGACCCCCACCCCGGCGACCGCGCCGAGATCGAGGCCCTGGTCGCGGCCGGGGACACCGCCGAGCTCGAGCGCCGCTTCGCCGGGCCGCTGACCTTCGGCACCGCCGGACTGCGCGGCCCGCTGCGGGCCGGGCCGGCCGGGATGAACGCCGCCGTCGTCACCCGGGCGGCCGCCGGGCTCGGCGCGTGGCTGACCGACGCCGGCTCCGGCCGGGGCGCCGTGGTGGTCGGCTTCGACGCCCGGCACCGCTCCGACGAGTTCGCCCGGATCACCGCCGCGGTGCTGGCCGCCGCCGGGTTCGAGGTCCGGGTGCTGCCGCGGCCGCTGCCCACGCCGGTGCTGTCCTCCGCGGTGCGGTCGCTGGGCTGCGTGGCCGGCGTGATGGTGACCGCCAGCCACAACCCGCCGCAGGACAACGGGTACAAGGTCTACCTCGCCGACGGCGCCCAGCTGGTGCCGCCGGCCGACCGGGAGATCGAGGCCGCGATCGCCGCCGTCGGCCCGGCGTGCGAGGTGCCGCTGTCCGACGAGTGGGTGACCCTCGGTGACGACGTCGAGACCGGCTACGTGGCCGCCGTCGTCGCGGCGCTCGAGCCCGACCGGGTGCCGGCCGCCGACCGCGCGGCGGTCACCGTGGCCTACACCGCCATGCACGGCGTGGGCGCGGCGACGACCCGGGCGGTGTTCACCGCGGCCGGGTTCGCCCCACCGGAGAGCGTGCCCGAGCAGGACGGCCCCGACCCGGCGTTCCCGACGGTCACCTTCCCCAACCCGGAGGAGCCCGGCGCGGTCGACCTGCTGCTCGCGCTGGCCGCCCGCACCGGCGCCGACGTCGCCATCGCCGAGGACCCCGACGCCGACCGCTGCTCGGTGGTCTGCGAGGGCCGGCAGCTCACCGGCGACGAGGTCGGCGCGCTGCTGGCCGACTGGCTGCTGCGCCGCGGCGTGCGCGGCACCTACGCGGCCTCGCTGGTCAGCGGCTCGCTGCTGCACGCGCTGGCGCAGGAGCACGGGGTCCGGTTCGCCGAGACGCCGACCGGGTTCAAGTGGATCATCCGCGCCGGCACCGACCGCGACCCGCTGGTGTTCGGCTACGAGGAGGCGCTGGGCTACGCGGTCACCCCCGACGTCGCCCGCGACAAGGACGGCATCTCCGCCGCGCTCGCGGTCGCGCTGCTGACCGCGGAGCTCAAGGCGAGCGGGCGCACGCTGGTCGACCGGCTCGACGAGCTGGCGGTCGAGCACGGGCTGTTCGCCACCGGCCAGCTCTCGGTGCGGGTCGAGGACCTCTCGCTGATCTCCGGTGCGATGACCCGGCTGCGCGCCGACCCGCCGCGCCGGCTGCTCGGCCGCGAGGTCACCGCGGCCGACCTGCTGGACGAGGACCCGCCGGTCGACGCCGTCCGGCTGCTCGGCGACGGTGTCCGGGTGGTCGTGCGGCCCAGCGGCACCGAGCCGAAGCTCAAGGCCTACCTGGAGACCGTCGTCCCGGTGCACGAGGACGCCGGGGTGATCGCCGCGCGCGGCCGGGGCGAGGACGAGCTCGACCAGCTGCGCGGCGAGATGGCGCACGCGCTGGGGCTGTAGCGGTGGACGTCGGCGCGCTGGTCTTCGACGTGTTCGGCACGGTCGTCGACTGGCGCGCCGGCGTGGCCCGCGAGGCGGCGCGGCTGCTCGGGCCGTCGGTCGACGCGCCTGCCCTCGCCGACGCCTGGCGGGCGCGCTACCAGCCGTCGCTGCAGCGGGTGCGCGGCGGGGAGCGGCCCTTCGCCCCGCTCGACGAGCTGCACCGCGAGTCGCTGCCCGCGGCGCTGGCGGCGGTCGGGGTCGACGGCGTGCCCGACGACGTCGCCGACGAGCTGGTGCTGGCCTGGCACCGGCTCGACCCGTGGCCTGACGCGGTGCCGGGGCTGACCCGGCTGCGGCGGCGGTTCGTGCTCGCGCCGCTGTCCAACGGCGGCGTGCGGCTGCTCGTCGACCTGGCGCGGCGGGGCGGACTGCCCTGGGACCTGGTGCTCGGCGCCGAGGTCGTCGGCCGCTACAAGCCCGACCCGGAGGTGTACGACTCCGCGCCGCGGCTGCTGGCGCTGCCGCCGTCGCGGGTGTGCATGGTGGCCGCGCACGCCGACGACCTGGCCGCCGCGCGCGCCCGGGGGCTGCGGACGGCGTACGTGCACCGACCCGGGGAGTTCGGCGGCGACCCCGTGCCCGCCGCGACCGACCCCGGCGCCGACCTGTCGGTCGCCTCGTTCGAGGAGCTGGCCGACGCCCTCGGCTGCTGACCGCCGCCGACCGTGCGGTCGTGGTCGCCCACGGCGGCGTGTCCGCGCGCGTCGGCGACCACGACTGCGCTCTCGACCCGGCGGCGCACTGCCGCCGGGTCGAGAGGGTTCACCAGGTGGCGAGCTGGGGCTCCCGCGCCGCAGGCCGGGCGACGCCGTCGTACTGGTTGGGCCCGGGCCGGCCGGGCAGGCAGCCCACGACGACGAACAGCACGATCGGGCCGGCGATCGGCACCAGGCCCCACAGCAGGAACCAGCCCGACCGGCCGGTGTCGTGCAGCCGGGTCACCGCCGCGCTGATCGAGGGGACGAACAGCACCAGAGAGACCAACAGCGTGATCGGCCCGCCCGAGAAGCTCGCTTCGGCGCTGTAGGAGTAATAGCCGTCGTAGGCGTAGGACCCGCTGTACCAGGCCGTCCCGAGGGCGACGTCGGCCGCGATCGCCGCGACGCTGGCCGCCCACAGTGGCAGCGCGTAGTGCAGCCAGTAGGTGCGGCGGTCGATCCGCCCGCGGCGGACGTACCAGGTGCTGCGCTCCGGCGCTCGGGTGTGGCCGAGGTGGGCGTACTCGCTCATGTCCGTCTCTCCCTGTGCGGCCCCGGTCTGCGGGGCTCCGTGTCGTCGGGAGGGACTGTCGCGGCCGGCGCTTGACCTGCCCTTGTGGCCGACTGGAGGCCGACCTGCGACGTCAGGCCGGCACGGACTCCCGGCAGCCGGAGGCCAGGGCACGGGAGGCGGTCTCGAGCACGCGGACCACGTCGCGCCCGAAGCCGACGTCGCACGGGTGGGTGCCGCCGGTCAGCGCCGCCGCGGTCAGCTCGTCGACCGCCGCCGACAGGGACTCGACCGGGCTCTCGGTGTCGGGCAGCAGCACCAGCCGGCCGGCGTCACCGTGCAGCGAGAACTCGATCCCGGTGGCCAGCGGCGCCACGGTGTGCGACAGCGTCACGGTCGAGGCCACGCCGGGCGTTGCGTGCTGCAGCACCAGGTGCACGGTGTCCCCCGCGCCCGCGCCGGCCTGCACCGAGACGACCGGGCCGAGAGCCGGCACCAGCAGCGACAGCGCGTGCGGACCGATGTCCCACAGCGCGCCGTGCTCGCGGCGCCAGGGCGAGTCGAAGGGGCTGCCGGCCAGCGCGGACAGCCACGAGGCGGCGCCGCCGGCCAGTCGGGTGCGGGCGGCCTGCGCCAGCCACGTCGTCGTCGCGGCCTGGAAGCGGAAGGTGAAGAACACGACCGAGGCGACGCCGGCCGACCGCACCGCCGTCACCACCCGGTCGGCCTCGGCGGTCGACAGGCCGATCGGCTTCTCCAGCAGCAGGTGCCGCCCGGCCGCCGCGGCCTGCTCGGCGAGGGACACCTGCACGTCGGGCGGCACGGCGACGGCGACCGCGTCGACCCGGTCGAGCAGCGCGGCGAGGTCGTCGGTGCCCGGGACGTCGAACTCCGCGCCGACGGCGGCGGCCTTCTCCGCATCGCGACCCCAGATCCCGGCCAGCTCGGCGTCGGGGTGCGCCGCGATCGCCGCGGCGTGGACGGTGCGGGCCCAGTGACCGGTGCCCAGGACCGCGAAGCGCACGGTCAGACGGCGCCGAACTGGCGGTCGCCGGCGTCCCCGAGGCCGGGGACGATGTAGGCCTGCTCGTTGAGCCCCTCGTCGATGCTGGCGGTGAACACCCGCAGCGGCAGTCCGCTCTCCTCCAGCCGGCGCAGGCCCGGCGGGGCGGCCAGCGCGCACAGCACCGTGATCTCCGTCGCGCCGCGGTCGGTGAGCAGCGTGCAGCAGTGCACCAGCGACCCGCCGGTGGCCAGCATCGGGTCGAGGACGAACACGTGCCGGTCGACCAGCGACTCCGGCAGCGAGGCCATGTAGGCCTCGGGCTGGAAGGTCACCTCGTTGCGCGCCAGCCCGACGAAGCCCATCTGCGACTCCGGCAGCATCCCGTGCGCGGTGTCGGCCATGCCCAGACCCGCCCGCAGCACCGGCACGATCAGCGGCGGGGCGGCCAGCCGGTAGCCCGTCGTCGTGGTGACCGGGGTGGTGATCGGCTCCTCGGCCAGCTCGAGGTCGCGGGTGGCCTCGTAGACCAGCATCTGGGTCAGCTCGCGCAGCGCCGCCCGGAAGGCGGCGTTGTCGGTCCGCTCGTCGCGCATCCGCGAGAGCCGGGCACGGGCGAGCGGGTGGTCGACGACGGTGATCTGCACGGCCGCCACCGTATCGGTCGGCTCCGCCGCCCCGGCCGGGAAGCGGCCCACCCCCTCGGGGCGACCGCGTGCCCGGGACGGCGGGCCGGACAGGGAGAATGGCGGCATGACCCACGTGCTCGACCCCGGGACACTGGCGGCCGGGACCCGGCCCGGCCCGGGGCCCGGGGAGCCGTTCGACGACGTGACCCGCTCGGACGCCGCCCTCCGCGCCTTCCTGCACGGCCTGCCCGGTGTCGACCAGGTCGGCGCCGAGCAGCGCGCCGCCACCCTCGGCACCCGCTCGATCAAGACCACCGCCAAGGCGTGGGCGATCGACACCGCGATCGCGATGGTCGACCTGACCACGCTCGAGGGCGCCGACACCCCGGGCAGGGTGCGCAGCCTGGCCGCCAAGGCCCGCCGCCCCGACCCCACCGACCTCTCCTGCCCGCCGGTCGCCGCGGTCTGCGTCTACGGCGACCTCGCCGGCGTCGCGCGGGAGGCCCTGGCGGGCACCGGCATCCACGTGGCCGCCGTCGCCACCGCCTTCCCCAGCGGCCGGGCCAGCCGGGAGGTCAAGCTCACCGACGTCCGCGACGCCGTGGGCAACGGCGCCGACGAGATCGACATGGTCATCGACCGGGGCGCGTTCCTCTCGGGCCGCTACCTGGAGGTGTTCGACGAGATCGTCGCGGTGAAGGAGGCCTGCGGGGACGCGCACCTCAAGGTGATCCTGGAGACCGGTGAGCTGGTCACCTACGACAACGCCCGCCGCGCCTCATGGCTGGCGATGCTCGCCGGCGCCGACTTCATCAAGACCTCCACCGGCAAGATCTCCCCCGCGGCGACCCTGCCGGTCTGCCTGGTCATGCTCGAGGCGGTCCGCGACTTCCGCGCCGCCACCGGCCGCCAGGTCGGCGTCAAGCCCGCCGGCGGCATCCGCACCACCAAGGACGCGATCCGGCACCTGGTGCTGGTCAACGAGACCGTCGGCGCGGACTGGCTGTCCCCCGACTGGTTCCGCCTCGGCGCCTCCAGCCTCCTCAACGACCTGCTCCAGCAGCGGCAGAAGCTGCGCACCGGCCACTACTCCGGCCCCGACCACGTATCGGTGGACTGATCATGATCTCACCCGCCCCACCCCGTCCCGTGTTCGAGTACGCCCCCGCTCCCGAGTCGCGGTCGATCGTCGACGTCGCGCCGTCCTACGGCCTGTTCGTCGACGGCGAGTTCGTCGACGGCTCCGGGGAGCCGATGAAGACGGTCAACCCGGCCACCGAGGAGGTGCTCAGCCAGATCGCGGTGGGCACCGAGGCCGACGTCGACCGCGCGGTGCGGGCCGCCCGCCGCGCGTTCACCCGGGTCTGGGGCCCGATGCGCCCGGCCGACCGGGGCAAGTACCTGTTCCGCATCGCCCGGATCCTGCAGGAGCGGGCCCGCGAGTTCGCCGTCCTGGAGTCGCTGGACAACGGCAAGCCGATCCGGGAGTCCCGCGACGTCGACGTCCCCCTGGCCGCGGCGCACTTCTTCTACCACGCCGGCTGGGCCGACAAGCTCTCCTACGCGGGGCTGGGCCCGGACCCGCGCCCGCACGGCGTGGCCGGCCAGGTCATCCCGTGGAACTTCCCGCTGCTGATGCTGGCGTGGAAGGTCGCGCCGGCGCTGGCCACCGGCAACACCGTCGTCCTCAAGCCGGCCGAGACCACCCCGCTGACGGCGCTGCTGTTCGCCGAGGTGTGCCGCCAGGCCGACCTGCCGCCGGGCGTGGTCAACATCGTCACCGGCGCCGGCGACACCGGCCGCGCGGTCGTCGAGCACCCCGACGTCGACAAGGTCGCGTTCACCGGGTCCACCGAGGTGGGCCGCTCGATCGCCCGCGCCGTCGCCGGGACCCGCAAGGCGCTGACGCTGGAGCTGGGCGGCAAGGCGGCCAACATCGTCTTCGACGACGCCCCGATCGACCAGGCCGTCGAGGGCATCGTGCGCGGCATCTTCTTCAACCAGGGGCACGTCTGCTGCGCCGGCTCCCGGCTGCTGGTGCAGGAGTCGGTCCACGACGAGGTGGTCGCCTCGCTGCAGCGCCGGATCGGCACGCTGCGGGTGGGCGACCCGCTGGACAAGAACACCGACATCGGCGCGATCAACTCCGCCGAGCAACTGGCCCGCATCCGGGAGCTGTCCGAGATCGGCGAGGCCGAGGGCGCGCAGCGCTGGCAGCCCGCCTGCGACCTGCCCGACCGCGGCTTCTGGTTCCCGCCGACGGTGTTCACCGACGTCTCCCCCGCCCACCGCATCGCCCGCGACGAGGTGTTCGGCCCGGTGCTGTCGGTGCTCACCTTCCGCACCCCCGACGAGGCGGTGGCCAAGGCCAACAACACCACCTACGGGCTCTCGGCCGGCATCTGGACCGAGAAGGGCTCGCGGATCCTGGCCATCGCCGACCGGCTGCGCGCCGGTGTGGTGTGGGCCAACACGTTCAACCAGTTCGACCCGACGTCGCCCTTCGGCGGCTACAAGCAGTCCGGCTACGGCCGCGAGGGCGGCCGGCACGGGCTTGCCGCCTACCTGAAGGGGGCCTCCCACTGATGTCGGACCGGCTGGCCGTCCGCAAGACCTACAAGCTCTACGTCGGCGGGGCCTTCCCCAGGTCGGAGTCCGGCCGCACGTACGAGGTCACCGACGCCCGGGGGGCGTTCCTGGCCAACGCCGCGCAGGCCTCCCGCAAGGACGCCCGCGACGCCGTCGTCGCCGCCCGCGCGGCGTTCGGGAAGTGGTCCCGGGCCACCGCCTACAACCGCGGCCAGGTGCTCTACCGGGTGGCCGAGGTGATGGAGGGCCGGCACGCGCAGTTCTGCGAGGAGGTCGCCGCCGGCGAGGGGCTGTCCTCCGGGCGGGCGCGGGCCGTCGTCGACGCCGCGATCGACCGCTGGGTCTGGTACGCCGGGTGGACCGACAAGCTGGCCGCCGTGCTGGGCAGCGCCAACCCGGTCGCCGGGCCGTTCTTCGACTTCTCGCTGCCCGAGCCCACCGGCGTCGTCGCGGTGCTGGCGCCGCAGCGGTCCTCGCTGCTGGGCCTGGTCAGCGTGCTCGCGCCCGTCCTCGCCGGCGGCAACACCGCCGTCGTGGTGACCTCCCGCCGGCGGCCGCTGCCGGCGGTGACGCTGGGCGAGGTGCTGGCCACCAGCGACGTCCCCGGCGGCGTGGTCAACCTGCTCACCGGTGACGCCGCCGAGGTCGGCCCGTGGCTGGCCGAGCACGACGACGTCGACGCCGTCGACCTGACCGGCGCCCCGGCCGACCGGTCCCTCGAGCTCGAGCGGCTGGCCGCGGGCAGCATCAAGCGGGTGCTGCGGCCGCCGGCCGAGGAGCCGGACTGGACCGCCGACCCGGGCACCTCGCGGATGACGCCGTTCCTGGAGACCAAGACGGTCTGGCACCCGAAGGGCGTGTGACCGGAACCCCGCCCCGGGGTCGCGCTCCGGAGCGGGACGGGCAGGATGTGTTCCGTGGCCAGGCCCAGCATCGTCCCGATCGCGCTCACCGTCGACGACCGAACCGGTTACACGCTGTGGGCGCCGCCGTGGGAGGAGGACGGTGAGGAGTGGCAGGCCTTCCTCGGCACCTCCGTCGGGGACACCGCCTCGGTGCACCTGTTCCCCACCCCGGCCGCGCTGGCGGCGTTCTGCCGGACCGCCACCGACCACGACCTCGCCGACCACCCCGTCTGGCCGGTCGTGACCGGGCTGGGCGCGGCCGACCTGACGCCCGACGACGACCACCGCTACGACCTCGACGGCGTCTACGACATCGCCGCCGAGAACCCCGACCGGTGGGCGGTCGAGGAGCTGGCCGCCACGATCGACATCGTCAGCCGGCTCGCCGAGTGCCTGGACGGCGGCGGCGACACCGACGACGCGGACGACACCGCCGACGAGGTCGAGGAGCTCGACGAGGAGACCGAGTTCCCGGCGCTGGCCGAGCTCGTCGCCCGGCCCGAGATCGGCTCGCTGGGCCTGGGCGTGGACGCGTTCGTCGGCCGCTCCGGCGAGGACGCGTGGGTCGGCGTCGGCGGGGCGTTCGACGAGCTGTGGGAGGACGTCCTCGAGGAGCTGTCGGGCCACCTGGACTGGACCGGCGCCGGCACCACCACGATCGACGCCTACCCCTCGGCGGCCGAGGACGACGACCTCGACGCCGACGAGCCGGCCGACGACGCCGTCGACACCACCGACGAGGAGTCCGGCGGGACCGCCCGGGCGGCCGGGGCCACCGCCGTCGGCTCGCAGCGGACCGTGGCGCGGGGCTCGGACGGCTCCGGCGAGCGGCCGGCCGCCGGGTCGACCGCTGCCGCACCGGCGGAGGCCGCGACCGCGGGCGTGAGCACCATCCGTGGCGGGAGCCGGATCACCGCGACGCCGGCGGCGGTGGCGGCCGCGGCGGAGTTCTGGGAGGCCGTCGGGATCCTGCCGGTGGAGCTGGTCGTCCCCGAGGGCGCCGGGGTGACGCTGCGCTGCTACGTGGAGGACGTCGCCCGCTTCCTCGGCCGCGACGGCGAGATCTGGCTGTTCAACACCCCCGCCGACCTCGCCCGGTTCCTCGCCGGGGACGAGCAGCACGACCTCACCGAGATCGCCTCGTGGCCCGAGGTCGCCGACACCGACACGCTGCCGCTGCCGGCCGAGCAGGACCGCTACGACCTCACCGAGCTCACGGAGGTCCTCACCGAGGTCGCCGGCGGGGCCGCGGGCCTGGTCGACCACGGCATCCTGGCCCAGCCGGTCGAGGGCGCCCGCGACGTCGCCGAGTACGCCGGGCTCTCCCGCGTCGACGAGCTGCTCGCGCCCTCCGCTCCGCTGGGCCGGGCGGTCGCCATCGGCGAGCAGGCGTCCGCCACCCCGCTGCGCGCGGAGGACGCCGCCGCGCTGCGCCCCGCGTGGGACGAGGTCGTCACGCAGGTCGGCAGCGCCCTGGTCTTCCGGCACTGAGGGCCCGACCGGCTCCCTGTTCCTGGCACGGTCGTGCTCTGCACACACCTGTGTGGAGAGCACGACTGCGCGCAGGACGGCACAGCGGCCGGTCCCGGGACCCGGGACCAGCCGCTGGTGAGGTGATGGAACGGCCCCGCGTCAGTCGCGCGCGGGCGCCGGACGGTCGGGACGGGGACCGCGCTCACCGGGACCGCGGAACCGGTCGCGGTCACCGGCGGGACGGCGCGGGCGGTCCCCCTCGCGACGGCCGCGCTCACCCTCGCCGTGGGACCGGCGGTGCCGGTCGCCGTCCCGGCGGGGGCGGTCGCCGTCCCGGCGCGGACGCCGGCCACCGGGGCCGCCGTGCGGGCGCCGCGACTCCCGGGCCGGCCGCTCGACCGGCTCCACCGGCACGCCGCTGGCGACGAGCTCGGCGATCGGGGCGTCGCCCGGCCGGAGGCGGCTGACCTGCGGGTCGACCTTCGCCTGGCGGAACCGCCGCTTGGCCTGGCCCACCTGGTCGGGCAGCAGCAGCGAGACCACCACACCGGCGGCACCGGCGCGGGCGGTGCGGCCCGAGCGGTGCAGGTAGGTCTTGTGGTCAGCCGGCGGGTCGTAGTGCAGCACCAGCGAGACGTCGTCGACGTGGATGCCGCGGGCGGCGACGTCGGTGGCCACCAGCACCGGGCTGCGGGCGTCGGTGAACGCCTCCAGCGCCCGGCGGCGCGCCGACTGCGGCAGGCCGCCGTGGATCGCCTCGGCCTTGATGCCGGCCGCCCGCAGGTTCTCCGTCAGCCGGTCGACGCCGAGCTGGGTGCGGGCGAACACGATGGTCCGGCCCGGCCGTGCGGCGAGCTCCTGGGTCACCGGCACCTTGTCGCGGAAGGCGACGCTGTAGGCGCGGTGCTCGGCCGGCGGGGCGTCGTCGCCGGGGCGCTTGACCTCGTGGCGGGCGGGGTCGGTCAGGTAGCGGCGGACCAGCGCGTCGACCTCGCCGTCCAGCGTCGCCGAGAACAGCAGCCGCTGGGCGTCGGGGCGGGTCTGGTCGAGCAGTTCCTGCACGACCGGCAGGAACCCGAGGTCGGACATGAAGTCGGCCTCGTCGACGACGCTGACCTCGACCTCGGCGAGGGTGGCCTCGCCCTGGGCGATGAGGTCCTGCAGCCGGCCGGGCGTGGCGACGACGACGTCGACGCCGCGGCGCAGCTGGCTGATCTGCCGGTACATCGGGGCACCGCCGTAGACGGTGACGAGCTGGGCGCCGATGGCCTGACCCAGCGGTGCCAGGTTGTCGGCCACCTGCTGGGCGAGCTCGCGGGTGGGCACCAGGACCAGTGCCCGCGGGGCGCGGGGCCCGCGGCGGGCGGTCAGGCCCATGCGGGCCAGTAGCGGCAGGCCGAAGGCGAGGGTCTTGCCCGAGCCCGTGGCGGCCTTGCCCAGCACGTCACGCCCGGCGAGGGCGTCGGGCAGGACGGTGGCCTGGATGGCGAACGGCGAGTGGATGCCACGCCGCTCCAGCGCCGTCACCAGCTGCTGGGGCAGGCCCAGCTTCGCGAAGGTGGGACCCGCGGGAGCGGAGGTCGGGGCGGCCGGCTCGGGGGTGGTCTGGGGGTCGATCGGGGTGTCGTCCTGGGTGTCGACGGCGTCGACGGGGGCGAACGAGGACATGCGGGTGTGGGACTCCGATACAGCTCGGGCGCGTCCCGTGGAGTGCGCGGGCGCCGTCTCGGCGTCCTCACTGGCGATCGCGGGCGTCGTGGGACGCGGCGGATCTGCACGGATGCGCTCGTGCCCGGACGGACCGTCCGGGAGGATGTCCGGCGAGTGCCGGCACACCCACCGTAACAGCGGAGGTCGTCCCGCCGTTCCGCGAACGGGCGGTGGCCGTGCTCACCCGCGCAGGGCGGCGAATCCCGGTCGGACGACGTCGTCGAGCAGCCGGGTGCGCTCGGACTCGTCGAGGAAGGCCGCGGCCAGCGCCCGCTCGGTGACGCTCTGCACGTCGTCCCAGCCCCAGCGGTGCGCGGCGGTGACGTCGGCCAGCTCGCTGGTCACCGACACCCCGCTCATCAGCCGGTTGTCGGTGTTGACCGTGACGGCGAAGCCGAGCCGGTGCAGCCGGCCGACCGGGTGGGCGGCGATGGAGGTGTAGGCGCCGGTCTGCACGTTCGACGACGGCGCGACCTCCAGCGGTACCTGCTCGTCGAGCACCCGCTGCGCCAGCGGACCGAGCGGCCCCTCCCCCGGCACCTCGTCGGCGATGCGGACGCCGTGGCCCAGCCGCTCGGCGCGGGCGCCGTCGAGCGCGGCACGGATGCTGTCCACGCCGGCGGCCTCGCCGGCGTGGACGGTGCGGTGCGCCCCGGCCCGGTCGAGCAGCGCGATCGCCTCCGGGTGCCGGTCGGGCGGGAAGCCGATCTCCGGTCCGGCCAGGTCGAAGCCGACGACGCCGGCGTCGCGGTACCGCACGACCAGGCCGGCGACCTCCTCCCAGCGGTCGGCCTGCCGCATCGCGCACAGCAGCGTGCCCACGCCGATCGGGGTGCCGGCCGCGGCGGCCTCGGCGCTGCCCTGCGCGAAGCCGTCGAGGATCGCCTCGACCGCCTCCTCGATCGGCGTGCCGCCCGTGGTGAGCAGCTCCGGCGCCATGCGCACCTCGGCGTACACGACGCCGTCGGCGGCCAGGTCGAGGGCGCACTCGCGGGCGACCCGGCGCACCGCGTCGGGCCGCTGCATCACCCCGACGGTGTGCGCGAACGTCTCCAGGTAGCGCACCAGCGAGCCGGAGTCGGCCGCCTGGCGGAACCACGTGCCCAGGGCCTCGGCGTCGCCGGCGGGCAGGTCGCGGTAGCCGGCCTCGTCGGCGAGCTCGAGCACCGTCTGCGGCCGCAGCCCGCCGTCGAGGTGGTCGTGCAGGAGGACCTTGGGGGCGCGGCGGAGGGCGTCGGCGTCGAGCGGGGCGGGCACCGCGACATTGTCGCCCCACCGGCCGACACCGCCGCCACGTGCCGTCCCCAGCGGCGCGGAGCCCTGGCCCGCGTCCAGGGGCCCGCCCTGAGCTCGCGAAGGGTGGGGAGGACGGGGTCCTTCATTCGTCGTGGAGGCCTCCGGCCCCCACTCCTCGGCCTCACCGCGTCCCGCGGTCCTGCCAGCGGAAGGTCAGGACGCAGAGCACCAGCCCGGCCACGCACCAGGCACCGAGGACCAGCGCCACCCGGCCGAGCTCCCACGACCCGGCCGGCTCGGAGGCGGCGAGCGCGTCGGGCAGGAACACCGACCGCAGCCCCTGGGCCATCCACTTCACCGGGAACAGCGAGGCGAGGTCCTGCAGCCAGCCGGGCACCTGGTCGAAGGGCAGGAACACCCCGGACACGAACTCCAGGACCAGCGCGATCGGGGTGACCGTGGCCGACGCGGACCGCCCGTTGCGGGCCAACGAGGACACCGCGATGCCCAGCAGGGTGCAGGCGGCCGCGCCGAGCACCGTGACCCACACGAAGGTCAGCCAGTCCGCGCCCGCGGGCAGGTCGATGCCGTACACGGCGACGCCGACCAGCAGGAGCAGCGCGACCGTCGCCGCGGTGACGGCGAGGACCTGCACGACCTTGCCCACGAAGTAGGCGCTCTTGGGCATCGGCGTGCCGGCCAGGCTCTTGAGGGTCCCGTCGGAGCGCTCCCCGGCGATGTGGATCGCCATGTTCTGCAGGCTGGCGCCGACCACCCCGGCGGTGATGACCCCGGCCATGAAGTACTGCGGGAAGTCCACGCCCGACCCGAGGTCGTAGTCAAGCACGGCGCCGAGCGCGAGCAGCAGCACGACGGGGAAGACGAGGGTGAAGACCACCGACTCCCGCTGCCGGAAGAACTCCTTGAGCTCCACGCCGGCGCGGGTGCGGTACACCCGGACCGGCGAGGGCAGCGCGCCGCGCCCCGGGGCCGCCGTCGTCACGACGACATCCCCTCGCTCCGCTCGGCCGCTCGATCCGCTCCTCGCTCGCCGGCGCTCGCTGCGACGCCCACTCCCTGGGGCCTGCCGATCATCTTCAGGTACACGTCCTCCAACGTCGGGCGGCTGACCGCCAGGTCGGGCACCTCGCCGGGGAACCGGGCGGCGAGGTCCCGCACGAACGCGGTGGGGGTGGTGGTCTCGGCGCTGCGGCGGACGCCGTCCTCGGTCCAGCTGACGACGGCCGGCGCGGTCTCGCGGCCACCCAGCGCCGAGGGGACGGCGACCTCCGCCAGCCGGCCGTGGGCGAGCACGCCGACCCGGTCGGCCAGGGCCTCGGCCTCGTCGAGGTAGTGGGTGGTCAGCAGCATCGTCGTGCCCAGGTCGCGCAGCGAGCGGACCAGCGCCCAGAACTGCCGCCGCGCCTCCGGGTCGAAGCCGGTCGTGGGTTCGTCCAGGAACAGCAGCCGCGGCCGGCCGACGATGCCCAGTGCGACGTCGAACCGGCGCCGCTGGCCGCCGGAGAGGGTCCGCCCGCGGGCACCGGCCTGCTCGGTGAGCCCGACCAGCTCGAGCACCTCGGCAGGGTCGCGGGGGTCGGCGTAGTAGGACGCGCGCGCCTCCAGTTGCTCGCGCACCGACAGCTGGCTGTCCCCGCCCCCGGACTGCAGGACGATCCCCAGGTCGGCCCGCCACCGGCGGCCGCCGCGCGCCGGGTCGACGCCGAGCACGCGCACCTCGCCGCCGTCGCGGGACCGGTAGCCCTCGAGCACCTCGACGGTCGTCGTCTTGCCGGCGCCGTTGGGGCCGAGCAGCGCGAAGATCTCCCCGCGCCGGATGTCGAGGTCCAGCCCGTCGACGGCGGCCCGGTCGCCGTAGCGCTTCACCAGGCCGCGGACCGAGATCGCGGCGTCCGGGTCGAGCGGGTCACCGGGACGCGGCCGGTCGTCGGCCACGACGTGCGCGGACGTGCTCGTCACGAGGGTCCAGTGTTCCACCTCGGCACGGCGCCCCTGCGGGCCGCACCGGGGCCGTGCACTTCCGCGGAAGTGCACACAGGGGCCTACGCCGAGATGCGGTCCAGCAGCAGCGGGAGCGGGTCGTCGCCGGTGTCGACGCCGATCGCGCCCTCGAGCGCCTCCAGTGCCCGCGGGATGCGCGCGGGGTCGTCGGTGTGCAGCTCGAGCAGCGGCTGGCCCTCCGTCACCTGCTCGCCCACCGCCGCCGTCCAGGTGACGCCGGCCGCGGCCGACACCGGGTCCTCCTTGCGCGCCCGGCCGGCACCCAGCCGCCACGCGGCGACGCCGAGGGCGAAGGCGTCCAGCCGGGTCAGCGTGCCGGTGGCCGGGGCGGTGACCACGTGGCGCTCGGCCGGCCGGGGCAGCGCGGCGTCGGGGTCCCCGCCCTGCGCGGTGATCATCCGCCGCCACACGTCCATGGCCCGGCCGTCGCGCAGGGCGTCGGCAGGGTCGACGTCGGGACGCCCGGCCGCGGTGAGCATCTCCCGGGCCAGGGCCAGGGTCAGCTCGACGACGTCGGCCGGGCCACCGCCGGCGAGGACCTCCACCGACTCGGCGACCTCGACGGCGTTGCCCGCGGCGCGGCCCAGCGGCCGGTCCATAGCGGTCACCAGGGCCACCGTGGTGACCCCCGCCGCCTCGCCGAGGCCGACCATCGTGCGGGCCAGCTCGCGGGAGGCCTCGGGGTCCTTCATGAACGCCCCGGACCCGGTCTTGACGTCGAGCACGAGCGCGTCGGCGCCCTCGGCGATCTTCTTGCTCATGATCGAGCTGGCGATCAGCGGGATCGACTCCACCGTCGCCGTCACGTCGCGCAGCGCGTAGAGCTTCTTGTCGGCCGGCGCGAGGTCGTGACCGGCCGCGCAGATGACCGCGCCCACCTCCGCCAGCTGGCGCAGGTAGGCCTCCTCGTGCACGTCGGCGCGCCAGCCCGGGATCGACTCGAGCTTGTCCAGCGTCCCGCCGGTGTGCCCCAGGCCCCGGCCCGACAGCTGCGGCACCGCCACGCCGCACGCGGCGACCAGCGGGGCCAGGGGCAGGGTGGTCTTGTCCCCGACGCCGCCGGTGGAGTGCTTGTCGGCGGTGGGCCGGCCCAGCGAGGACAGGTCCTTGCGCTCGCCCGAGTCGATCATGGCCTGCGTCCAGGCGGCGAGCTCGTCGCCGTCCATGCCGCGGAAGAACACCGCCATGAGCAGCGCACTCATCTGCTCGTCGGGGACGGTGCCGTCGGTGTAGGCCCCGATCACCCATCGGATCTGCTCGGGGGTGAGCCGGTGGCCGTCACGCTTGGCGCGCAGGACGTCGATCGCGTCGAACGCCGCCATCAGCCCTGCCCCCGCTCGGCTGCGGCGACCAGGTCCTCGGGACCGAAGGCGTCGGGCAGCACCTCGCGCATCGGGACGATGCCCAGCGAGACGGTCTCGATGAGCATGTCGGCGCCGCCGTGCTCCCACAGCAGCTGCCGGCAGCGCCCGCAGGGCATGAGCGGCTGCCCGTCGCCGCCGACGCAGGCCACCGCGACCAGCCGGCCGCCGCCGGTGCGGGCGAGGTCGCTGACCATCCCGCACTCGGCGCACAGCCCCAGCCCGTAGCTGGCGTTCTCGACGTTGCAGCCGGTGACCACCCGGCCGTCGTCGACCAGCCCGGCCACGCCCACGGGGAACCGCGAGTAGGGCGCATAGGCGTGGGTCATCGCCTCCCGGGCCGCGCTGCGCAGCGCGTCCCAGTCGACGGTGTCGTCCACCCGCCCCACCACCCCGTCGCTCACCTAGTGCTCTCCTCTTCGATAGACGAGCCCGTCGGCCTTGGGCATCCGCAGCCTCTGGGAGGCCAGGGACAGCACCAGCAGGGTGGTCAGGTGGGGAGTGAAGAAGACGATCCCCTCGGGGAGTCGTTCGATCGTCAGGAAGCCCACCAGGCTCAGGACGGCGAACACCCCAGCGATGGCGGCCACGAGCGGCCGTCCCCGCCTCACCTGCAGGACCGCCACCACGGCCAGCAGGACGGCGACCAGCAGGAGGAGCGCGACGACCGCCGTCCGGCTGCGCAGCTGGAGGGCGTCGGCGAAGCCGAACAGTCCGGCCCCTGCCGCCAGGCCGCCCGGCCTCCAGTTGCCGAAGATCAGGGCGGCCAGACCGATGAAGCCGCGCCCGCCGACCTGCCCCTCCCGGTAGATGTTGGCGATGAAGACCAGGAAGACGCCACCCAGCCCGGCCAGGGCCCCGGAGATCACCACCGCGATGTACTTGAGCCGGTAGACGGGCACGCCGAGGCTGTCGGCGGCAGCGGGGTTCTCGCCGCAGGCGCGCAGCCGGAGACCGAAGGCCGTCCGCCAGAGGACGAGGTAGGCGGCCGGGATCATGAGGACGGCGACCACGGTGAGGACGCCGACGCCGTTCGTCACCCCCCGGAGCAGGCCGGCGAGGTCGCTGACCAGGAACCAGCGCCGTTCCTCCAGCGCCCCCAGCAGGTCCGGCCCGGAGGAGAGCACGGGGAGGGAGAAGTCCGGGGGTTGACTCGACAGCGGCGGTGACTGGGCGGCACCACCACCGGCCGGGTTGTCGACGTAGAGCAGTTCCGACAGGAACCGCACGACACCGGCGGCGAGGATGTTGATCGCCACACCGGAGACGACGTGGTCGACACCGAAGGTCACCGTGGCCACCGCGTGCAGCAGGCCGCCGATCGCCCCGAACAGCAGCCCGCCGACGACGGCGGCGCCCCAGCCCCACTGGTAACCGGCGAACCCGGCGCCCCAGGTGCCCAGGATCATCATCCCGTCCAGGCCGATGTTCACCACGCCGGCCCGCTCGGAGAACAGCCCGCCGAGCGCGGCGAGCGCGATGGGCACGGCCAGCAGCAGCGCAGCGGCGATGGTCGACGACGACGTCAGGGCCTGTTCCCCGGAGATGACCCGGACGGCGGAGACGACGACGAGGACCCCGAGCGCCAGCCACAGGAGTCGCCGGGACCGCCCACCACCGGTGAGCAGGTCGGTGACGGGGCCGCGACTGGGCCGGGTACCGGGTGTGCCGGTCGCGGTGCTCATGCTCGGGCTCCCTGCTGCTCACCGGGGACGGCGGGGTGCGGCCGCACCCCGTCGGGTCCACCGTCCGACGGACGGGTGCCGTCGGGACCGCCGTCGCCGGAGGGCGGGGCGGCGGCCACCGCCCCGGCCCGCTCCGCCGAGCGGAGGGCCAGCCGGCGGGCGATCTCGTTGGCGATCACGACGGCGAGCACGATCGTGCCCTGGATGATCGTGACCACCGACGACGGGATGTCGGCGAACTGGAGCGGCAGGGCGGCGCGGTCGAGGAAGGCGAACAGCAGCGCGGCCACCGCGATGCCCAGCGGACTGTTGCGGCCCAGCAGCGCCACCGCGATGCCGAGGAAGCCCAGTCCAGCGGTGAACTCGGTGCCGAACTCGTGAGTGTCCCCGAGCAGCTCGGGCAGGCCGATGAGACCGGCGACCGCGCCGGAGAGCAGCATCGTCTTGATCACCATGCCACTGGAGTCGACACCGCTGGCCCGTGCCGCCGACGGGGACAGACCGCTGGCCCGCAGGTCGAACCCGAACCGGGTCCGCTTGAGCACGACCGCGATCACCACGCCCACGACGATCGCGACGAGCATGAAGCCGTAGAGCTCCGAGCGGGGTTCTGCCAGGCCCAGCCCGGTGAGGATCCCGTTGAGCCCCGGGAACCAGCCCGACTCGGGGATGGTCCGGGTCGTCACGATCGACTGTCCCTCGGTGCTCCCGCGGAGCGGACCGGTGAGGAGGAACGACGCCGTCCCCAGGGCGATGAAGTTGAGCATGATCGAGCTGATGACCTCGCTCACGCCGCGGGTCACCTTGAGGACGCCGACGATGCCCGCCCACAGTGCCCCCACCAGCACGGCGACGACGATGATGAGCAGGACGTGCAGCGGCGCCGGCAGCGTGACGGCGGCGCCGACCGCCGCCGCGAGGATCGTGGCGAGCCGGTACTGGCCCTCGACGCCGATGTTGAACAGTCCCATCCGGAACGCGATGGACACCGCCAACCCGGCGAGGAACAGCGGGACCGCCCGGTTGAGGATCACCACGATCGACTGCACCTGCTGCGAGGGGGAGTCGCCGAGGTCGGTGATCACGCCGAGCGCCTCGATCGGGTCCTCCCCGATCAGCGCGACGATGATGCCCGAGACGACGAGCGCGACGACGAGCGCCAGCGCGGGCCCGAGGAGGGCCAGCCCGAGGCGGCGGAGCCTGTTCACGCTGCACCCACCGCCGTCCGGGCCCCGGTCATGTACCCGCCCAGCTCCTCGGGGGTGACCCGAGCGGGATCGAGGGTGGCCACGAGGGAACCGCGCAGCATGACGTGCAGCGTGTCGGACAGACCGATGAGCTCGTCGAGGTCCGCGGAGACGAGCACGATCCCCAGCCCCTCCGCGCGGGCGTCCTTGAGCAGCTCCCAGATGGCCGCCTGCGCACCGATGTCGACACCGCGCGTGGGGTGCGCGGCGATCAACAGCCGCGGATGGGCCTCCATCTCCCGGCCCACGATGAGCTTCTGCTGGTTGCCCCCGGACAGCGCGACGGCGAGGGTGTCCGGTCCCGGGGCGCGGACGTCGTACTGGCGCATGATGCGCTCGGTGTCCGAGCGCGCGCCGCGGCGGTCCAGGAACCAGCCCTTGACCGCCGGCGGCCGGGTCTGGTGGCCGAGGATGCGGTTCTCCCAGAGCGGGGCGTCGAGGAGCATGCCCTGGCGGTGCCGGTCCTCGGGGATGAACCCGACCCCGGCCTCGCGACGCGCACGGGTGGACCAGGCGGTGACGTCCTCGCCGGCCAGGGAGATCGTCCCGCCGGCGAGCCCCCGCAGGCCCATGACGGCCTCGACGAGCTCGGCCTGGCCGTTGCCCTCGACGCCGGCGATGCCGACGACCTCGCCCTCCCGGACGGTGAGGCTGACGTCGTCGACGACGGGGCGGCCATCCGCTGCCGTCACCGTCACGGAGGACAGCTGCAGCACCGGTGTCGCCCGCACCGTGGAGGTACGGGTCTCCGGTGTCGGCAGCTGGGAGCCGACCATCATCTCGGCCAGCTCGCGCGTGGAGGTGGTCCTGGGGTCGGCCGTACCGACCGTGGTGCCGCGGCGGATGACGGTGATCGAGTCGGCCACCCTGCGGACCTCGTCGAGCTTGTGCGAGATGAAGATGACCGTCAGGCCCTCTCGCTTGAGCTCGGCCAGGTTGCCGAACAGCTCGTCGACCTCCTGTGGCACGAGGACGGCGGTCGGCTCGTCGAGGATGAGGATGCGGGCGTCGCGGTAGAGCACCTTGGCGATCTCGACCCGCTGCCGGTCGCCGACGCCCAGGTCCTCCACGAGCGCGTCGGGACGCAGGCCCAGTCCGTAGCGGTCGGAGATCTCGGTGATCCGTCGGCGGGCCTCGGCCCGGTCCAGCCGGCCGCCGCGGGTGGGCTCGCTGCCCAGCACGACGTTCTCGAGGACGGTGAAGTTGTCGGCCAGCATGAAGTGCTGGTGCACCATGCCGATCCCCGCGGCGATCGCGTCGGCCGGGCTGCGGAAGGACACCTCGCGCCCGTGGACCAGGATCTCGCCCTCGTCGGGACGGTGCTCGCCGTAGAGGGTCTTCATCAACGTCGACTTGCCGGCGCCGTTCTCACCGACGATGGCGTGCACCTCACCGCGGCGGACCCGTAGCTCGATGTCCTTGTTCGCCACCACGCCGGGGAAGCGCTTGGTGATCCCCCGCAGCTCGACCGCCAGCGGCGCCTCTTCGCCGGCCCCGGTCGCGCCCTTGCTCAGGCCGGCCGGCTCGCCGACCGGGTTGCCCGCTGTGGCCATGATGGGCCCTTCCCTGTCGCTGCGGCCCGCGGGTGCGCGGGCTCGCCTCCACTCTGCTGTACCGGTGGCGCGGCATGGACCGCGCCCCTGCCGCCGCCACTCCTCCGGCGCGGGTGTCGACTGCGCATTCTGCCCACCTCCGCACCGGGCGGGTGCCCCCCTCAGCACGACGGCGGGTCCGGGGGGCGCTCCCCCGGACCCGCCGTGTGCGTGTGGTCGGTCAACCGGCTCGCCGGCTGCCCGGCGTCACGGGGTGGTCGGGACCTCGATCTCGCCGTCGATGATCTGCTGACGGTAGGTGTCGAGGTCGCCCTGGATGTCGTCGATGAAGCCGCCGGTGGTGGCCAGGCCGACGCCGTCGCTCTCGAGGTCGTACAGGATGTCGGTGCCGCCCTCGACGCTGCCGTCCACGAAGGAGCCGACGAAGGACAGCACGGCGTTGTCGACCCGCTTCAGCATCGAGGTCATGATCACGGCCTGCTGGGCCGGGTCGTCGACCGTCTGGTACTGGTCGGAGTCGACGCCGATCGCCCGGCCGCCCGCCTCCGCGGCGGCCTGGAAGACGCCGGTGCCGGAGCCACCCGCGACCTGGAAGACGATGTCGGCACCCCCGGAGTACATGCCCTGCGCGAGGATCTGCGCGCGCGCCGGGTCGTTGAACCCCGTGAAGTCGCCGGCGGGGGAGATGTACTGGGTGTCGATCGTGATGTTCGGGTTGACCGCGCGCGCCCCGGCCTCGTAGCCCGCCTGGAACGTCTGGATGAGCGGCACGTTGACGCCGCCGACGAACCCGATCCGGCCGGACTCGCTCTTCAGCGCGGCGGCGGCGCCGGCCAGGAAGGAGCCCTGTTCGGAGGCGAAGATCAGCCCGGTGACGTTGTCGCCCTTGCTGGTCCCGTCGGGCAGCTGGTAGGAGCCGTCGACCTGCGCGAACGTGGTGTCGGGGTACTCGGCCGCGACGTCGGCGATGATCGTGTCGTAGGCGAACCCGACGGCGATGACCGGGTCGTACCCCTGCTCGGCGAGCTGGGCGAGCAGCTCGGCGCGGTCGGAGCCGTCCTCGTTCGGGGTGACCTCGCGGTACTCGCCGCCGTACTCCTCGATGGCGGCCTGCGCGCCGGCGAAGGCGGAGTCGTTGAACGACCGGTCACCGCGCCCGATGGCGTCGTAGGCCAGGCCGATGCGCACCTCCTCCGCGCCGCCCTCGCCGCCACCGCCGCCGCTGCCGCCGTCGGGCTCGTCGCTGGCACAGGCGGCCAGGGCCATGCTGCCGGCGAGCAGCAGCGCCGCCACCTTCGTCTTCCGCGCTCGGCGCAAGAGGCACTCCTTCCTCGGGGGAGCTCCGCACAGACGGAGGGGAGCTCCCGTGGGTCCTTGGTCCGTCACGCCCGGGCTCCCCGGCCCGGCCGGGGACGCCGGACGCGTCGACTGGGCACGCTAACCGCGGTCGGCGCCCCGCCCGCCATGTCGGCGGCGGACCGAGATGCGATCGTTGCGAAGCAGCAGGCGGCCCGGAGCACCCGCCACCGCCGTCGCGCGCCCGCCCGGTGGGCCGGGCCAGCGCACTAGCGTGGTCCCGTGCGGCGACAGCGGGAGACCCGGCGCCCCGTGCGGGCGCTGCTGGGCGCGCTGGTCGTGGCGGCGGGGCTGGGTGCCGGGGTCGCCACGGCGGCGCCGGCCGCGGCCGCTCCGGCCCCCCAGGCGCCGGTGTCCGAGGCTCCCCGGCCCACGGTCGACGCGGCCGCGCCGACGCCCACCGCGCCGCTGCCCGGCGGACCGCCGCAGGGGTACGGGCCCGGCGGCGTCACCGTCGGCGGCGAGCGGCTGGACACCCGCGGCACGGTCGTCGTCGACGGCGCCCCGCCGCTGCCCGACGGGATCGCCGCCGCGGGCTGGCTGGTGGCCGACGCCGGCACCGGCGACGTGCTGGCCGCCCGCGACCCGCACGGCCGCTACTACCCGGCGAGCACCCTCAAGACGCTGACGCTGCTCACCCTCGTCCACCGGCTGGACCCGGCGCTGGTGGTCGAGGGCACCGTCGAGGACGAGGCGATGGAGGGCAGCAAGGTCGGCATGGTCGCCGGCGGGCGCTATCCGGTGTCGCTGCTGTTCCAGGCGCTGGTCATGCAGTCGGGCAACGACGCGGCCAACGGGCTGGCCCGCGCGGCCGGCGGCGTGGAGGCCACCGTGGCGGCGATGAACGCCCGCGCGCTGGAGATGGGCGCCTTCGACACGGTGGCGGGCACGCCGTCGGGTCTCGACGTCGCCGGCCAGTCCTCCTCGCCCTACGACCTCGCGCTGTTCTTCCGGGCGCTGGTCGCCGACCCGGTCACCGCGGCCCTGCTGGTGACGCCGACCGCGCAGATGCCCGGGGTCGAGGGCCGCTCGACGGGCTTCCAGATCCAGAACGAGAACCCGCTGGCGGACTACCCGGGCGGGCTGGGCGGCAAGACCGGCTTCACCGACGCCGCCCGGCACACCTTCGTTACCGCCGCCGAGCGCGACGGCCGGCGGCTGGTGGTCAGCGTCATGGGCACCGAGAGAACCCCGCTGCGGGCCGCCGACCAGGCCGCGCGGCTGCTCGACTGGGGGTTCACCGTGCCGGCGTCGCTGGGCGGCGTGGGCAGGCTGGTCGGCTCGGCGGCCGAGGTCCCGGCTCCGTCGACGACCCCGGCCCCGGCGGCCACGCCCACCGCGGCGGCACCGGTGGCCGCGGGGCCCACCGGACGGGCTCCCGCGGCCGACGACGGCCCGCCGGCCCTCGGCGGGGTGGCCCTGGGCGCGGCCGCCGTCGCGGTGGTCGTCGCCACGGTCATCGGCGTGCGGCGGGCCGTGCGCCCGAGCCCGCCGGCACCGGCACCTCCTCCGGCGCGACGGCGGGGACCGCCGGGGACAGGGACGGCAGGGTCGCGGTCCAGGCCGCGGTGAAGAAGGCGAACCTGGCCACCAGGTTGATCCAGACCAGGATGCCGACCGCGCCGCCGAACGCCGAGGCCGTGACGCTGCCGTCGATGAGGGTCAGGTAGAGCGCGCCGGCCAGCTTGAGCACCTCGAGGCCAACCGCGCCGAACAGCGCCCCGGACAGCAGGCGCCGCAGCGGGGAGCCGGTGGCGGGGACCACCCGCAGCAGCCAGAGGAACACCAGCACGTCGGTGAGCAGCGCCAGCGCCAGGCCCAGCACGGTGGTGAGCACACCGAGGCCGGGGACGCCGGCCAGCCCGAGCAGGTCGAGGAACCAGGCGGTCGCCCGCGTGCCGACGCCGGTGAGCGCGAGGCTCGCCAGCCCGACCACCCCGAGCAGCAGCAGGGCCACGAGGTCCTGCAGGTTGTCCCGGAGGAACTCGGGCTCGTCGGCGCGCCCCTTCCAGATGCGCTCCATGCCGATGCGGAGCTTGTCCATGGCGCGCAGGCCGGCGTACAGGACACCGGCGAGGCCGACCAGGCCGGTGATGCCGGCCGAGCCCACGGCCGAGCGCAGCTCCCCGACGATCTGGCGGCCGGTCGAGCCGGGGAACGCCTCGCGGATGGCGGTGTAGAGCTCCTTCTGCAGCAGCGCGTCACCGGAGAGGACCAGCGCGATGACCGACGCGACCAGCAGCAGGACCGGGAACAGGCCGAGGAAGACGAAGTAGGTGACGCCGGCGGCCATGAGGTCGCCCTGGGTGCGCCGGTAGCGGCCTCCGGCCCGCGCCAGGTGGTCGAACCACGGCAGCCGGCGGCGGAGCCGCCCGACGCCCGCGGTGATCCGGGGGCCCGCCCCCGCGATGCGGGCCCAGGGCGCGCGGACGGCGTCGCCGGCCCGCAGCCGGTCGTCCCGAGGTGCACCCACCCCGCCCAGTCTGGGGCCGAGTGCACCGGGCCGCCCGGTGACGTGCTGTGGCCCCGTCTCGAAGCCCGCTCTGAGCCTGCGAAGGGTGGGGAGGACGGGTCCTCCTGCTGCAGGGTCCCGCCGCGAGCCTGCGAGTGGCGGGCGGCAGGAGGGTCCTCCGTCAGCGGTACGGCGGTCCGGTCAGCGGGTACTCGCGCGCGACCGTCCAGGTGCCGGCCGGTGTCTGCTCGAACTCGGTGAACGACTCGACCCGGAACTCCGCGGTCAGGTCGGCCAGGCCGCTGTAGGCGAGGTCGAGCATGTCCTCCGGGACGTCGTGGGCCACGGTGACGTGCGGGTGGTACGGGAACGACAGCGTCCGGGTCAGCGGCCCGGTGCGGACGTCGGAGGCCAGCAGCTCGCAGTTGCCGATGCCCTTGGCGACGGCGACGAAGACGACGTCGCTGACCGGGGTGAAGGTGCCGGTGCCCGACAGGTGCATGTCGAAGGGCGGGTGTGCGGCGGCCACCCGTGTCAGGTGCTCGGTGATCGCGGGCCGGTCGGTGCAGGGCACCTCGGTGGGCGGCAGCAGCGTCACGTGCGGGGGGACGAGCGTGGCCTGGGCGTCGCCGACCTTGGTCCGCCAGTCGACGAGCACCTGCGCCCACGGCTCGGGGACGGGCACCAGCACCCCGACGACGGAGGTCTGCGGCGGCGGCGTCGAGCTGCGCGGGACGAAGGTGTCGTCGTTCACGACGCCACTCCCGCAGGAGGCAGGAAGCCGACCCGGTCGTAGACGGTGCGCACCGTCCGCGCGGCGACCTCGCGGGCCCGGGCCGCGCCGGCGGCCAGCAGCCGCTCGAGCTCGGCGCGGTCGTCGAGCAGCTCCTGGGTGCGCTCGCGCACCGGGGTGACGAACTCGGTGACGACCTCGGCGAGCTCCTTCTTCAGGTCGCCGTAGCCGCGGCCGGCGAAGCGCTCCTCCAGCTCGGGCACGGCGGTGCCCGACAGTGCGCTGTGGATGGCCAGCAGGTTGGTGACCCCCGGCTTGCCGACCGGGTCGGCGACCACCTCGCGGCCGGTGTCGGTGACCGCCGAGCGGATCTTCTTCGCCGTCACCTTCGGGTCGTCGAGCAGGAAGACGCAGCCGGCCGGGGGCAGGCTCTTGCTCATCTTCTTCTCCGGCGACTGCAGGTCGAGGATCCGCGCCGCGCCCTGCGGGATGCGGGCGGCGGGCACGGTGAACGTCTCACCGAAACGGCCGTTGAAGCGGGTGGCGAGGTCGCGGGTCAGCTCCAGGTGCTGGCGCTGGTCCTCACCCACCGGGACCTCGTCGGCCTGGTAGACGAGGATGTCGGCGGCCTGCAGGACGGGGTAGGTGAACAGCCCCACCGAGGAGCCCGCAGCACCCTCGCGCTGGCTCTTGTCCTTGAACTGCGTCATCCGGCTGGCCTCGCCGAAGCGGGCCACGCACTCGAGCACCCACGACAGCTGCACGTGCTCGGGGACGTGGCTCTGCACGAACAGCGTGCTGCGCTGCGGGTCGACGCCGAGCGCCAGCAGTTGGGCCGCCGAGACCAGGGTGCGGCGGCGCAGCTCCTGCGGGTCCCACTCCATGGTGATCGCGTGCAGGTCGACGACGCAGTAGAACGCCTCGGCCGTCTCCTGCAGCGCGACCCACTGCCGCAGCGCACCCAGGTAGTTGCCGAGGTGGAACGAGTCCGCCGTCGGCTGGATGCCGGAGAGCACACGGGGAAGGGGCACGGCGGCCATCAAACCAGCCGCGGCTCAGCCGACCGGTGCGCCGCTGCGCACGTCGTCGGCCGCCGTCCCGGACACGCCGGGGAGGACGTCGTCGAGCGCTTCGAGGAAGACGTCGTCCTCCTCGGGCGTCCCGACGGTGACCCGCAGCCCCTCGCCGGCGAAGGGGCGGGTGATGACCCCGCGTCCCTCCAGCGCCCGGGCGACCGCGGCGGTCGGCTCCCCCAGCGGGAGCCACACGAAGTTGGCCTGGCTGTCGGGGACCTCCAGCCCCCGGTCGCGCAGCGCGGCGGTGAGCCGGTCGCGCTCGGCGACGACGGCGGCCACCCGGCGGCCGACCTCCTCCTGGCTCTGCAGCGCCGCGACGGCGGCCGCCTGGGCCAGCGTGGAGACGCTGAAGGGCACGTGGGTGCGGCGGACGGCGTCGGCGACGGCGGGGTCCTCGGCGACGAGGTAGCCGACCCGCAGCCCGGCCAGGCCCCAGGCCTTGGAGAACGTGCGCAGCACGGCGACGTTCGGCCGGCCGCGCATCACCTCGAGCCCGTCGGGGACGTCGGGGTCGGTGACGAACTCGCGGTAGGCCTCGTCGAGCACGACGAGCACCGACTCCGGCACCCGGTCGAGGAAGCGCTCGAGCTCCGCGCGGCGCACCGCCGTCCCGGTGGGGTTGTTCGGGTTGCACACGAACAGCAGCCGGGTGTCGTCGTCGACCACGGCGGCCAGGCCGTCGAGGTCGTGGGTGTCGGGCGAGCTGCCCGGCCGCGAGGGCACCAGGGGCACCTGCAGGCTGCGGGCGCCGGCCACCTGCGCGAGCAGCGGGTACATCTCGAACGAGCGCCACGCGAAGGCGATCGCCGTCCCGGGGTCGTTGAACGACTGGGCGAGCTGCTGGCAGAGCATCACCGCCCCGCAGCCGGGGACGACCTGCGCCGGGTCGACGCCGTAGTGGCCGGCCAGCGCCCGGGTCAGCACGGCGGCGCCGTTGTCGGGGTAGCGGTGGGTCTCCCCCGCCGTCGTGGCCAGGGCCTGGACGACGGCCGGCAGCGGCGGGAACGGGACCTCGTTGCTGGCCAGCTTGACAGCACGGTCGACACCGAGCTCCCGCGCCAGGTCGGCGGGGTTGCGGCCCGGCTTGTAGGCCGGCAGTGCCTGGACGGCCGGACGTGCACTCACCACGGGTCAGTCCTCCGGCGCACCCGGTGCTCCCGGGCGCGGGCTCCTAGGGTGGCCCCATGCGCGTTCTCGTCGCCGGTGGGGCCGGCTACATCGGCAGCGTAGTCACCGCCGCACTCCTCGCGGGCGGCCACGAGGTCATCGTGCTCGACGACCTGTCGACCGGGCACGCCGACGCCGTCCCGGAGGGCGCCCGGTTCGTGCAGGCCACCCTGCAGGGATCGGGGCCGGTGCTGGCCGACGTCCGTCCCGAGGCGGTGCTGCACTTCGCGGCCAAGAGCCTGGTGGGCGAGTCGCAGGTGCGGCCGGAGCTCTACTGGGAGCACAACGTCGGCGGGTCGCTGGCGCTGCTCGAGGCGATGCGGGCGGTCGACTGCCGGCGGATCGTCTTCTCCTCGACCGCGGCCACCTACGGCGAGCCCGAGCAGGTCCCCATCCGCGAGGACGCGCCCACCCGGCCGACCAACACCTACGGCGCCACCAAGCTCGCCGTCGACGCGATGCTGACCTCGTACGCGACCGCGTACGACTTCGCGGCGGTGAGCCTGCGCTACTTCAACGTGGCCGGCGCCGCGTACGGCCTGGGCGAGCGGCACACCACCGAGACCCACCTCATCCCGATCGCGCTGCAGGTCGCGGCCGGGAAGCGCGAGGCGATGACGATCTACGGCGAGGACTACCCGACGCCCGACGGCACCTGCATCCGCGACTACATCCACGTCTCCGACCTCGCCGACGCGCACCTGCTCGCGCTGACCGCCCCGGAGCCGGGCGAGCACCGGGTCTACAACCTGGGCAACGGCACCGGCTTCTCGGTGCAGCAGGTGGTCGACGCCGTCCGCGAGGTCACCGGCCACCCGGTGCCGGTGCAGGTCGGCGATCGGCGGGCCGGCGACCCGGCGCAGCTGGTCGCCTCCAGCGACCGCATCCGCGCCGACCTCGGCTGGACGCCCCAGCACCCGGACCTGACCGGGATCGTGCGCGACGCCTGGGAGGTCGCGCAGGCCCGCGGCCAGGCATAGGAAGCGATACCCACGTCGAGGCGGCCCGGACGTGGGTATCGCTTCCTATGCCTCGACGTCTGCGGCGGGGGCCGGGTCGGGGGCGCGACTGACCGACAGGCGCGCGATCCGCCGCCCGTCGAGCTCGGTGACGGTGAGCGTGCGGTCCTCGACCTCCACGGCGTCGCCGGCCTCCGGGATCCGGCCGAGCTCGGCCAGCACGTAGCCGGCGACCGTCTCGTAGGGCCCCTCGGGCAGGCGCAGCCCGGTGGCCTCGGCGAAGTCGTCGAGGTTGAGCAGCCCGTCGACCTCGTGCGGGCCGCCGGGCCGCTCGTCGCCGTCGGGCGCGACCTCCTCGTCGTACTCGTCGTAGATCTCGCCGATGACCTCCTCGATGAGGTCCTCGAGGCTGACGATGCCGTCGGTGCCGCCGTACTCGTCGACGACGATCGCCAGGTGCTGGTTCTCCCGGCGCATCTCCGACAGGGCGGTGAGCACCCCCGCGGTGCCGGGCAGCCGCTTCACCTCGCGGGCCAGGTCGCCAACCGTGGCCGCCCGCCCGGCGGGGTGCGAGGGCAGCAGCAGGTCGCGCACGTGCACGAACCCGACGACGTCGTCCTGGTCGCGGCCGGTGACCGGGTAGCGCGACCAGCCGGACTCGGCGACCTGCCGGGCGGCCCGGCTGACCGTGGTCGAGGCGTCGAGGAACTCGACCTCGGTGCGCGGCGTCATCACCTCGCGGACCTCGCGGTCGCCGGCCCGGAACACCTCGTCGATCAGCTTGCGCTCGTCGCTGCTCAGCGACTCGTGGGCGGCGACCAGGTCGCGCAGCTCCTCCTGGCTGATCGCCTCGCCGCTGGCCCTCGGGTCCCCGCCGAGCAGCCGCACGAGCACGTTGGTCGACGCCGACAGCAGCCAGATGACCGGGCGGGACAGCCGGGCGATGGTGTTCAGCGGGCGGGCCACCAGCAGCGCGAAGCCCTCGGCGCGCTGCAGCGCCAGCCGCTTGGGGGTCAGCTCGCCGACCACCAGCGACACGTAGCTGATGACGAGGGTGATCAGCACCAGGGCGAGGGTGTCGGCCATCCCCTCTCCCAGCCCGCGGGAGACCAGCCAGTCGCCGAACGGCTCGGCCAGCGTGCTGGCGCCGAAGGCCGCCGACAGGAAGCCGGCGAGGGTGACGCCCACCTGGACGGCGGCGAGGAACCGGTTGGGGTCGCCGAGCAGCCGGGCCAGGGCGGCGCCCCGGCGGCCGCGCTCGGACAGCGCGCGGACCTGCGCCTCCCGCAGCGAGACCAGCGCGATCTCCGCGCCGGCGAAGAAGCCGCCGACCAGCACGAAGACGACGACGAGGACGATGTCGAGCCAGACGTCGCTCACCGCGGTGTGCTCCTCGCGTCTCGGGGTGGGCGGGCGTGCCCATGCTCCTAGGGCCGGCCACGGGTGTGGCGGGTGGGGTTCGTGGTGTGACGTCGGTCACCTCACCCTGTCGGGTGATCTTGGGCTACGGCTACTCTCGCCGAAGTCACAGATAGCGACTTGTCGACTTCGTGAGGTAATCGCGTGCGCCACCGCCGGCCTTCCCCGCCGCCTGCCCGCCCCGTCGCCGCCCGACGGCGGGCCCGGACGCCGTGGGTGCGGGCGCTGCTCGGCCGCCGCGTCCTGCCGGTGCTGGTGGTCGTCCTCGCGGTGGCCGGCATCGTGCTGGTCGTCCCGCTGATGGCGGCCGGCCGCGGTGGGCTGTCGACGGTCGAGTCCGGGGTCACCTCGGCGGCGGCCGGGACCTCCCCGCGCACCGGTGTGGTGCGGATGGGCGTCGACGGCGAGCCGGCGCCCGGGACGACCACGGTCCCGGGTGCGCCGGGCACCACCGCGGGTGGGCCGTCGACCGGCGCGCCGTCCGACGCACCGACGGCGGAGGCCCCGTCCCCGGACGCGCCGTCGCCGGACGCGCCCTCGCCGGATGTGCCGTCCTCGGACACGTCGTCGCCGGACGCGCCCTCGCCGGACGCGCCCTCGCCGGAGGCACCGTCCCCGACGGCGGGCAACCCGTCCGCGGGGTCGTCGTCCCCGAGTTCGCCCGCTGCCGGGTCCTCCGCTGCCGGGTCGCCGTCTGCCGCGGGGTCGCCGTCGGCCCGGTCGTCCGCCGCGGGGTCGCCGTCCGCCGCGGGGACCACCACCGCGACGCCGAGCACGACCCGCTCCGCGCCTGCCCCGGTGGCGGCCGCTGCCCCGGCCGCCCCGAGCACCGAGGCCGCGGTCCTGCAGCTGGTCAACCAGGCCCGCGCGGCGGCCGGCTGCGGTGCCGTCACCGCCGACCCGGCGCTGGCCGCGGTGGCCCGGGCCCACAGCGCCGACATGCGCGACCGCGACTTCTTCTCCCACACCACGCCCGAGGGGCTCTCCCCCTTCGACCGGGCCGAGGCCGCCGGGATCTCCTACGCGCGGGCGGAGAACATCGCCTACGGCCAGCCCGACCCCGCCGCGGTGATGGACGCCTGGATGAACAGCGCCGGGCACCGGGCGAACATCCTCAACTGCTCGCTGTCGAAGCTCGGCGTGGGCGTCGCGGAGGGTCCCGGCGGCCCCTGGTGGACCCAGCTCTTCGGCGCCTGACCGCTCACCGCGTGAGCGCCGCGGCCACGCGGGCGACCACCACGTCCGGTCCGCGCAGGTCGGCGGCGGTCACGAACACCACGCCCGCCAGCCCGCGGCGGTGAGCCTGGTGAGCCTCGGCCGGTCCCGCGCCGGCTGACCGGCTCCCCGTGCCAGGCGCCGTCGTACTCCACGGCCAGCCGGTGCTCGGGGAGGGCGAGGTCGACGCGCGCGACGAAGGCGCCGCCCTGGTCCCGGACGGTGTACTGCGGCACCGCGCTCCCCGGCCAGCGCGAGGAGCACGCGCACCCGGGACTCCGGCAGGGACCCGGCGCGCGGGTCGGCCAGCTCCACCGCCCGTCTCGCCCGCTGCGCCCCTCGCGGCGACGGCGGCGTGTCCAGCGACCGGCGCAGCCCGGCACGGTCGACGACGCCCCGCGCGAGCAGGACGTCGATGGCCGCCACCGCCTCCGTGGGTGGCTCCGTCCGGGCGATGTCGAGCGCCGTCCGGGTCCCGCTGGTGCTCGGGATCCGGCGCACCCGGACGACGTCGGCGGCCGGGAGCACCGTCCGGCGGACCCGCAGACGGCGACCGGTCCGAACCGCACGCCCGCGGGCACCGACACCTCCACCGGCATGGTCCCGTCCATGAGGGGCGTGGGCACCGGGCGAGCCTGCCGCGAGCCGGCGGTGGGGCGCGCTGGCTGTCCACGGGCCGCAACTGCGGGGAACACGTCGCCGCCGTGCCGCCCTGGACGACGACGCCCCGCAGTCGCGCAGGTGACCCCACCCCGGACGCACGACGGCCCCCTCACCGCGGGGGTGAGGGGGCCGCCCGGGCCGGCGAGCGTCAGGCCATGGCCTTCTGCAGGTTGGTGTCGATGGCCGCCAGGAAGTCCTGGGTGGTCAGCCACGGCTGGTCCTTGCTGATCAGCAGCGCGAGGTCCTTGGTCATCTGACCGCCCTCGACGGTGTCGATGCAGACCTTCTCCAGGGTCTCGGCGAACCGGGTGACCTCGGGCGTGTCGTCGAGCTTGCCGCGGTGGGCCAGGCCTCGGGTCCAGGCGAAGATCGACGCGATCGGGTTGGTCGAGGTCTCCTTGCCCTGCTGGTGCTGGCGGTAGTGCCGGGTGACCGTGCCGTGGGCGGCCTCGGCCTCGACCGTGCGGCCGTCGGGGGTCATGAGCACCGAGGTCATGAGGCCCAGCGAGCCGAAGCCCTGCGCCACGGTGTCGGACTGGACGTCGCCGTCGTAGTTCTTGCACGCCCAGACGTAGCCGCCCTCCCACTTGAGGGACGCGGCGACCATGTCGTCGATGAGCCGGTGCTCGTAGGTGATCCCGGCCTTCTCGAACTGGTCCTCGAACTCGGTCTCGAAGACCTCGGCGAAGACGTCCTTGAACCGGCCGTCGTAGGCCTTGAGGATCGTGTTCTTCGTCGACAGGTACACCGGGTAGCCGCGCTGCAGGCCGTAGTTCATCGAGGCGCGGGCGAAGTCGCGGATCGACTCGTCGAGGTTGTACATCGCCAGCGCGACGCCGGCGCCGGGCGCCTGGAAGACCTCGTGCTCGATCGGCGCGGACCCGTCCTTCGGGGTGAAGGTCACCGTCAGGGTGCCCTCGCCGGGGAAGCGGAAGTCGGTGGCGCGGTACTGGTCGCCGAAGGCGTGACGGCCGACGATGATCGGCTTGGTCCAGCCGGGCACCAGCCGCGGCACGTTCTGCATGATGATCGGCTCGCGGAAGATGACGCCGCCGAGGATGTTGCGGATCGTCCCGTTCGGGGAGCGCCACATCTTCTTGAGGCCGAACTCCTCGACCCGCGCCTCGTCCGGGGTGATGGTGGCGCACTTGACGCCGACGCCGTGCTGCTTGATGGCGTTGGCGGAGTCGATGGTGACCTGGTCGTCGGTGGCGTCGCGGTGCTCGATGCCCAGGTCGTAGTACTCCAGGTTGACGTCGAGGTAGGGCAGGATCAGCTGGTCCTTGATGAACTGCCAGATGATCCGGGTCATCTCGTCGCCGTCGAGCTCGACGACGGTGCCCTCGACCTTGATCTTGCTCACGTCAGACATTCCCTCTCATGCAGCTCCGGCCCGTCGGACCGGACGTCGGTCAGGTGTCGCCGCCTCACATGTCGGCGACGTCGGCCTGCTTCGCTCGCACGGCCTCGGCGGCCTCGCGCAGGCCGGACAGCTCGCTCTCGGTCAGGTCCCCCTCGACGACCCGGCGCACACCCTCCCGCCCGATCTCGGCCTCCACGCCGAGGTAGACGCCGGAGATGCCGTACTCGCCGTCGACCCAGGCGCACACGGGCATGACCGCACCCGAGTCCTCGATGACGGCGCGGGCCATGCGGGCGGCGGCGGCCGACGGCGCGTAGTACGCCGACCCGGTCTTGAGCAGCGCCACCACCTCGGCGCCGCCGTTGCGGGTGCGGTCGACCAGGTGCTCGATGCGGTCGGCGGCCAGCACGTCGGACAGCGGCTTGCCGTCGACGGTGCAGCGCGAGGGCACCGGCACCATCGTGTCGCCGTGCGAGCCGAGGGTCAGCGTCTGCACCGAGGACACCGGTACGCCGAGCTCCTCGGCGACGTTGTTGCTGAACCGGGCGGTGTCGAGCATGCCCGCCTGCCCCATGACGCGGTTGCGCGGGAAGCCGGTGGCCAGCTGGGCGAGCGCGGTCATCTCGTCGAGCGGGTTGGACACCACGATGACGACGGCGTCCGGCGAGGTCCGGGCGACGTTCTCCGCGACCTGCCGGACGATCTTGGCGTTGGTCTCGATGAGGTCCATGCGGCTCATGCCGGGCTTGCGGGGCAGGCCCGCGGTGATCACGACGACGTCGGACCCCTCGGTGCCCTCGTAGGAGCCCCCGCCGACGCCGACGACCTTCGTCTCGAAGCCCTCGATCGGGCGTGACTGGTTGATGTCGAGGGCCAGGCCCTCGGGCTTGCCCTCGACGATGTCGGTGAGCACGACCGTCTCGAAGACGTCGTACTCCGCCAGTCGCAGGGCGGTGGTGGAGCCGTAGAAGCCGGCACCGACGACGGTGACCTTGCCGTTCCTGGGCTGCTCTGCCATGGGCGTCAACCTAGACCGGCCCCCGGGTGCCCGCGCCCGCGGGCCGGGGGCTCAGCCGCCCGGGACCAGGATGCTGAGGACGGCCAGCGCGGCACCGGCACCGGCCATGAGGACGACGTCGACCGGGCGGCTGCGGACGGCGAGGAAGCCCACCCGCCGGACGGGCAGGACCAGCCGCAGCACGCCGGCCCCGACGAGCGCGAGCGCGACGACCAGCAGCCCCCGCCGCCAGTGCTCGAGCGCGACCATCCCCAGCCCGACCGCGACCGCGACCAGCACCGCGAACAGCGGGAGCTGGCGCAGCAGGCCGGCCAGGAAGGGCCGGCGGGTGTAGAGCGGGGGTCGGGTCGTCAAGCGGTGAGCACCTCGTCCGCGGCCGCCCGCTCGGCGGCCAGCACCACGTTCTGCAGGAGCATCGCCCGGGTCATCGGCCCGACGCCGCCGGGGTTGGGCGCCACGTGCCCGGCCACCTCGGCGACGTCCGCGGCGACGTCGCCGGCGATCTTCCCGTCGACCCGGCTGACGCCCACGTCGAGCACCGCGGCGCCCGGCTTGACCACGTCCGCGCTGACCAGCCCCGGGACGCCGGCCGCGGCGACCACGACGTCGGCGGCGCGGAGGTGCGCGGCGAGGTCGCGCGTGCCGGTGTGGCAGAGGGTCACGGTGGCGTTCTCGGTGCGGCGGGTCAGCAGCAGCCCGAGCGGGCGGCCGACGGTGATGCCGCGCCCCACCACGACCACCTCGGCGCCGGCGACGGGGACGTCGAAGCGGCGCAGCAGCTCGACGATGCCGACCGGCGTGCACGGCAGCGGCCCGTCGACGCCGAGCACGAGCCGGCCCAGGTTGACCGGGTGCAGGCCGTCGGCGTCCTTGGCCGGGTCGATCGCCTCGAGGACGGCGTACTCGTCGACCTGGCGCGGCAGGGGCAGCTGGACGATGTAGCCGGTGCAGGCCGGGTCGGCGTTGAGCTCCTCGACGACGGCGAGCACGTCGGCGAGGGTGGCGGTGGCCGGCAGCTCGCGCTGGATGCTGGCGATGCCGACCTGCGCGCAGTCCGAGTGCTTGGCGTTGACGTACCAGCGGCTGCCCGGGTCGTCGCCGACCAGCAGCGTGCCCAGCCCGGGCCGGTGCCCGGCCGCGGTGAGGGCCGCGACCCGCGCGGTCAGCTCCTGGCGGATGGTCGCTGCGGTGGCCTTGCCGTCGAGGATCGTCGCGGGCACCCGCCCAGTGTGCCGGAGCCGGCGACGGACGAGGCCGCGCGGCCCTACCCTCGCGGCGAGGGCCCGTCGCCGTCCCGGACACGGAGGAGAGCAGATGACCGAGCGCGACCCGTCCACCCGCGCGATGCCGGCCGGGCAGCCCGGCGACTGGCGGGAGCAGACGACGCCGGGCCTCTCCCCGGTGGGTGGCGCCTCCGCCGCGGGCCCCGGCGGCTACGGCCAGCCCGCCCCGGGCGGGTACGGCGGGCCGGGCCCGTACACGCAGCCGGACTACTCGAGCAAGCCGGTGGCGGTCCGCGGTCCCGCCTCCCTGGCCGGGCTGCTGCTGATCCTGGCCGGCATCGCCGCCGGGATCAGCCTGGCGCTGCGCTGGCTGGCCGCGGAGAACGACCTCGGCTGGGACCTCGTGGGCCGGGGGTTCGACGAGCTGGGGAGCGGGTTCGGCACGCTGGTCGACACCGGCTTCTGGCAGCCGCTCGCCGTCGTCCTCGGCGGCGGGGTGCTGTTCCTGCTCGGCATCCTGATGTGGCTGCCGGCGCGCTCCCACCGCTTCCTCGGCGTCCTCGCCCTCGCCGTGAGCGCCCTGGCGCTCGCCGCGGTGCTCGTCCCGCTGTCGCAGGAGGGGTGGGAGCCCGACGAGTTCCGGCTGGGCTTCTGGTTCGCCTGCGCGGTCGGCGTCCTGGGCCTGCTCGGCGCCCTCAAGGCGATGCTGACCGGCCGGAAGTACCGGTGAGGGGGGGGGGGGGGGGGGGGGGGGGGGGGGGGGGGGGGGGGGGGGGGGGCGGGGGGGGGGGGGGCGGCGGCGCCCGCGCGCGCCCCC